>DATJTB010000209.1:0-7087 GCA_035503795.1 Methylocella sp.
ACGCAATGGCTATGCCCTGAGCCTGGCCTGCGAGGCCACGCTCAACATCGCTCGCTTCCCCGACATCTTGCGTCTCATGCGTGAGGCGGGTTTTGACACCATTTTCTGCGGCATTGAAACGCCTGAGCCCGAAGCGCTCGCATTGATCGACAAGCGGCAAAATCTCATGATGCCGATGCTTGAGGCCATTTCGACCATCAATGGGCATGGCATGGAGGTGGTATGCGGGATCATTCTTGGTCTTGATACGGATACGCCCGATACGGGCCGCCGGATCCTTGACTTTCTGGAGCAGTCGCAAATACCGATGGCGACGATCAATCTTTTGCAGGCCCTGCCGCAAACGCCGCTGTGGAACCGCTTGAGCCGGGAAAGCCGGCTGCTCGACGAGGAAGCCCTGGGTCTTGAATCGAATGTCGATTTCAAGCTGCCTTATGAGCAAGTGCTCGCCATGTGGCGCGATTGCATGGCGAAAGCCTATAAGCCCCAAGCGCTCTTTGCCCGTTACGAATATCAGATGCAGGCGACCCGGCCCAATCGGGTTCGGCGGCCGCCGAGTCGGCAGCGCGTCAACCCGCGCAACATCAAGATGGGTCTCATCATGCTCGCCCGGGTTTTCTGGTTTGCCGGGCTGCGCTCCGACTACCGGCGCCACTTCTGGAAATTTGCCGGGCGACGCCTTGTGCGCGGCGAGATCGAGCCGATCCTGAGCGTAGGTTTATGCGCCCATCACCTCATTCTATTCGCGCGCGAGGTGTGCGCCGGCCGTGCAAATGCCTCGCATTATTCCGCCAAGGCCCGCGAATCCCTGCCAAAGGCCAATCGAGATGCGCGAGCGTCGGTGAAACTGCGCGGTCGGCGGGCCTGACGTCTCGCCATGCTCGAAGGCCTCCCTCCCAATGGCGCCACTCATGTCATGCGGTTGAGCTGCGACGAGGAGCTTTCGGCGCGGCGCGTTGCCGATCTGATCGTCGAAAGCTTCGATCCGGCCACGACCGCAGCCTGCGCCTTTGAGGAAACCCCGCTTCCAGAGCGCGGGAACGGCCGTTGGGCCGTCGAGGTCTATTTCGGTTCGGAGCCCGATGAAGACCTCGTTCGGACTCTTGTGGCTTTGGCGGCTGGTGAGGCCGCGAGCCGGGCGCTCGTTTTTGGCGAGATCGAGGAACGGGATTGGGTCGCCACTTCTCTGGGGAATCTCCCGCCGGTGAGAGTCGGACGTTTTCTCGTCCACGGCGCGCACGGCCAGGGAGTCGTCAAGGCCAATGACATCGGCATAGAGATCGAGGCCGCGCTGGCCTTTGGTACCGGCCATCATGGTTCGACGCAAGGCTGCTTGCAGCTTCTTGGAACCGTCGCGCGCCACCGCCGGCCCCGCGCTATCCTCGATCTTGGCACGGGTTCCGGCGTGCTGGCCATCGCCGCGGCCAAACTATTCAAGCGCCGGATCGCCGCCGGAGACATCGATCCTGTCTCCGTGATGGCCGCCGCGAGCAATGCGCGGCGCAACCAGGTTGCGAGCTTCGTGCGGCCGGTCCGCGCGAGAGGCGCCACGCATCCCTTGCTGAGAAAAAGCCGCTATTATGATCTCGTACTCGCCAATATTTTGGCCCGGCCACTGTGCGATATGGCTCCTGAGATTGCAAGGCTTGCCGCGCCCGGCGCCGATATAATTCTCTCCGGTTTCATCGCTTCCGATGTGGCGAGCATCCTCAGCGCCTATCGAATGCAGGATATGGCCTTGGTGCGGCGTCTGGATGTGGAGGGCTGGATCAGCCTGCTTTTGCGCCGGCCTTGAAACGGTATTCCCTGTTGCTCCGGGCCGTCGCGGCTTTGTTACGCGGGCGGGAAATATGCCTCATGCGCGGTCTTATCGCGACGACGCACGCCAGTGAATCCCCTCATCGAGGCTTCCCACACCTTCTGGTTGACTTTTGCACATGATGCGCGGGCCGCTCACCGCCAGCCCGCGCATCCCGCTCTAAATTAGGAGAATCGATCACGATGATTTTGGATCGGTTCGATCCAAAATCATCGTGATCTAGAACGCGTGGTGAGAGCCCTTTAAGGCGACTTTTCAGAACTTGTCTTCGGTATCCAAGGATACAGGCGAGGAATGATGAGCGTAAGGAGCGTCGCGACCAACAGCGCAGCAACAACGCCAACAATGAACTGCGTCCAAGTGTCCGGGCGTATGGCCCCGAGTGAGATGATGACCATGAGGAGTGGGATGTCGAGGAAGTGGGTGAAGGTGGGAACGCTCACCACCCGCGCGCACTCCAGCTCAGGCGTAACGTAGCCGCGCTGCAAGGCTTCTTTGGTCAATCGCCGCAGTCTGATAAAGTAAAGACGCGTGATCGTGTTGCCCTCAATAAATTCGAAAGCGAAGAGCACAACCATTCCTGCGAGCCACGGCACCCCAAGAAAATTCCAGCCTCCATAAAAGGAAACGATCAGCCACGTGCCGGAGGCGAGAAGCAGCAGAGCCCCCGGCACGACGACGCCATCGTAGAAAACGGCGACATTGCGCACCGCTTCGGCGAACAGGGGAAGGTCAGCCAACTGTCGCGACCGCAGGTCCAACATCCATACCCCGATCAATCCGCCGGAGATCAGCGCCAAACCGATGAGATGCGCGAACTTCATTAGCTCATAGATCATAGCGAAGGTTCTCCTGCGATCCAAAAACCGGTATGCGACGAGCGGTCGCGTCGTCCTGCGAGACTTTTAGAACGCCTGGCTCGTCCGCCTTTTAACGCTCACAATGAACCGCGCCCCCGCGCGACCCTCCGCAAGCGACCAAAATCAGATCAAGCCGTCTTCGGCCTTGAACCCGATGATCGGAACGATCCGCGGCTTTTTTGTCGGAATGAAAAACGATAGGGTGAGGTTTGACGCTGGATCCTTTCTGACCTTGTCCAATATGGCTTCACCAGACCATGCCTCTCCTGCTGGCAAGAGAGCCGGCCTCGATTTGTGCTGGCCGGCCGCCCCCTGGCCCCTGTCGCGTCTCGTTGGCCATTCCGGGCCAAAGGTGGTGCTCTGGCTCGCCGGGCCGGTCGGGCCGGAGGAAATCCCTTCGCTCGTGTGGGACAGCCTGGTGGAGGAAGAAAAGGCGAGAGCCAACCGTTTTTTCCAGGCCGAGGACCGGCGGCTCTTTGCCTTCACCCGCGCCACCTTGCGCCACCTTTTGAGCCGGACGACAAAGATCCCCGCCAAAGACATTTGCTTCAGCGAGGGGCCGAATGGCAAGCCGCGCCTTTCATCCGGCGCCGGACCCTGTTTCAATGTTTCTCATTCGGGCGCTTATGCGTTGATCGGCCTCTCGGATGAGCGGCCCATCGGGGTCGATATCGAATGGATGCGGGGCTTCGCCGATCAGATGGACGTGGCGCGATCCTTTTTTTCGACGGCTGAATATCAAGCGCTGACACAGCTCGGCACGGCCATGCGGCATGAGGCATTCTATAAAATCTGGACATGCAAGGAAGCGGTGCTCAAGGCACTCGGAGTCGGGATCATCGCCCATCTCAAGGAATTTTCGGTCGAGTGGAACAAGGCACCCCATAGGCTTTTATGGGATCGGAATTGTTCCCTGCCCGGCCTCGCTTTGATCGAGGCTTTTCCGCTTGAGGTGACAGAAGGCTACGCCGGCTGCTACGCCTTGGCATAGGACATTGCGGGGGCGCCCGATGGCGCTGCAAGGCGTTTGACGCGCTTGAGGCCGTGACTTCCTTCTCGAAGCTGACCATGGATAGCGGCACGAGGCTTGTGGGCATGGATGTGATCGATTACATCGCTGCGGCAGGCCAAATGGAGGCGAAGATCGAGGGACGGGGGCTCGAATCGGATGTTTCAACCCGCAACGGCCGGACGGTTCCCACCCGCCCCGGCTCGCCTGACGCGCAAGACCGCGCGCCACAAGGACAATCGTTGGACGAAGAGACGGAACGGATGAGCGAGCCGGATGCGAATTCGCCGGATGAGGCGCAGGCCCAGGCCCAGCAGCAGGCCGCCATATTGATGCAGGCGCTGCCGCATATGCTGCACTATGACGACGCCATCGTCGTCGTCAAATATGGCGGCCATGCCATGGGCGATGACCAAGGCGCCCGGAGTTTTGCCCGCGACATGGTGCTGCTCGAGCAATCTGGGGTCAATCCGGTCGTCGTCCATGGCGGCGGCCCGCAGATCGGCATCATGCTCGCCAAGCTCGGCATTAAATCGGCCTTCGCCGATGGCCTGCGGATCACCGACAAGGCGACCATGGAGATCGTCGAGATGGTCCTCGCCGGCTCCATCAACAAGCAGATCGTCGGCTTCATCAATGCCGAGGGCGGCCGCGCCATCGGCCTTTGCGGCAAGGATGGCAATATGGTGACGGCCCGCAAGCTGACGCAGGCCGGCGCCGATGTCGATCTCGGTTTTGTCGGCGAGCCGGCCAAGGTCGACAGCACCGTCCTCGATCAAATCCTTGGCCGCGAGCTGATCCCCGTGCTTGCGCCGGTGGCGCAGGGTGAGAATGGCGACTCCTACAACATCAATGCCGATACCTTTGCTGGCGCGATCGCCGGCGCGCTCAAGGCCAAGCGCCTCCTGCTCCTGACGGATGTGCCGGGCGTGCTCGACGCCGAGAGGAATCTGATCAAGCAATTGCGCATCGATGAAATCCATGCGCTGATCGCCGACGGCACGATCACCGGCGGCATGATCCCGAAAGTCGAGACCTGCATCTTTGCCCTCGAGCAGGGCGTCGAGGGGGTCGTCATCCTCAATGGCAGGCTACCTCATGCCGTACTGATCGAGCTTTTGACCGATCACGGCGCCGGCACTCTGATCACCCGTTGAAGCTGGAGCATTTTCCAGCGAAGTGGATACCGGTTCGCATCTCGCTGGCGATGTTTCGCAACAGCGACATCGATGCGAAAATGCGATAAATCAAGAAGCTCCAAGCCGTCCAGCCTCGGCCCAATTTGTCCGATTGCGGCCCAAAACCTTACAGGAATGTTTCACGTGAAACATTCCTGTCCGGTTGGCAACGGCAACCTTACAAGACGCAAGCCAACACCCCTCGACAAAGGGTAGGATCGACGCAAGGGAATGTCCTGTAACTCCCTTGCGCGTGCCGTCAACACTTGACAGAAGAAGTCTCGAACCACGACATGGGTAAAATGCCAGTCATTCCACCGACAAGCTCGGTCTTGAGCGACGGACCCGAGATGACAGTCGCTGTCATCGAAATCGGCCAAAAGACGAAATGAGATCCCGTTGAAAAATCCTTCGCACGAACCGCTCATCCTGCCTCTCGGGGGCACCGCGCCGGACGCCGCGAAAACCGAGACGGCAGGTGATGCGATCGAGCCACGAGAGCCGACACCAGCCGCCGCCCCGCAAATCGATGCGCTCGCGGGCATCAAGACTTGGGTCTTCGATCTCGACAACACGCTTTATCCGGCCGACTGCGATCTCTGGCCGAAAATCGACCAGCGCATCACGCTCTACCTTGCGCATCTGTTTGGGCTTGACGGCCTCTCCGCGCGCGGCCTGCAGAAATATTACTATCAGCGCTATGGAACGACCTTGCGCGGGCTGATGGAGGAATATGACATCCCCCCGGAGGAATTCCTTCGCTTCACCCATGATATCGATCGCTCCTCGCTATTGCCCGATCTCGAGCTCGCCGCGGCGATATCGATGCTCCCGGGCCGCAAGCTCATCTTGACCAACGGCTCGCGCGAGCATGCTCTGCGCACGGCCGAGGCGCTTGGCCTTCGGGCGCTCTTTGATGAAATTTTCGATATTGTGGACGCCGATTTCCTGCCGAAGCCCGCGGCTGCGACCTATGAGCGGTTCTTCGACCGGCATGAGGTCGACCCGGCTGACGCCGTCATGTTCGAGGATCTGGCCCGCAATCTGGTCATCCCGCATGAAAGAGGCATGCGGACCGTTCTCGTCGTCCCCAAGCCCGGGCAGAGAGACCATCGCGAAGCCTTCGAGATTATGGGCGCGGCCGTGCCGCCCCATATCGATTTCGTGACCAATGATCTCGCCCTGTTCCTGCATGGCGCTTTCACGCCGAAGGAGGGGAACGGCTGACCGCTTGCTTAAAGCGCGGCGTATATGTGTTCTCCAGCAAAATGCCGGCATCCGACGTCCTTCGCTCATGCCCCCGGAAGATGATTGACTTTCTCGGCTAGCGCCTCAAACCTCCCGCCTCGCCATCCAATCATTCCCTTTGGAGGAACAGATGCACGATCTCCAGGCGATCATCGAGTCCGCTTTCGAGGACCGCGCGAACATCACTGCGGCCACACAAGGCGACATTCGCGCGGCGGTCGAGCAAGCCTTGGCGCTGCTCGATGCCGGAAAGCTGCGGGTCGCCGAGAAGATCGAGGGCGCGACCGGACCTTCCTCCTGGAAGGTCAATCAATGGCTGAAGAAGGCCGTGCTCCTCTCTTTCCGCCTCAATGACATGAAGCTGATCTCCGGCGGACCGGGCGGCGCCTCCTGGTGGGACAAGGTCCCCTCGAAATTCGAAGGCTGGGGGCCAGAGCAGCATGCGGCGGCGGGTTTCCGCTCGGTCCCCAATTGCGTGGTGCGCCATTCCGCCTATATCGCGCCGGGCGTGGTCCTCATGCCCTCCTTCGTCAATCTTGGCGCCTATGTCGACAGCGGCACCATGGTCGACACCTGGGTTACCGTCGGCTCCTGCGCACAGATCGGCCGGAATGTGCATCTCTCAGGCGGGGTGGGCATTGGCGGGGTGCTCGAGCCGTTGCAAGCCAACCCGACGATCATCGAGGATGATTGCTTCATCGGCGCGCGTTCGGAGATCGTCGAGGGCGTAATCGTCGGGCAGGGTGCGGTGATCTCCATGGGAACCTTCATTTCCGCTTCAACGAAGATCATCGACCGCACGACGGGCAGGGTGCATACCGGCTATGTGCCTCCCTATTCCGTCGTGGTGTCCGGCAATCTGCCAGGAAAACCTCTGCCCGATGGCACGCCCGGCCCCTCGCTTTACTGCGCGGTGATCGTGAAGACCGTCGATCAGCAGACCCGCTCGAAAACCGCTATCAATGAACTGCTG
>DATJTB010000210.1:0-16225 GCA_035503795.1 Methylocella sp.
GATCTTTTCCAGGTGAAGGGCCGCGACTTTCTCATCGAGTTGCTTTGGCAACGTATAGACCTTGCGGTCATATTGACCCTGCTTCGTCCAGAGCTCCATCTGCGCCAGGGTCTGATTGGTGAAAGAAGCCGACATCACAAAGGATGGATGGCCCGTCGCATTGCCCAGATTGACGAGGCGTCCTTCCGACAAAAGAATGATGCGCTTGCCGTCGGGAAACTCGATCTCATCGACTTGCGGCTTGACATTGTGCCATTTGAAGTTGCGCAGAGCGGCGACCTGGATCTCGGAATCGAAATGGCCGATGTTGGCGACGATGGCGCGGTCCTTCATCACCCGCATATGGTCGATGGTAATGACATCGATATCGCCGGTACAGGTCACGAAAATATCGGCGCGCGGCGCCGCATCCTCCATGGTGGTGACTTCATAGCCTTCCATCGCCGCCTGCAGCGCGCAGATCGGATCCACCTCGGAAACCAGCACCCTGCAGCCAGCATTGCGCAAGGAAGCGGCCGAACCCTTGCCCACATCGCCAAAGCCCGCCACCATCGCGATCTTGCCGGCCATCATCACATCGGTGCCGCGGCGTATGCCATCGACGAGCGATTCCCGGCAGCCATAAAGATTGTCGAACTTCGACTTCGTGACGGAATCATTGACGTTGATCGCCGGCCACAAAAGCTTGCCATCACGTTCCATGATGTAGAGCCGATGCACGCCGGTCGTCGTCTCCTCGCTCACGCCCTTGATCGCCTGACCACAGCGGCCATACCAGCCGGGATTGAAGGATAGGCGCTTCTTGATCGCCGCGAAGAGAACTTCCTCCTCCTCATTGCCGGGCTTATCGAGAAAAGCCGTGTCGCCCGCCTCCGCCCGCATTCCGAGATGAATAAGCAAGGTCGCGTCGCCGCCATCATCCAGCACAAGGTTCGGCGCGCCGCCGTCCACCCATTCAAAAATCCTATGGGTAAATTCCCAGTAATCGACGAGCGATTCGCCCTTGATGGCGAAGACCGGGGTGCCGGTCGCCGCAATCGCCGCAGCGGCATGGTCCTGGGTCGAATAAATATTGCATGAGGCCCAGCGGACATCCGCGCCAAGCGCCTTCAAGGTCTCAATCAGCACGGCGGTCTGGATCGTCATATGCAGCGAGCCGGCGATTCGCGCGCCCTTGAGCGGCTGACTCGGCCCATATTCGGCCCTCGTCGCCATCAAACCTGGCATCTCCGTTTCGGCGATCGCGATTTCCTTGCGGCCCCAGCCGGCAAGCTCGATGTTGGCGATGGCGTAATCATGGGCGGCGTGCGTCATGGGACTTTGGTGCTCCAGGAAAAAGAAGCTTTCGGCTGCATCGGCTCCTTTAGCAAATGATGCTTTGAAGCGCAATAAAGATATAAACAAGTCTTTATATTCTTTATTTAGGGCCGATAACGCGCCGCCAGCGCTCGATCATAGCAAGCTCCGCTTCCGGCCGTTCAGACACAATCTCGCACCGGCGAGAATAAATAGCGCCCGTCTCCCCATCAATGGAGATCCAATCGCCTTCATGAACGATGTCTTTGCCAAGCTGCCCGCATTTGCCTGCCACATCAACGCTCAGTGCCGCGCAACCGACGATGCAGGGCTTGCCCATCTGGCGCGCAACCAGCGCCGCATGTGCTGTGCGGCCGCCGACAGCGGTGACGATTCCGGCAGAGATGGCGAAGCCCGCGACATCGGCGGTACTAATGTTGGGACGCATTAAAATGACGGGATCGCCGCCGGCAGCCATGCGTTCCGCGCTCTCCTGCTCGAATGCCACACGCCCGACCGCAATTCCGGCGGATGCCCCTGTGCCTCGCGCGGCAGGCGCACCTTCTTCACCCATGTGGGTGCGCTCGAGGGTGTCGAGATTCACGCCCGAAAGCCGTTGCAAGGCCTCGGCTGGCGAGATCAGTCCTTCTTCCACAAACTGAATAGCGAAGCGCAAAGCCGCCAAGGGCGTGCGCTTGGCGGCCCGGGTCTGCAAGATCCACAATCGCCCTTCCTCGATTGTGAACTCGACATCCTGCACATCGGCAAATTCCTGTTCGAGCTTGGCGAGGGTTTGACGCAATTCCAGTACAGGTGCCGGCATCGAACAAGCGATCGCCGTCCCGGGATCCGGGTCGCGGCTTCCGGAGACGACATCCTCGCCTTGCGACTCGAATAGGAAATCAATGACAGGCTTTGCAGTGCCGGTCGAAGGGTCGCGCGAGAACGCAACACCGGCGCCTGAGGACAGGCCGCGATTTCCGTAGACCATGGCTTGGACCGTCACGGCGGTCCCCTGAAGATATTCGAGATGCTCAAGCCGCCGATAAGTGCTCGCCCGGTCGGATGCCCATGATCGATAGATAGCCTGCGCCGCCGCTTCGAGCTGCGCCATCGGATCTTCGGGGACAAGACACTCCTCATCCTCTATCATCTGCTGATAGGCGAGGCCCAGTCGCTCGACCGCCTCGCTGTCGAGTGATTGTTCATCCAAGGCGGCTTCTTTGGCCAGGAAGCCGGTCAGCCGCTTGGCAAACAAGGAGCGATCGAGCCCAAGAACGACGCTCCCATAGCTTTCGAGAAAGCGACGCCGGCAATCGAAGGCAAATTTCGGATGGCCCGTGAGGCGCACGAGGCCATGCACCGCGCTTAACGTACAGCCGGCATTGAGGACGGTTTCCAGCATGCCCGGCATCGACCGCGCGGCCCCGGATCGCACCGAGACCAGCAGCGGCGCACGCCGGCTGCCAAACTCTCGACCCGTCGCCTTCTCAAGGAATGTGACTCCTTCGTCCAAGCCATAGGTCAGTTCGCGCTTCGCCTGTGGATCACCACGGATGATCGCGGCGCACAGCTCGATGGGCAGAACGAAGGCGGGCGGCACCGACAAGCCGAGGCTCGCCATATGCGCCAGATTGGCGGCTTTCGCACCGATGATCTCGGCGGAAGGCCGCTCCTTCGATCCCTTTCCAATCCGGACAATCTGCATGAAGTTCGGGACGCTATGTGGAAAGATCGGCGAGCACATAGGCGCGCAGCAGATGGCCGACCCCGGCCAGCCGGTCGGCTGCGCGCTCGATCGCCCTCGACAATTCAAGAATCGACAGCGATGTCTTCAGATCGAACGCCCCACGCAGGATGATCGCTGTCACACTGCGCTCCGCGGCATCGGCCTCATGTTCAACCTGGATTAGCCGTTCAACCGCCGCAAGCGCATCCTCGAAATCGATCCGATGCCCTTCCGGCACATCGATCGCTGCCGCAACCCCGGCAGCGGCCGCCTCTACCCCGACAACTGCGAGGGCAGCAAGCTCCGCCAGCGGCGAACGCAGTTCGGATGCCACCTCCCCATCGAGGAGGGAAGCGATAAAGGCCGCCTGCTCAAACTCGTCAATGGCTTCCTCGGTGCGGTTGACGAGGCGTTCGATCACGGGCGCCGCGTCAAGCCGAGCGGCCTCATTGCGTGCGTCGATGGCGATCTTATCAGCCTTCTCCTCGATCCAGCGCGCCCGCTCAGCTAATTGAGCGCGATCGACAGCCCGGCCTGATGGCTTGCCGGAGATGAAATGCGCGATCGCGACCGCGAGCTCACGCGCCAAGCCGGCCTGACGCACAACAACCGCCAACAGACCGCCGTCGGCGCGGGCGAGATGGCGAATCACCTCCGCCTCGATGTGGTCTCTCGCCGAGCGAGGGGATTCCCCGTGCAGTAACGCTTCTGCTGAAATGCGCAAAACTGATTTGAGAAAATCCACGGCCGCCTCATGTCCGAGCGTCTGGTCAAGCGACTCGCCGAATCGAATCCGCTTCGGCGCCGCATTGCGCACGGCCTGGGCCACAAGCTCGCTGCCTCCGAGTTCGAGAAAGGCTCTGTGCCCATGGCGGTTCTGCGCGGACCAGGCAAGAAGGCGAACGGCGTCCGCCTTCTGAACCAAGGTCCGCAAAGCCTTGCGGGCCTTGTTCCAATCAATCAAGAAAACGAGGCCAGCGCCGATGGTTTCGAGACAAAGATCACGGCCTGTCTCTCCATCGACCCGGCAGCGGCCGGTGACGAGATAGAATGTCCCATTCTCGGAAAGACCCGCAGCCTTCTGGCTTTCAAGCCCGCTCCACTGAAAGGCGAGGCTTTGAAAGAGACCGGTAAAGAATTTGGCCCGTGCCAAGTGAACATCCGTGTAGGTGACCGTCACGACCTCAGGCTCCACCCCGATCACAATGACATGCGCATCGGTTTCACCGATATCGTTCTGGATCGTCAGGCGTCCGCCCGACCGCATCGCGGTGGTGCCGAGACCCGGATGGCCGAGTTTCAGCTTGGCAGTCGATTCCAAGCCCCGCATGAAAGCTTCAACGGCGGGACGGTCCTGCGGAAGGAGCCCATAGGCATGGGCGCCGGCAACCACCTCTTCCGCATGCGCGGCCGCAAGACGATTGAGCGCTTTGTGGAGATCCATCACCAAGCGATGCAGACCGTCGCCGCTCTCATCCGCCATCCCGGTCAGCCTTGTGATGTCAGCAGGTGCAATCGTGTCGGCCTCTCCCCTTGAGATCGCTGCCTTGATGGCGGACAGCCGTTCAAGGCCGGCATCGCGATCGTGAGGCTCAGGCTCTCCCGCTTTGACAGCCCGCGCCATCTCATCCACATCATCAAAGATCGCATCGCTGATCTTGTCGAGACCCGGTGCCGTGATGCGTGCGTCTGGAACGAAGTGCGCGCCATTGACCAGTGCCTCCAGGGGCGCCGGATCAAGGCCTGCCGCGCGGCATTCCCCCGCGAGATCAAAACGCGCCTTAGATGGGTCCTGCGCATGACGCAAAGCCGCCTGCAAGAGGCTGAGGCGGGCCTTCACCCGGTCATTGGCGGCCAATCCCTCCGCGATCAGTGCGGGGAGCAGAAGCTCCACCTCGCCCAATTGTCCAATGATCCCGGATTTCATCGTTTGAGCTCACAAAATAAAACTCATCGGAAAGCGGCTGCAAAATCATCATCCAGCGTCATTACGATCTCGCGACTGTGATAGAAGCACGGTCCCGAACTAGCTAGGCACGTTCAGTTGTCGCAATTATTGCGATCATCCATCGATCACGATGATTTGGATCAAGTCGATCCAAAATCACTCTATGGGCAAACCGAAGCCATCTCCCCTTAGCGCGCTTATCTCTCGAACGGAATCGTTCGAGAGATAAGAAATCGCGCAAGATCAAAAAGTTGGAGCGAATTCTCGTCGCAAAAGTCTGTCAACTTTTGCAGAATTCGCTCTAAGTGGGGTTCGGCCGCGAAAGTTTGACAATAACAACGGTAGGCCTCTTATCGGAAGGCTTTTAATGCCTTAGGGAGACACGATGAGGATTCTCGTTACTGGCGCCACGGCCGGATTTGGCGCGGCGATCGTCCGGCGTTTCGCCCATGAGGGCGATCACTTCATTGTCGCGGTCGGACGCCGCGAGGAACGGCTCAAAGCGCTTGCCAGGGAGATCGGCTCCACGCCATTGCTCACCCTCCCGCTCGATGTCCGCGATGCGCAAGCCGTCTCCGCCGCCATCGCGTCCCTGCCTTCCGATTTTGCCGATCTCGACCTGCTGATCAACAACGCGGGTCTCGCCTTGGGCCTCGATCCGGCCCATAAGACCGATCCAGCCGACTGGGAGGCCATGGTCGATACCAATATCAAAGGCCTGCTTTATGTGACCCGCGCCGTTCTTCCCGGCATGGTGGCGCGCAATCGCGGGCTCATCATCAATATGGGATCGGTCGCGGCGACCTATCCCTATCCCGGCGGTAACGTCTATGGAGGGACCAAGGCTTTCGTCCGGCAGTTTTCCTTGAATTTGCGCGCCGATCTCTTCGGCACCAAGGTCCGCGTCACCGATGTTGAGCCTGGGCTCGTTGGTGGATCGGAATTCTCCCTCGTCCGGTTTCACGGGGACGCCGAGCGGGCCGCCAAGGTCTATGACGACACCCAAGCGTTGACTCCCGAGGATATCGCCCAGACGGTCCATTGGATTGCAAGCCTGCCGGCCCATGTCAATGTCAACACGATCGAGCTCATGCCCGTGACGCAAGCCTTCGGGCCGCTCCTCGTGCATCGCGAAACGGCGTCGGAGTAAGTCTCATCGGTGACCGTTGTTTTCCGTCAAGCCCACGTCGCAAATCCTCGCAATCGATCACACCGGTCCTGGTATGATGACGATTGTTGCGCGTTGCATGCGCGCATGCGTTGGCGCGCAACGCAACATCTTCATGCTAGATCACGATGATTTTGGATCGAATCGATCCAAAATCATCGTGATCGATTCTCGTAATTCGGAGCGGGATGCGAGGGCAAAACCACTTCACACTTTGCTCATCCCGCTCTGGCACGATTCGCCGCTTGGCGGGCGGCAAGGTTTCCGAGGAAACGAGGCGGGGGCCGGATGGCTGCGCGGGCCAGCGCTTGTCGGCTCAGTGAGGGCTATCCGACCGATCGGTCTGCACGGGCTCGGATTCGGCACCGCGCAACATGGCAAGTTTTGCTCGTTCACCCGGTGAAAGCGCCGCTGCCGGTTTGACCGGCGCCGGGGCAGCAACCGAATCTTGCGGCTTGCCATCCTGAGGCTTGCCATTGTTGTTCCCGTCCCGTGGCTTGGTGGTGGTAGAAGCGCCTTTCCGCGCGGCCTGTGCCGGCGCTTGGGCTTGTTGCGCGGCCTGTGCCGGCGCTTGGGCTTGTTGCGTCGCCCCGGCCGGGGAAGCGGCCACCGGCGCGGTCGCCGCAGCATCCGGCGGCGCAACCGCCGCTTTCTCCTCAGGCGACGTCCGCCCACCCCAAAGCCGCCTCAGCCAGGAAGGGGGAGTTTTTTCGGCTTCCGACGCCGCGGCGGCGGTGACAGCGTCGGATGGCTTGGTCTCAGCTTGAGTCGAAGTCGCCGCTTGAGCCGGTTTGGACTCGTCCGTCTTGCCGGCGGACGCTTTGGCGGAAACCTCCGAATGAGCCTTCTTGGGCTTATTCGGCTTATCCTCATTAAGGGCGACATCGATCGGCCCGCTCGCCAGGGCGTCCGGCCGGCTCGCATAACTTGCGAGAGACGCAAAATCCGGATGCTGACCGCCGTCGGTATAGACGGTATGAATGGGCTTCAGGCCGCCCGCCGCCAAGTCGGCGATCTTCGCATCATCCCGCTTCTCGCGCTGCGCGACATCGGCCTGAACGTCGTCATTATGCTTGAGCGGCGGGCAGGCGCCGGTCGGATCGAGATGCGAGCCATCGGCAGCGACCGCGTTGAACACATAATGCCGGTTGCAGACTCCGACCGCGACATCCTGTTTCGTCACCTCGAAATTGTCATAGCCTTCCTTCAGCTGCTTCCAGAAGTCGATATTCGGATCGAGCCGATATTTGGCGAGATTTTCGGCCGTCATATGGAAGGGGTAGGACTGCATCTGAATGGCACGCTGGCCGCCGGCAAAGGCTTCCCGGACGACGGCATAGATCTCGGCGATCTGCCCATCGGTCATCGAGAAGCAGCCGGCCGAAGAGCAAATGCCATGCACCATGATCGAGCCGCCCGTCCGTCCCCAGGCGCGATCATAGGTATTGGGATAGCCGACATCGAAGGAAAGATAATAGGCAGAATTCGGATTCATGTGGGCGGGCGTGACCGCATAGAACCCCTCGGGAACTTGACGGTCGCCCTCGCGCACCTTGGGGCCGAGTTGTCCGGACCAGCGGCACATGGGGTAGGACTTGAAGAAGGCATAGCGGCCATCCGCCTTCATCTTCCAGATTTCCAGCTCGGCTTCCTTCTTATAGGCGCGGATCAGGACCGGCGCGCTTTTCGAGCTGCCCATCTGGTCCATCGCGGCCAGCGCCTGTGGCGGGATCGGCGCGGTCGAACGGGCTGAAACCGGAGAAAGCCCCGATTCCTCGCAACCCGCCAGCAACAAGCCACCGAGGGTTGTGAAACCGACCGCCGAGAGCCTTTTCGAGAATAGGGAGCGCCGCATGACGAAATGGCCCGCTCGAGCAAAATGTAAGAAAAATGAGACTAAGGCAGGCACCTTACGGGAAGGTTACCGGGACCTTGGTTCATTTCGAAACATTGTAATGCTCGGTAAATGGCTAAAAAATGATTTAAAGCCGGCAATCAAAAGGCCACCAGAGGAAATACCCAGGAGTGTTGATAGGAAGCCACAGACCTTGTTTCCATTGGTCGGGGTTTTATGGCGTGTGCTTTTTCGATCCCGTGGTTAAGGTGGAGTCACGAGCGCGTGGCGGAGCCCTAGGCCCTGAATTGAAGCGCGCGGGAAGGTTATGTCCTGAAGGGGAATCGCGCCATGACAAAGAAACTCGTCATCTTTTGCGACGGCACTTGGAACGAACCCACCCAGCATCGCACCAATGTGCTCAAGATGCTGCAAGCGACGGAATTCACCGACGAAAAAGGCGAGCCTCAGATCGTGCATTACATCGCGGGCATCGGCACCCGAAAAGGTGAGTCCTTCAGGGGCGGCGTTTTCGGACTCGGCATTTCCGAAAATATCATGCACGCCTACTCCTTCATCATGAGCAATTATGAGCCGTGTGATGAGATTTTTCTGTTCGGATTTAGCCGGGGCGCCTTTACGGCCCGCAGCATTGCCGGCCTCATTCACAATCTCGGCGTTTTGAAACGTCACAATCTGCCGCTTGTCGCGGAAGCCTACGCTCACTACAAGGACAGAGATCCGGCTTGGAAGCCGAACGGTGCCGGAGCCCGAAAATTCCGGGAAGACAATTGCCACGTTTGGCCGGCCAACATCAAGTTCCTCGGTGTGTGGGACACGGTCGGCGCGCTGGGCGCGCCCTATGGCATCATGACCGGCTATCTCTTCGACAAGATTTTCAAGACGAGTTTTCATAGTGTCGAATTGAGCGAGAGCGTCGGCAGCGCTTATCATGCTCTGGCGGCCGACGAGCGGCGCTGGCTTTTCCGCCCCACGCCCGTGGCTTT
Organism: Methylocella sp.; assembly: GCA_035503795.1. Taxonomy (GTDB): domain Bacteria; phylum Pseudomonadota; class Alphaproteobacteria; order Rhizobiales; family Beijerinckiaceae; genus Methylocapsa. The sequence goes on from DATJTB010000210.1 coordinate 8,983, forward strand.
AACGGACTATCATCGTGACCGCAACCGGGCCAATCTGGATCGATTCGGCTTTCCGCTTTATGCGCAAAAATGGTTCCCGGGTGTCCATTCAAATGTGGGTGGCGGCTACGACCGGCATGGCTTGTCGGATATCGCGCTCGAATGGATGGCCGAAAACGCGAGGAAGAACGGCTTGAACATCAAGCCGCTCGAAGAGGTTCAACTCGCGCCCGGGCGGGGCTTTCAAAAGGATCTCACCGAACCGGTGGAGAACAGCCAAACCTTCTATTACCAGCTGGCGGCGCTTCTCGTGAAAGTGCCGAGCCTGATGGGACTCGCCCCCGTCTATCCGACAGCCGACAGTCCTTTGACCAAGCATATCACATGGGCGGGCCATTATGTTCGCCCGATCGACGCCGGCGAGGATATGAGTCTTGTGGACGAAAAGAAGGCCGTTGATACCAACTATAAGGAAAGCCGTCTCAACTAGTACTAGCACTACTGCGTCATTCCCCTTTCTTTCCAATGGGTATCGCCACTTATTGATTCTCATGCGAAGCCAAATGCGGCTTTCTGACTCAGTAGTGCTAGAGCATTTTCCAGCGAAGTGGACACCGGTTCGCACATCGCTGGCGATGTTTCGCAACAGCGACATCGATGTGAAAATGCGACAAAACAAAGATCTAGAGCTGCTTTCCGATTCCACCGGATCGGAAAGCAGCTCTAAGCGCCGGCAAGTTATCTATAAGTGTGTCGCACGGGTCAGAGAGACAGCTGGCTTGCCCTCCTGTTGATGACCGGGGAGGCCTGGTTTTGACCGATGCCGAGGAAAATTCGGACAAAAATGTTTCACGTGAAACATTTTTGTCCGATCGAGACGGGAAACCTTACAAGCTCTCACACAGTGCGTCGGTTTGCCTCTGGTGCAATGGCGCCGAAAGCATGTCCTATCCGCCATGACTCATCGCATCATGCTCTTTCAAAAACGAGTCACGCCGTTCTGCCGGTGTATCTTGTAACCGAGGCTCGGCCGCAATCAATGTCATGGCATGGGGAGTATTCTGCGGGCTTGAGGACTGGGGGATGATGGACGCGCCGCCAGCCAAATGAAGGCGTCAGGATGAACGTCGCGGGTGGCGCGGCAGGCGGGCCAACCATGGAACATTTTCCGGCGACTGACGTTGCCCTACGAGAGCATAACGGTGATGGCGCACGAAAACTTCGGGCGTCGCCCGCCTATGCGAGCGTCGAAAGGGAGAGTGCTATGCTACGCTCTGGCATATTGTTGGCCACCATGTTTGGTGCTGCCCTCGTGGCGAGCGGTCCAGCTTCAGCAGCTGAAGTCGCTTGCTGGTATAACGGCGGCTACCATCCCTGCGTCTGGTATCCGGGCTATGCCTATGGATATGGGAACCCCAACCCCTACGGCATAGGATACCCCAACGGCTACGGCATAGGATCTGGATTGGAAAGTATTGTAACCGCGCCTTTTGCCCTCGCAACCGCGCCTCTGGCCGCAACTGAAACCGCACCTCTGATGACCGGCCGAAGCGTGGCGGTCTCCAGCGCGGCAACCGCCCCCGTGTCAGGCGGCGCGGCAGGTCCCGGAAATTATTGCGCCACTTCCGTGAAGACCTGCGTGCTCCGCGAGCCGGGTTGGCTTGGAACGGGCTGTTCCTGCAAGGTCCCCGGGGGCCACGCGCGAGGATTTGTGCAATAGAAACGATACGGGTGTTTCAACGGGACGCGGCCGGGCCGGAACCCGGCCGCAGTCTGTTTCGCTAGACTAGTCTAGTGCCGAATGTCGGGCGAGCAGACACGACCGACCCCTTACGCCCAACATTCGGCACGAGGCAAGTAGCCCGCTTTGCCCAGACCGGCTGCCGATGGGTCAAGCGGTCGCCCGCAGGAAATGGGGCGAGAATGAGCTTGATTGCGAAATTGCCTCGGCTGCGGTCGACGTCAGGTGAGCTTCTTCACCTCGATCTGATGCGCTTCATTGCCGCCACGGCCATCGTTTTCCACCATTCACATGAGTTTTTTGTTCCGGTTACCAAAAGCCCGTTTCTCATCAGAGAACAAAGGGCTGGGTTGGCCCTGTTTGTTGACTTGTTCTTTGTGATCTCAGGGTTTGTGATCGCCTTCATCTATCATAACCGGATGAACTCCTTCGCTGACTATCTCACCTTTCTTCAGCGACGTGTGGGACGGCTCGTCCCGCTCCATTGGCTCACGCTGCTCGCATTTATTATCATGTGGTCAGTATTTCTGCTTTTTCATATTCCTGGCATCCATACGCCGTCGTTCAAGCCAGAATGCATCGCCGAGACGGCGCTTCTCATGCATTCCTTCTTATCGTGCGGAAGGACATTCAACAGCATCACCTGGTCGGTAAGCGCAGAAATGGTGATGTATATCACCTTTCCTGTTTTCGCTTTTGTCGGCGCAAGAAGCGCTCTAGGGCTCCTCGGTATCGGCTTGTCGACACTCCTTGGGATGACGACGTTCGTGGTCTCTCAACAGGGATGGAATTGGCTGGATGGTTCTTGGGTTGAGCTGGCGCCAATTATTCGTGCGTTGCCGTCCTTCATCTTTGGTGCGGCCCTTTTCTACAATCGCCATCTCGTCGCACGGCTTCCTGCGCCAGGCTTCACCCTCTTTGTCTTGACTGCTGGCCTTATCGTAGCGATGGTCACCGGCCTATCGCAGCTGATGACCCTGTTCATCGTTTATATGGTGGCTATTGCGGCCGTTGCCGCCGATATCCGAGGCGGACCGTCCGCGTTTGTGCGGCGCTTCGCGCCCCTTGGACAGCTGACTTATTCGATCTATATGTGGCATATGTTGTTCATCTCATTTTTACTGAACGGCATGGGTGAAAATTTCAACCACGCAACCAGATCAGCTGCCATTCTTCTCGTTTTTGCTTGTTACGGTTCAATATTCGTCGTCAGTTACTTCTCTTTTTTCTTGATTGAAACACCGGCGCGTCGCTGGATCGACAAGCTTCGTTTCAGCAAATCCACGCCCTCTTCGGGTCAAAGCCCCGATCACCAAGAGCTCAGCATCCCCAGCATCGTGAGAGAATAAGCGCTCGATCCAGCTATGAACACTTCAGATGAGGCAACTGGCCACATGGCGGCCGCGCTGTTGCTGAATTATGCTGTGTACATAAGGACGGATACAGCCCCCCTTTGTCATCACGCCTGGCGCATTAAGAAAATGCGTATGTGGTTCTACGTATAATTAAACTAAAAGCTTGACTAGGCTGGAACCGCGCAAGCGTTGCACTTCGCACGGGAACTATTATTGCGATGCACAAATATATTATGACTGTTTTGGCTGCAATTGTTGCTGCAGCTGGACTTGTGTCCTACCGCCACGCTTGCGCCCATGAAGCGCCTAGTGCCGATCTGAACACTCATCGCGAGCAGGAACAGAACCGGAGCGTTGCCATTTTCGAAGCCCCGGTCGACCCCCATCTGCCATCCGTTCTCATCATCGGTGACAGCATTTCCATCTCCTACACTTTGCCTGTCAGGCAAAGGTTGGAAGGGATCGCAAATGTGATCCGGCCGGTGGCCAATTGCGAAAGCACGCTCACCATCCTCGAAAAGCTTGATCAGTGGCTGGGGCAAGGCAAATGGGCAGTGATCCATTTCAACGCCGGGCTGCATGATTTGGAGCACGTCCAGTCCGAAAATATTGCGCCTGGAAAGCAAATCATGGTTCCGGTCGAAGCGGGACCTCGCTGGGTTTCCATCGAGTCTTACCGCGCGAACCTTGAGAAGATCGTCGAGCGTCTCAAAAAGACAGGCGCGAAGCTGGTTTTTGCCACAACAACACCTGTTCCGGCTGGCGCGAAAAGCCGGGTTTCTGAAGATGTGGCGCGTTATAATGAAGCTGCTCTTAGCGTGATGCGTGAGCAGGGCATAGAGATCGACGATTTATATTCTGCTGCCATAGGGTCGGCTGACCGCTTCCAAAAACCTCGCGACGTTCATTTCTTTCAAAAGGGCAGCGATATTCTCGCCGACTCCGTTGCGGCGAGCATCAGGGCCCCCTTAACCGGCAGCAAAATACTGTAGGAGAGCTGCGACACACACCGCGACCCTCTGCGACCATGGCGTGGGCGTTGAAATTTGGTGTTAATGTGCGCCCGTGACAAGCTGCCCGAGCTTCGGAGCTGCCTCGGCCGGACCGACATGGCCTGATATCGCCCAAACAAGAAAAACCGTTACAATGGGATAGAGAAGCGCGAGCAGCAAACATCGGTCGAACGCAGGCGCCGTCCATAAAGGGGCCGGTTTCTTCAACCAAAAGGCATGCGGAAACAAAGTCCGGTCCGCCAGGCCCGTGTCGCCAAAAAACCTTTCGATCCAATCAAGAAATTCGGTCAGTCGCTCCTGATAAAGACGCGCCGGGTGCCGCCGCGCGTAAGATTGTCGCGAAGCTTATCATATTCCCGTCGCGCATAGCGCGCCTCCTGCAGACTCGCGGCAGCAAGAACGACAAAAGAATAGCGGCCCCAGAAAGTAAAGAAGAGCACAGCCAATCCGTATTTAAAAATCGTGAGGAGATCGCTTAGAGCCTGGGGAATTGGACCCGTCGCTCCCCCAGTGAGCAAAACCAGCCCCAAGTCGAGCAAATCGCCAATCGCGTGGCCTATGCCCGTTACAGCATTTATGATGTCGCCAAAATTCCCGCCGCTCATCCCCCATTCCTCAAGGCCTCAGAATTCTCCCCAACACCTACATGAACCTTGCGCAAAATCCCAATTTTAGACCGCTCCGCATCTCACCAAAATACTTTTGTGCGGACCGTCAATCAGTGTGAAATCGATATGCAACTCTCAACTGAAGAGAGCGCCATGTCATCCTCGCGAAAGCGAGGATCCACAAGGGATGCTGCATCCTCGGCAGGCGTCTGGATTCTCGCTTGCGCGGGAATGACGGCAGGCAGACTTGGGGCTGATCATGTCAACTGCCGTCAGCAGGGTTTTGGAGCGCCTTAGGGAGGGCGGCGGACTTCAGGGGAAGGACATTGCCAACATCGTGGCCATGTCACCGGCGACCGTCTCACGTTGGTCGAGCGGCAAGGCAACGCCCGATCTGCGCACCCAGATGGTGATCGCGGAGCTTCGTTACGTTGTGGATCGGCTCGCCGACTTCTACACCCCGGATGAGACGCGGCTTTGGCTGCACGCCCGGCATCCCATGTTCAACAACGAGCGGGCGATAGACCTCATCAATCAAGGCCGGACGGAGCAGGTTCTCGCCGTGATCGAGGCACTGGATGGGCGCTTACACCTAGAGCGGGATACGAAAAAGTGGATACCGGTTTTTCGCACCAATCCCGCTCTAAACTATTGTGATCTAAGTGGTGGAGGATGCCCGAAGAGCGCGTGATCTCGAATTGCTCGACGCCGTCGATGCGTTCACACGCGAGGCACTCGACGTCGAGGTATGGCGCGTCTTTCGGGCGGGGCGCGATCTGGCTCTCGGCAGCCCCTCTTTGAGCCGCTGGTGCAACGGCTCCTTTGAGGTCCTCGACACCTCGTTCGAGCAAGATTGAGCGATCGCCGAAATCCAGGAGCTGCTCTCGCTTCAGCCTGTCTTCCCGTCGTAAGATCGCTGGTTCGCCAGCAAGCTGAAGGTCAGCGCAACGCAGACGCCCAGGCTCGCGGACTTTCGACGCTGGCCAAATTAGGCGTCGATGCTGGTCGCACCATGAACCCGGAATACAGCCGGACACAAGAGATCGCCGACGCGGCGTTCTTCCTTGGCTTCGAGGGCTTGATCGCGCCCAGCGCGCAATGGACAGACCTGAACCTCATCCTGTTTACCCACCCATTCCGCCTGATCGAATCCAAGTCATAGAAATATCCGAAGCGCCGGTCCGTTGGGAGAACTGGCGCAGAGCCCGCCCAGATAGACCGCCCCAAAACTAAAACTTATCTCGGACGTAAGCCGGCGCAAAATCCCGGTTCACACCGCTCAGGGTTCGGTCGACAAGTGACTTTTTGCAATCATTTTCCAGATTAGGCCTAAAATATCCAACCTATTTGTAGGCGACGGCGGCGCTCGATGGGCCGGTGAGAGGGATGATCTCGAAGTGGCGGAAGCCGGCCTCGCGACACCAGCTGGTGAAGTCAGCACCCGAGTAGTCGAAAGCATCACCGAATTCGATCAACATGTTGAGCGACATGAGCAGGCCAAAGGCATTGGCGCGGCGCGCGTCGTCGATGAGCGCCTCAATAACCACGAACGCCCCGCCCTCGGGCAGCGCATCATAGGCCTTGCGGATCAGCGTCTTTTTCTTCTCAAGGTTCCAGTCATGCAAGATCATTCCCATCGTGATGACGTCCGCCTTGGGCAGTGGATCGGCGAAGAAGTCGCCGCCGACGGCCGCGACGCGGTCGACCAGACCCGCCTGTGCGATCTTACGTGCAGCGATCGGCGCGACCTTTGGGAGATCAAAGCTGATGCAGCTCATGTGTGGGTTTGCTGTGGCAACCATGCAGGAGAGCTGCCCAGTCGCACCGCCGACATCGCAAAGGGTCTTGTATTTGGCAAAGTCAAACTTCCGAGCAAACGTCTTGAAGTTTCCAGCCGAGACTCCCGCCATAGCGTTGAGGAACTGCTCAAGCCGTTCTGGGACCTCGTAGAGCTTAGCAAACACCGGCTCGCCTGAATCCTTCACCTCGTTCTGCGGTCTACCTGTCTTGAGCGCCTCGGTAAGGTCGGCCCAGAAGCGGTAAAGGCGAGCGTTGGCCATCTCCAGGATGCCCCCGATATAACCGGCGCTTTGACGATCGAGGAACATGGCACTCTCGGGCGTATTAGAGTAGCGGGCGTCCGGTCCGTCACCCGCCCGTTCGAGGAAGTTGAGCGCCACGAGCGCATCTGGAAAATCCGGTACAGCGCGGGGGCTCAGGCCCAAGGTCCTGACGATCTCCGCACCCGTCATCGGCTGCTTGGCGAGCTCGGTGAAGAGTCCAAGCTCGACGGCAGAGAGCAGCGTCTTCGACGCGAAGAACCCCATGCCGACTTGCATGATGTGCGACGGGTCTAGCTCTGGCATTGAGGCCTCCTTGTCGGTCGGCTCCGGGGGCAGCTTCGACGCTAGCCGCACCCTTTAAAGACCCACACAGACAAAATTAAACCATGTCGGATTGCGCACAATCCCGGTTTCAGTTCCACATCTCGCCAAAATTGTTTTGCGCAGACCGTCAACCGGCCCATCCTATTGAACGCGCCGCAAT
>DATJTB010000211.1:0-4889 GCA_035503795.1 Methylocella sp.
TCGCGCGGCGCGTTCCTGCACAACATCCTGCCGCTGATATCGGCGCCGGAGCATGGCACGGTGTTTGGCCTCAATGGCCAGCGCGGTCCCACGGCGCAGGAACTGAAGGCGTTGCAGGATTCCTGCGAAGGCGAGATGAACATGATGCGCCATTGCCGTCAGTGCCGGGCAGATGCCGTCGGCCTTCTCGGCGAGGACCGCAGCGCTGAGTTCACCACAGAAAAGATCATGTCGATGGAGGTCAACTACGACCTCGATACGCGCAAAGCCTATCAGGCGCGGGTCGAAGAAGAGCGCGTCGCCAAGGCGGAAGCCAAGAAAGAAGAGCTTGCGACGCTCGCTGGCGAAAGCAGCGCCATCAAGCTGTTGGTGGCGGTTGCGACAAAGGGCTCCGGGCTCATCAACGAACACTTTGGCCACGCCAAGGAGTTCCAGATCTATGAGCTTTCGACGAGTGGGGCGAAATTCATTGGTCACCGCCGCGTCGATCTCTATTGCCAGGGTGGCTATGGCGAGGAAGACAGCCTCGAGACCATCATCCGGGCTATCAATGACTGCCATGCGGTGTTCGTCGCCAAGATCGGTGGCTGCCCGAAGAATGATCTGCTCAAGGCGGGCATTGAGCCGATCGACCAATTCGCTCATGAGTTCATTGAGAAGTCGGCAATCACCTGGTTCAAGGATTATCTTGCCAAGGTCAAGAATGGCGAGATCAAGCATGAAACGCGCGGCGATGCCGAGATTCGGCCCGGCGAGCGGGTCGCTGTGGCGGCCTAAAGACGTCATGGGGTGCGAAAGGCATGGTCATCAAGCCTTTCGCTCTTCATTAGCCCCGCATCCCGAAGAGCCTCATATCCGGAATGATAGTAGATTTGGATATGAGGCTATTATTTGAGAGTGGCCTTAGGCGGGAAAAGAGTTGAGACGGCGGCGGATAGGGTGATCGTTTCGGCTCACGGCTTTTCGCTATGGTTGCTATTGATCTCCTAAGAGGAGTGACAGATGGCTCTGAGAATAGTTGCGTCCCAATGCACGAGCTGCAGTGCCTGTGAAGCTGAGTGCCCTAATCTGGCGATCTCAGAACAGGGTGGCACATTCGTTATCGATCCAAAGAAATGCACGGAGTGCATCGGCCATTTCGATGCGCCTCAATGCGCGGCGGTTTGTCCTGTTGATGATACCTGCATTATCGATACATCATATCCACGCTATGAGGCAGCAGAGTAGGAGGGGTTGATGAATCTGAACATTACACCGGCGGCGGAAAAATTCATTCGCCTCATGCTACGGGCTGATGGAGCGCCGGGTAGCGGGTTCAGACTCACCGTAAGCCCCGGGGGTTGCTCGGGGCTCACGGCGGAGATCAGTGTGTTGCGTGATCCCCCGCCTGGGGATGCCATCGTTGAGCGTAATGGCGTCAAGCTTTTCCTTCCGGCTGAAAGCCGCTTACTGCTCGATGGTGTGACTATTGATTTTGCAGATACTGCCTCTCAAACCGGGCTTGTCTTTCATGATCCCAAGGCGAAGTCCTGCGGTCATTGAGATGGTTATAGGGTTAGAATTGGGGGGTTAAGGCATGCATAATGCGGCCCGGCAGGAAGAGCCGCAAACTACTTCAGAAGAGGATGCGCTCTTTGCCGATGCTTTGCTCGGTGGTGGACTGCCCCCGGAGGCTGATTGGCATCTCTGGGAGGCCGCCTATTCCTATCACCAGGATGATGTCGCCGAGGCACATTTGCGACAAGCGCAAGCACTGGCGCCGGGGCATGCCGCGGTTCTGATCGGTTTTTACCGTTTCTATTTCTATAAAGGGCGGCTTCGCGAAGCCCTCGACATGGCGAATGTTTGCCTTGAGAAAGCGGCAAAGGAGAACAAGCTGCCGAGCGACTGGCGCGAAGTACGACCGGGGGATGCACGATTCGGCCTTTACGAGGAAATTGGACCACGCTTCTTTCTCTTCACCCTCAAAGGCTACGCTTATCTTCATATGCGGCTTGGCAATCTGGACGAAGGGCTCGCCGCGATTCTCAAGCTTTTGGAGCTCGATCCAACCGACAAGATTGGTGCCAAGGTTTTGCTCGAAGTCATCGAGAGAAGCAGACAAGACCAAGATGATGACGGATGATATAGACGAGGCGTTTGATTGGGAGGGGAGGCCGATCGACTGCGCTTCCTGCCCGCATCAGCCGATGCTTACGGCAGGCCGCTGTCGGCTGAAACACGCCTGTGTGCATGACCGCTACGCCAAACGGATTGATCGTTTTTTCAATTGGAACCCAAACCTTGCAGATGGCTATCTCAATCATCCGCATTTCGAAGTGCGGGCGGTCGCGTCGAAACATGCTAGCCTCTTTCTGCTTCTCCCGTTGATCGAGGATCCGGAAGAGACTGTCAGGTGGAATGTGGCGCGTCGCCTGCCCAAGCGTTACGCGCTCAAGCTGCGGAATGATCCGCATCGCGAAGTCCGCATCCGTATTGTGAGTCTTTTAGAGGATGCGGAGGTGGTCCCAATGATGGGCGATCCGGATTACTACGTTCGGCAGGTCATTGCGAGGAAGGTCGCGCCGCCGTTGCTGGCGCGAATGGTCCGGGATCCCGAGGTGGAAGTCCGGCGTGTGGTGGCGCGCCGTATTCAGCCTGAATGGTTGATGCAACTCGCCTATGACCGCGATGCCTTGGTTCGGCTGGAAGTGGCGAAAAGACTTGCGCCATATCTTCTGGCCACGCTAAGGGATGACTCGGATTGGCGGATTCGGTATGAGGTGGCAAGCCGGATTCCCGTTTCAAAAATCGAGAAATTATTGGAAGATTCGGATAGTCTCGTCCAGGAGATGGCTCGTTCCAGGCTTATGGGCGAACAGGAACTTCGGAGTGATGTCCTATGAGCAATATCGTTCGTGATAGCGATGTGGTGGAGGTCTCAGAGCCGCCCTATTTCAACTTCGGGGAAAAGGTGAAGGCGAAGCGCGTCATTCGCAATGACGGCACTTATGCCGGCAAGGAGATCGGCGAGGTCCTGGCTAAGAAAGGCGAGGTTGGCTATGTGGTCAGCATCGGCACGTTTCTTCAGCAGTTCTACATTTATGGCGTCGAATTTACCGAAAGCGGCAATCGCGTCGGAATGAAGCGCAAGGAGCTTGAAGCCCTCAAGCCGAAGGATGAGGAGGAGATTCCTTTGCCAGGAGAATCCCGATGATGTTCGAGCAGCGGTTTCCGATCTATGATTGGGGTATGCGGGTGAAGGCTCTAGTCGATCTTGTCAATGATGGCTCTTATCCTGACATGCCGCCAGAGGCCGTGCTGGTTAAGAGCGGCGCGAATGGGGAAATTGTTCAGGTCGGGACTCATACGGATTCGAACACGCCCATCTATCTTGTCGAATTTTCGGAAAAGCTCGTTATCGGCTGCCTGGAGGAAGAGATCGCCCCGCTTTAGGAACCGACTGCGTCGTCTGTATGCGGTTTGGTCGATTAGGTAGGGCATGCCAGACGTAATCAGCGAAGAATGGAATGGGTCGCCTGGAACAGGCGTGTCACTTATGAGCAATTCGCTCGCACCGCACCCCAACGATCTCGACCATAAGAGGATCGAGCGTGCGCTCAAGTCGCGCAAACGTTACCGTTATGTTGTGCCAAGCGTGCGCAGGGCTGAGGGGGGCTATCGGATAGAGAGCCCATGCTGCTCGCGTAACATTGACAAGGAGGGTGGAATCATCGACGTAGCTTTGCTCCAATATGATATAGAGCACGGCATTTGGCAGCTTTATCGAAAGGATCATGGCTGCGGCGAATGGAATTTTCACAGCAGTTACGAAAGATTGCCTGAGTTGCTGGAGTTCTTGAACACGGATCCTGAGCGGGCTTTCTGGCAATAAATTTGCTAAGTTGGCAACAGGCGGGGACCAGGTTTGGAATAGGTGAAGAGGATCATGCCCATTAGTGCGAGTGATTTGGCCGAAATCGACGCCGTTCTGAGCTCGGGGGAGACGGGGGCACAGCCTTTCGCGGCCTTACGGCAAAAATTCCCGCATCTAGCTTGGACCCGTTGTGACGCCTCGGATGTCACGGAAGCGCCTTTCCGCGTCTATCCGCAATATGACATCCATCTTCTCGATAGCCACGATCATTGTGCCCACATCACGACCGATCCCGAACACGCGACGGGCATCATCCTTGCGAAGCGGAGTGCCGTCCGATGATCGATATCGATGCGGCCGAAGCGGCGGAAGAGGATGAGGGCCAGGAGCTCAATGAGGAGCCCGGTAATACTTTCATACCGCTCACCGATCCGGATGTGACAACGGCCGAGCTGGAAGCTGTTGCGGACGTATTTAATACCACCCGGTTGTCAAACGGGCCTCTGGCTGAGGCTTTCGAGGAAGCCTTCGCCGCTTATGTCGGGCGCAAATATGCGGTCGCCGTGCCGAGCGGTACGCTGGGTCTCTTGTTCACGCTCGTCACTTCTGGCATTGGTCCCGGCCAGGAGGTGATTGCATCTCCGCATGCGTTTCGGGAGACCGCCCATGCCATTGCGCTTTCCGGTGCGCGGCCGGCCTTTGCCGATATCGATTATTGGTCCGGAACGATCGTTCCGGAAAAAGTCGAGGCGCTGATCGGTGAAAAGACGCGCGCCATTGTCGCGGCAAATACTAACGGTCATCCCGCGCCTTGGGATGCGCTTCGGGCCATAGCTAAATCGCATAACCTCCTGCTCATCGAGGATTCAACCGAGGCGATCGGCTCACGCTACAAAGGGGCGCTCGTCGGCACCTTCGGCGACGCAGCCGTTTTCGATTTCTCCCAGCCCTCTGCTCTTTGCGCGGGAGAAGGCGGCATGGTCGTGACAGATGACGTCGATCTTGCTGTTGCCCTACGCCGCTATCGTGCCCA
>DATJTB010000212.1:0-4087 GCA_035503795.1 Methylocella sp.
GTTCTCGACCTCTCTGGGGTCTTCCGCGCCGCTTCCCGCCTTTTGCAGAAAGGATCCCATCCATGCCGCTGACCGTCAATATTGGCGAGGCCAAAACCCGCCTATCTGAGCTCATCGCCAAGGTCGAGGCCGGCGAGGACATCCTCATCGCTCGCGGCCACGAACCCGTGGCAAGGCTTACCCGCATCGCCAAACCCGGCGATCTCGACAGCCTGATCGCCGAAGTGCGGGCCGCTCGTGAGAAGGCCAAGCCCGTCACCCGCGCGGAAATCCTCGCCTGGCGCCATGAAGGCCACGACATCTGATGGAAATCGTCCTCGACGCCTCATTCGCCGCCGCCTGGGTCCTGCCCGAACCCGATAGCGCCGCAGCCGAAGCCGTCATCCGGCAATTGACTGGACTCTCCCAGGTCCCATCGCTCTTCTGGCACGAAGCGCGCAATTGTCTCATCCTGGCTGAGCGGCACGGCCGAATCGCCGAAGGCGAGGCCCTCATCAACCTCGGACGGCTGCGGCGCCTGCCCATCGACGATGCCGGGGGTGGGTCTGATACACGCATCGTCGCCCTGGCACTCACCCATGGTCTGACCGCCTATGACGCGGCCTATCTGGCGCTGGCCGCCGAGCGCTATTTGCCGCTGGCCACGCTGGATCGGCCACTTGCCGAGGCGGCCAAACGGGAAATGATTTTCGTTCTCGGGCCGCTAGGAACGCCATGACCGCCGCGGGCCCCCTGCCCCTGACCGGCGCAGGTCCGCCCGCGACGAATGGTCAACAAGCCGCGCGGCGACGTTCACAGAGGTTTCCCGTGGGCAAAGACGCAAAAAGCATCCCAACAAGTCTTGAACGCGCCCCGCTCCCCACGCCTAATGCGCGCCGGGCGGCGATCGACTCCTTGGTGGCGATTCTGCCTTCCGGCGCCTCCGATCGTCTGGCCGGCCTGCTGACGCATGACGATATCCAAACGCTCCGCCATCTCGCCCGGGAAGGCATGGGTGAGAACAGCCTACGAGCGCTCGCCTCCGATCTCGGCTATCTGGAGGGTTGGGCGCGCGCGGCGACGGGTTCGCCCCTGCCCTGGCCGGCGCCGGAAGCGCTCGCCTTGAAATTCGTAGCGCATCATCTTTGGGATCCCGCGCGACACGAAACCGATCCGCAGCATGGTATGCCGGAGGCGGTTGCCCTGCAGCTTTCGGCAGCGAGCCAGCTTCGGGCAACTGGCCCGCACGCGCCGGCGACTGTGCGCCGGCGGCTCTCGAGCTGGTCCACGCTCCACCATTGGAAAGGACTCGAAGGCCCCTTCGCGGCACCGGCGTTGCGCGCGGCGCTGCGACTTTCGACGCGCGCCGCGGCCCGGCCCCGGATGCGCAAGAGCGCCAAGGCGGTCACCGCCGATGTGCTCGAACGCATCCTCGTCACTTGTTCATCGGAGCGGCTCGTGGACCGGCGGGACACCGCCCTGCTCCTTGTCGCCTTCGCCTCGGGCGGGCGGCGACGCAGTGAGATCGCCAGACTGCGGGTCGAACAGTTGATCGAGGAGCCGCCTGTTCCCGTCGATCCTGCCGAGCCGGATGGAGGCACCTTGTCTTGTCTGTCGATTGTGCTCGGCCGGACCAAGACGGGCACGGCCGACGACGACCAGCGAGTCTTGATCGCCGGCCGGGCGGTGGACGCGCTGCGGTCCTGGCTGGCGGGTGCCGGCATCACCGACGGCCCCGTGTTCCGGTCGATCGATCGCTGGGGTGGACTCAAAGAGCAGGCGTTGACACCGCAGGCGGTGAATCTGATCCTCAAGCGGCGAGTCGGGCAGGCGGGGTTTGAACCCAAATTGTTTTCCGCGCATGGGTTGCGGGCCGGCTATCTGACTGAGGCGGCGAAGAGGGGGATTTCGTTGCAGGAAGCCATGCAGCAGTCCCAGCATCGCTCCGTCCAGCAAGCCGCACGCTATTATAATGACGCGGAGCGGCACCTTGGTAAGGCGGCACGGATTCTCGGCTAATGACACTTAAGAGCCTGCCCAACTGATACCTCGCTTCGACCGCCGACGCACCCAGGCCCTATTGGGCCGCCTGAGCCGCAAAAGTTTGCCGCGGTAAATCTTCCATTCACACTGGGATGACTTGCCACCTGCGACTGAGCATCTTCGAAGAGCCGCTTTAACGTAATAAAAATAACAAGCGAAAACCGATGACAGGCTCTCGGCCCAAACGGCATTCGCTGGCAAAAGTTTACCGCGGCAAACTTTCTATTTCAAAAACTTGCGGTCTTCTGATTTCCGCTCGGTGCCTTCTTGACATGGCACTTTCGTAGGGCTGCTCCAATGGAATTTGGAATCCAAGAGTTTACCACGGCAAATTTTCTTGTCCCAATTGATCGAGGTCAATCCTTCAATCCCCTGTGTGAATATTCCAAAATTTTAAACAAGCAGAATTGCTGACAGAATTTCAGGGGGTTGCATCCATCAGCCGAATCGGTCCACAGTCCGAGAGTAACGGAAAATTACCGACTTTTTGGTGTACTCCGCAGAACCGACTATGGAGCGCCAGAGATGAGCATGATGGCAACTCAGGGATTGATGGATGATATGCCTCGGAAGGAGGTGGTCCCGACCCTCCGCGGGTTGATTCAGGGACATTCTCGAGATCTGTCCGCCCAGCTTTCGGATCATCGCCTCTCAACCTTCCCCCCGACGGCTAAAAAGACATTCAGGCGGTTGCAACCGGCCGAGGTCGCAAGGCTCCTCGGCGTGAATGAAGGTTACCTCCGTCAGATCGCCGCCAAGGGCGAGGCCGCTTCCCCCCTCACTATTAATGGACGCCGATCCTATTCCGTCGACGATCTCCATAATATTAGACATCAACTTGCCAAGCGTCCCCGAGCTGACCGAAACTATCTCCCCCATCGATCTGCTGAGGAACATTTGCAGGTCATCGCGGTAATGAATTTCAAGGGTGGTTCCGGCAAGACTACAACCGCCATCCATCTAGCGCAGCACCTCGCCCTCCATGGTTATCGTGTTCTCGCGATCGATCTCGATCCCCAAGCGAGCCTCACCTCCTTGTTCGGATTACAGCCGGAACTCGATGTAAAGCCGTATGAAACTCTTTATGGTGCGATCCGCTATGACGACGATCGGGCACCGCTCACGGATATTGTGCGGTCGACCTATATTCCGGACCTTCATCTCATACCTGCAGGCCTCGAGCTCATGGAATTCGAGCATGAGACGCCTCGTGCACTCATGGCAACTTCCGGACCGACTCTATTCTTTGACCGGATCGCCGTGGCTTTGGCGGAAATCCAGGCAGCCTATGACGTCGTCATCGTCGATTGCCCGCCTCAGCTAGGATATCTAACGCTTTCCGCCCTTACTGCGGCGACAGCGATCCTGGTCACCGTCCATCCCCAGATGCTTGATGTCATGTCCATGAACCAGTTCCTCGCGATGACTGGCGACTTGCTCGAAGTTATCGCCCAGAACGCGCCCAGCGGGGAGGTTTCTGATTACGACTGGATGCGTTACCTAATCACCCGTTTTGAGCCAAGCGACGGCCCACAGAACCAAATGGTCGGTTTTCTGCGTTCGCTTTTCCGAGAGCATGTTCTCAACCATCCGACTTTGAAGAGCACCGCTATTTCGGATGCAGGCCTGACCAATCAGACGATTTTCGAAGCAGAGCGGTCCCAATTCACTCGTGCTACGTATGACCGGGCACTCGAGTCCGTGAACCTCGTGAATTCTGAAATCGAGGCCCTAATGCGCAAAGCCTGGGGGCGCAAATGAGCCGCAAGAACATCTTCTCCAAGTTCAAGATTCAAAACCCAGAGCAAGATTCAGAAAACGAGTTAGGTCTAGCAAAGTCTTCGGGGGAGGGGAATGATCCAAGTGCAGCCAGTCCGCAAACCGACCGACCGCTCGCTGGTATAGGGGATAAGCTTCGCACCGTCGCGGCCCCTGTCGGTTCCATTGGGCGGGTGCTAAGTCAGGCCAGGGAAAGATCTCAGCGAGCCGATGAAATCGAGAGGGCCTTCCAGAATGCCCCGATCATCGTAGAGCTCGATCCATCAGACATAGACCCGTCTTTTGC
>DATJTB010000213.1:0-5341 GCA_035503795.1 Methylocella sp.
GACGATACATGAAATCTGAAAGAAAGCAACATGCGAAATGTGGGGAGATGAGGTTCTTTGATGTCGACGAGCGTCTGAGGGTCTCTCTGCCAAGATCGAGCGGTCTAATTCGATGATCGAAGTCAAGCAGATCCGCGCCAACATCAAACACGTGATTCCGGCTGACTGACTTCGCCCAGAAGCTTATCGGTTTGCTTCTGGCAGCGGTTGCATTCGTTTGATTCTATCCACTCGGAGATGGAGCGAAGAATGGCTGAATTGCAAGTCACCGATGAAGATATCAGAGCCGCTTACCGCCTCGTATTGGGGCGTGAAGCAGACCCCGCAGGCTTTGCGCATTTTGCAGAGAAAGTAGCAAAGATGTCACTTTCGACAAGTCAATTATTCAGGGAATTCATCGCATGCAAAGAATTCTCGTTTTCCGCCGAGACTTGTCGCAAGGTGGATTTGGGTGGCGTTTTCGTTGTCGTGAATGCCTTGGAACCAGAATTAGGAAATCATATAGCTAAGCACGGATCATGGGAGCCTCACATTGCGAAGCTTATTCGTTCAAATCTAGCACCTGGTCATGTTTTCGTTGATATAGGAGCGAACGTCGGCGTCATGTCATTTCATGCCGCCACAGTCGTCGGTCCGTCCGGCAAATTCATATCTTTCGAACCAGATGAGGACAATGCACGCAATTATTTGCGTGGCGTGCTTGAGAATAATTTTGAGAGCTTTGTAAGACTATACCCTTTAGCTCTATCCGCGAAAGCCTCCTTGTTTTCTCTCGAAGGCGGCTCAAATACCTATCTTACCATGCCCAAAGCAGGTCAGCGGCTTACGCAGTCTGTCCGGGGAGACGAGATCCTCGCCAATGAGGAACGAATCGATTTCATAAAAATTGATATCGAAGGGCATGAGCCCTTTGCGCTTGAAGGGTTGGATGAGACTATTAGAAGACATAAACCGCTGATATTATGTGAGTTCAATCCTCGCTGCTTGAGAGGCCATATTGGGATTCCTCCCCTGGATTTTGCCACTCAAATCTTTGGCCTGACAGATGAAATTACCGTTATTGAATTCGATGACCACAAAACTGAGATTACTCATCCAAGGGCATTGGTAGAAATGTGGCAGTTAAGGAATCAAGAAATCACGGAGCGCGGCATTCTCCCCGACGGTCTTTTGCACTTTGATTTGCTCTTTAGGGCCGGCAAAAAAAAAGCCGCAGACGTGGGAGTCTTTCCTCATGCGAATCGGGCTCAAATGAGCGGTGTGCCCGGCCATGAGAGATTCCGCGGTCGGACAAACTCTCATCATACACGATGCGCGGGCGAGATGGCTTTTTTTTGTGACCTGGGGTATCAATAGATAAAAATATAGCTCCTGGCTCTTCCGACAAGGAAGAGGCCGAGCACCGATAGACCCAGACACCACCACAGCACATAGGGCACGCTCCAATAGGTGACGACATCCGCGTCGAACATGCCGGCGCGAAACATTTCAAAGGTATTGACGAGCGGCGAATAGCCCAGGAAATCGCGCGCCTTCTCCGGCATCCAATCCTGCATCGTGAAGGCGCCTGTCAGCGGCAGCGTCAGATACATCGCGGGGTGAATGATGCGTTCCAGGACCTCGCTCATTTCCGACAGGGCCCCGATCATGACGCCAAAGGAAAAACTGAACCATGCGCCGAGGAACCAGCCACCGAAGAGCAGCAGGGGATCTCGCCACGGGTCGATGACGTCGAGGAGAGTCAGGGGGACGTAAACCATGAAGAATGTCCCAAGACAGCCGAAGGTTTCGAGCAGCCCGCGCGCCAGCATGATGTCAAAAGGCCGGATATGGGCGTGATACAGGACACCGGCATTGAAGCGTAGAATATGCATGAAGCCCTGGCTCAGATGCCTCCACAAGGTGAGCATCGTATAGGCCGTGAGCGCGAAAGCGGTGATGGAAATGTTCCCATGCCCTTCCCCACGGCCCATCAAATTCCACAGCACAATGATGCCGACCGTGAAGCACATCGGTTCGACGACAACCCAGAAAAATCCCAGGTTCTCATGCCCGTATTTTCTGAGCGCGTCACGGACGAGAAGCGCATGAATGATCTTCAAGCGCGCAAAGAAACTTTTCATACCGTTCTCTTCCAAAAGGTCCGACTGGAAATAAGTTTAACCACCCTATCACCATCCGCCAGCCTCAAGGCGAAATTTCGACGAGGAAACCTTCACCTCGGGAGTTACTGGCGCATAGCCGAGGTGGTGACCCTTTTGGGAAGCCGGATGTCAAATTTCTGAACTTGCCATTTCCATTGTCAAGCCCCGGCCACATGGGCCTGAAATAACCAGGGCTCCAAAGGACATCCGTTTTCACCAATCCGACCCTCTGAAGAGCGGCAGCCGTCTTGAGACTTGTAAGTTTTCCGCTCCTGACCTTACCAAAATGTTTCACGTGAAACATTTTTGTCCTATGTGCGCTTTCTTGCAAGTGGGTGGGTTCATGGCAATGAAAGGTGCGTTCCTCATGGCTTGGCAAGCCCCTCTCGCATTGGGATTCCTGTGCTTCGTCGCGATCGGGGCGCAGGCGGCGCCCTGCGGCCCCGGGACGCTTGGCGTTTCAAGAACGATTGAAATCGGCACCGCCGGTGGCCTCCAGCTCGGGCTCAAGACCTATCCGCAAAGCTTGGCGCTCGCCGATCATGAGATCGCCTTGACTTTTGATGATGGCCCGTCGGCGAAGACCACGCCGAAGATTCTCGACGCGCTGGCGGCCGAATGCGTCAAAGCCACATTCTTTCTCGTCGGCCGCAATGCCGCAGCCCTGCCCCAACTGGTGAAACGCGAAATCGAGGAAGGCCACACGGTCGCCCACCACACCTACTCGCACCCCGCACAGACCCTGCGTCAGATGAGCGAGGCCGCGGCGCAAGAGGAAATCCTGCGCGGCATGGCGGCCGACGACAAGGCGGCTTTTGGGACGGCTGACGGCTCGCCGAAAATTCCCTTCTTCCGATTTCCGGGATTTGCCGATACGCCGCAACTCATCACCTGGCTGTCGGCCAAAAACATCGCCGTCTTCGGGGCGGATTTCTGGGCCTCGGACTGGCTGAACATGACCGGCGACCAAGAACTTGCCTTGCTTATGTCACGAGTTGAGCAGGAAAAGCGGGGCATTCTGCTGTTGCATGACACCAAGCCCCAGACGGCCGCGATGCTTCCCGCTTTTCTGCATGCGCTCAAGACCCAAGGCTATAGAATCGTGGCCCTGGCGCCGGGAACGAGCCGCCCGGCGCTCCGGCCAGCCCCAGAGGGATGGACCTCGGAGACCGAGAAAATCATCGAGCATGTCTTCGCCAAGGAACATGACCGAAAGCCTAGCCCCTCACAAATGGAGGAAAGACACTGAAGACGCATGAAGAAAGGGTTGACGAAGTCTTCCTGCAAATATGGTGCGGCCAAGAGGACTCGAACCTCCACTGGTTGCCCAACTAGCACCTCAAGCTAGCGCGTCTACCAATTCCGCCATGGCCGCTGGAACCTTTCCCGCCTCGATTCGACTGAAATGGCTCTCGACTCTCGTTTTTTCGTTCTTCGTGATCGAATTTGCTTCGCATGCCGCGGTCTCAATGCCGCCCCGAGAAGGCTCGAATAGCAAAGGCCTTGCCCTGAAGAGAACCGGCGCGTCTCTAACAAATTGCCCGGCAAGGTGCAAGGCCGGAAGGAACCAGGCTTTAAGCCTCGCAGGTCTCAAGGCGCAGCGGGCGGCGGCGTGTCCCTGGCCACGACCTCGACATCTCTTTGAACGCCTGACTCCACCTTAAAAGTCGACTGATAGGTTTTGTTGGCATGCCGAGCGATTGCGACATATTCCCCCTCTGCCAGCGTTGCCGAGGGAAAGGCGCCGATCATTTCCCGGATGACGTCGCCGCCAGGCGTTAGAATTGTGAAAGCCGTATTGGTCAGCGCCTCGCCGCCAGGGCTGTTGACAAGCTTGAGCGTCATGGTGGCCGCGCGATGGCGCAGCGTCGCATCGGTCAATTTGCCCGCTTGGACCCTGAGATCGGCGCTGATGAGCGAATTGGTCTGGCTCGGCGCGCCATTGGCCGCGGTATCGAGCAAGGTCGACACAACATGATAATTTCCCTCCGGGAGGCCAATCAGCTCGCCTGCCTTGGCATTGGCGACGTGCCGGGCTTCCGGATTGCCGCCGTCCGGAACATAGATCGCGATCGCTAATCCAGCCGGATTGATGGGCTTGTCGCCGAGCAGACCGACGATCCGCAAACCACCGGCATTGAGGATCAGCGTTTCATTCAATAGAGCGCCGTTGATGGTGATGCGTTTTGTTGCGCCGGCAAGACCAAAGGCGGCATGCACGATGAAATTGCCGTCAGGCAGTGGCAAGTTCGGCATCGCGTCGCTCGATTGCGCGACAAGCTTATGGATGCCGTCCGCGCCCTGCGCTTCCTCGAAGACACGCCAATTGACGCCGCCCCGTATCGGCTGAGAATCGGCCGCGGAAAAGAAGGCGGTCAAATTGACCATGCCGTGCATCAACGTCTCGT
Source organism: Methylocella sp. (assembly GCA_035503795.1). Lineage (GTDB taxonomy): Bacteria > Pseudomonadota > Alphaproteobacteria > Rhizobiales > Beijerinckiaceae > Methylocapsa. The sequence goes on from DATJTB010000213.1 coordinate 4,553, forward strand.
TGGGCAGCGTCCCGGAGAGGGCCGGAATGCCCAGGGTCGGCATTTGAGCCTTGCCCGGCTCGGCGATCTGCGCGGCGGCAGAGCCGGCAGAAAGACAGAGGGCAGAAAGCAAGGCCCGCCCGAGGGGCCCGAGGCGCAAGCGAAATCCGCGCCGGCTCCTCCCCGTGGCCTGTCCCGCTTGGCGGACGTCGCGCAAATCTATTCCTCTTCCCTGTGCAAGAGGCTTGAGGCGGCCGCTTCAAGATTGGTCAAAGACAAGGGATGAAAGGAGAATTCGACATGGTGATGGCCGGGCGAAACCTCGACTCCGCGAAACAGAATATTGGCGCGAAGGAGAACTGCCTTTTGACCGTCCACGCGAACTTCCCAACCTGGATAGAAAAGATCATGCAGGACGACAATACCGGCCTTCGGCGCCTCGACGTCGATAGCAACGCTGTCGCAACCATAGTATACGATCGTGGCCGAAGCCTTGCGGTCCGGGTCGTGCAGCGGTTGGCCGGTCCACCGAGAGATGAGGCCCTGCGCAATGGCGAGGCTCGCGGTTCGTACGGGCTTCTTCCCGTTCAACTCGGAGACATACGGCCCGTTACGAAGATCAGCGATGTTTGACTGATCGATCAGGGCCTGATGATCGTCCGGGTCGAAATCCGGCAGAACCTGCTCGTCGAGGACGTCTTCGTTATCGGCCGGCTGAATATCAGTGGCGAGATAGGCACGCGGCGCGATCTTGCCGAGTTTGTAAATATAGAGATCGCCGCTGGTATAAAACTCCTCGGCCCTGGGCCG
>DATJTB010000214.1:0-12892 GCA_035503795.1 Methylocella sp.
GCGAATTCGATCGCCTGATAATAGCAGATCTCGAAATGCAGGAAGGGATGCTCCTCGATCGCGCCCCAATGGCGGCCATAGAGGGCATCCCCGCCGATGAAATTGATCGCGCCGGCGATATAGCGGCCATTGCGCTTGGCCATGACCAGCAGAATATGATCGCAGAGCGTTTCGCCGACCAGTGAGAAAAAAGGGCGGGTGAGATAGGGCGTGCCCCAATTCTTGGCGCCCGTATCCTGATAGAACTGGAAAAACGCGTCCCAATGCGTTTCCTTGATATCGGATCCGGTCAACAGCTCGACGCTGATGCCGGGGGCCAGAGCTTCCTTGCGCTCGCGCCGGATCACCTTGCGCTTGCGCGAGGCGAGCTCGGAGAGAAAGGATTCGAAATCGGCGTAGGATTCATTGATGAAATGAAATTGCTGGCCGGTCCGTTGCAGGAAACCGTTGCGGCCAAGCGCTTCCCATTCCGTCCGCGTCGGAAAGGTGATGTGGATCGAGGAGGCTTCCATCTTTTCGCGGAAGCTGCGCAGCCCCACAATGAGCGCTAGGGCCGCGGCCTCGCCATGCTCCCGCGCGATCAGGAGCCTTCGGCCGGTCACCGGCGTGAAAGGGACGGCGACTTGCAGTTTTGGATAATAGGAGAGACCGGCCCGGTGATAGGCGTCGGCCCAGCCATGGTCGAACACATATTCGCCCATGGAATGAGTCTTCATATAGGCGGCCGCTGCCGCGGCGAGCCGGCCAGCCTGATCCTTGACCAGAATATGGGTGCTGATCCAGCCGCTGCGAGAGCCGACCGATTTCGAGTCCTCGAGCGCTTTCAGAAAGGCATATGAGACGAAGGGGTTGAAGTGTTCGATCTCAAAGGGGCTTTCGGCCGCGGTTTCGAGGCTTGGCACGCTTCCGGGATTGGCGCAAGCATCCCATTGCGCGGGATCGATCTCGTTGATCGAAGGCGCCAGGTGAATCGTATAGGGTGATGGCATCCCAAAACCTCGGCGCGGTCGATTTTAATCCGTCGCGCCAAGGACAGGCAAACGAAATACCAGGACGGGGCCGGCTGAGATCAGGCCGCCGCCTGGCCACCGAAGAACCGTGCCCAGAAGCCGCGCTGCACCTGGGCCACGAGCTTGTTGCGCTCATCCGTCAGGAGCTTCACGGTACCGGTCTGATCCTCCAAGAGCTTGAGCAGCTTGACCCGCTCCTCCTGCCAGTTTTCGGTGAGCCGGTGACGGTCCTCGCGCAATTGGGCGCGATCGGTTTCAAGGTCGGCGATGCGGCGATCCTTTTCGGCAAGGAGGCTTTTCAGGCCGGCGAGCTGGATCTCGAACTTCGCCGAATAAGGCAGGAAATCGGCTCCCGCCCTGCCCTGTTGCCAATCGTTCGCGGTCAGCTCATCGGAGGGCGTTTTGGTGGTTTTGGGATAGACACGGAAAAGCTCGGCCGGATCGATCTTGTAGCCTTCTGAGCTTTTTTCCCTATAGGAGAGTTTTCCCGAAGCCAAGGCTTTCGAAATGGTCGATTTGGCGACCCCGGCCTCCTTGGCAGCTTGTCCGAGCGTGAGATACATGGAGTTTCCAATCGTATCGTGGAGCGTTTGGAAACTATTTCGCGAAAAATTTAAGAAAACTTTAAGCGCGAATGGAAACATTCCGGCCGTGTGATCGGATTGCCGGCTGGCTTGAACTATGATGATGGATGAGACATCAATGTTGTCCGATCGGGGCCGAATTCCTTACCAAAATGTTTCGCGTGAAACATTTTGGTCCGATCGAGCCGCCCGATCGAAATTGAGCCCGCGCCCTGGTACAGTCCAATTGGAAATCATCGTCCTCGACAATGGATTGATCAGCAAGGGGGAGCATAGTTACCATCTGGCCGTCAAGCTCACCCAAGGGCTGACGCACAGAGGACTGCGCTGCCGGATTTTCGGCGCCCGCAGAATGAAGCGGGAGATCGTCGAAGAGCTTGGCGCTCAACCGCATTTCCGCCATTCGCTCTATGACAGCTGCGGTTTTTCCCGGTTGGAGAAATTCGGACACGCGGCGGCCGATCTCTTCCGAAGTTCCAAGCCGGCGGGCGCGCTCCGTTCCGAGCGCAGAAACCGGCAGGTCCTGAATCGATCCTTCGAGGCCGATCTCGCCCATTTGCCGACCGATGTTTGGGACAAAGACAATCTCGTCATCATTCCGGCGATCTCCCAACACCAGATTTTCGGCTTGACCCGTCATCTCTGGCATCGGCCAGAAGACCAATGGCCGCGCATCTTGTGCACCTTGATGTTTGAGCCATCTTGGACTCCATGGGGAGCGCGCGCCCGGCTCGGAGATAGCTACTACCGAGAGGCTTTTTTGCAGGCCGCGCCATTTCTGGACAGCACCTTGACTTTTACGGTCGAGAACGATTCGATGCGGACGCTCTACAAGGCGGCCTATGGCATCGACCCAAAAATCCTTCCGCTTCCGTTTGAAGGCGCACCGCCGAAACGAAGGACGGAAGGTGTCCTGCGCGTCGGCTATTTCGGCTATTCGAAGCGTGACAAGGGCTTTCATCTCCTGCCCGAGGCCATCGCGCTTTGCCAGAACCAAGGCCTACAGGTTGAATTCATCGTTCAAATCCAGCACGAGAATTGGGAGCCGCATGTGATCGAGGCGGAGCGCAGGCTGCGCCGGCTTGCAGGCGTCGAGTTTCTGACAGGCGTCTTGCCGGCTGATGATTACGCGGATTGGACCGGCCGCACCGACATCGTTCTCCTCCCTTATGATCCCATAGCCTTTGGAGCCGCAAGGGGTTCGGGCATCTTCATCGAATCCGTGGTGGCCGGGCGCCCGATCATCGCCGCAAAAGGCACCTTTGCCGGAAGCGCGGTCGAAAGGGGCGAGGCGGAAGGCGAAACTTTCGAGCCCTACACAAGCGAGGCCTTGGCCGAGGCTATAGCCCGCCTCATAGGCCGCTGGCCCCTGAGCAGCGCACAGGCCGCGGTCAAAGCGGAGCATTTTGCCCGCCAGCATAATGGCGAGGCGTATATCGATCTTCTCTTGGCGCTCGGCGCTCGCTAGAGGCGGCAGTTAGCATCATGATGGCCGGAAGGGCTCCGGCCATCGGAAGCCGTCAATGCTCAAGTGTCGTAGCTGCCGTCATCGCCGCCGCCGAAATCCCCCGAGTCGTCCGAGGCGTCCTGGATATCGTCCTGGTCCTGGTCGGCATCCTGCTGATAATCGGCGAAGCGCTGATCATCGGAATCCTGCTGCGCGTCCTGGGCCGCGTCATACTCCTTCAGGCTCTGCTCGTCGGTGCCGTAATAATTATTGACGATGGTTTCCCCGCCGAGACCCGATCCAAGACCTCCGCCAAGGCCGCCAAAGCCTGTACCGATCCCCAGCGCGTTATTATGCCCGGAGAAAAGATCGCGGATCGAATCGGCCAGCAGAACACCCCCAGCCACTCCAGCCGCCGTGCCCAGCGCGCCTCTCAGGAAGCCGCCACCGGGAGCCTGGCCGGGCCCACCGCCCCAGGGGCCTGGCGCGGCCTGGCCGGGCCCACCGCCCCAGGGGCCTGGCGCGGCCTGGCCATAACCGGGCGGAGGCGGCGGTGCTTGCGTTTGCCAGCCGCCTTGCGGTGCTCCACCCTGTACGGGGGCCTGCCCCCAGCGGCTTTGCGGCGGCGGAGCGGGGCGTGGCGGGGCAGACGGACCACCTCCGAACAGCGAGCCGAGGCCACTCAGGAAACTCCCCTGCCGCGGCGCATTTGCGGCTTGGCTTTCGAGCCCCTTGACCTGGCTTTCCAGTTCCTGCAGGCGGTTATTGGCGGCGCGCAAGGCCTGATCCTGGACGAGGACGGTCTGGGCAAGAAAATAGGGTGCGTAAGGCTGCACCTTGGTCGCCTCGGCAATCAAGGCATCGGCCTCTGGATCGCGGGACGTCGTCGCGGCCCCGCGGATACGGTCGAACAAACCAGTCAGCAACTGCCGTTCATCGGGCGTCATGAAACCCTCCAATTGATCACGTTGATTTTGGAGCTGGTTGATCGAAAATCAAGAAACGTGATCGATCCTTAATGTTTATAGTCGGATAGCGCAGAAAATGCCGGCGCAATCTGCGTCAACTTAATCGCGTTGGCAAACCGTTGGACCTTATGCGCCTCTCGCGGGGTGCCCTAGCGCCGCGTATATAGGCCGTCTTTGGTCCGTTCCAAGGGCCGAGTCCCTTCCGCGAGCCGCTTGCCGCGGCGCCGCGCGGCTCCTAAACACCCGCCAATCGTTACGGCTTCGTAAACCATATGGATAAGACAACATGAACGCCAGCCCAACAGCCCGCGCAAAACTGCCGCGCGGTTTTGCCGATCGCGCCGCCACGGAGCTTGCGGCATCCGATCAAATGCTGGGCGTCATCAAGAAAACCTACGAGCTCTACGGCTTCGAAGCCGTCGAGACCCCCTTGATCGAGTTCACCGAGGCGCTCGGCAAATTCCTGCCTGATCAGGACCGTCCGAATGAAGGCGTTTTTTCCTTCCGCGATGATGACGAGAACTGGCTGTCGCTGCGCTATGATCTGACCGCGCCGCTGGCCCGCTATGTAGCGGAGCATTTCGATCAATTGCCAAAGCCCTATCGCAGCTATCGTGTCGGCAGCGTGTTCCGCAATGAGAAGCCGGGGCCTGGCCGCTTCCGCCAGTTCACCCAGTTCGACGCCGACACGGTCGGCTCGGCGAGCCTCGCGGCGGATGCCGAAATCTGCATGATGGCGGCCGATACGCTCGAAAATCTCGGCATCGTGCGCGGCAGCTACGTCCTCAAGGTCAACAACCGCAAGGTGCTTGACGGCGTGCTGGAATCGATCGGCCTCGGCGGCACGGAGAAGGCCGGCCAAAGGCTCATCGTGCTGCGGGCGATCGATAAATATGACCGGCTGGGGGTCGAAGGGGTGCGGGCGCTGCTCGGGCCGGGGCGCAAGGATGAGAGCGGCGATTTTACCAGGGGCGCCGGTCTCGGCGAGGCGGCGATCCAGACCATCTGCGGACTTTTCGAGATCGAGCATTCGGCCGTGCAGGCGCGGCACGATTATGAGAAGATTCGCCAAAGCGTGCTGAGCGGCGCGGAGATCGATCCATGCATCGCGGAAGATTTGCGCGTCGAAGGTGTCATGGCCGGGCTTGAGGCGAGCGCGGGCGGTTCGAGGACCGGAGCAAAGGGCTGTGACGAGCTGCGGGAGATTTGGCACCTGATTTCGCGCGCCGGCTATAACGACGGGCGCGTCCGCATCGATCCCTCCGTCGTGCGCGGCCTTGAATATTACACCGGCCCCGTCTTTGAGGCTGATCTCACTTTCGAGATTGCGGGCGAGGATGGCCGGCCGGTTCGTTTCGGCTCGATCGGCGGGGGCGGCCGCTATGATGGCCTCGTCGGCCGCTTCCGCGGCGAGAATGTACCGGCGACCGGTTTCTCGATCGGCGTCTCAAGACTGTTTTCGGCCCTGAAGGCGATGCGCTCGCCGATCATCGAAAGCGCCGCAAAGCCCGGTCCCGTCATCGTGCTCGTGCTCGATAAAGGCTCCGAGGAACTGGCCCGCTACCAGGGCTTCGTGGCAAGCTTGCGGTCCGCGAACATCCGCGCCGAGCTTTATCTCGGGGCGGCCGGAATGAATGCGCAGCTTAAATACGCGGACCGACGCCGCTCGGTCTGCGCCGTCATCCAGGGATCGAATGAGCGCGACCACAAGGACGGTCCCCAGGTGACGATCCGCGATCTCGTGCTCGGCGCCGAGCTTGCCGCCGCAACCAAGGACCGCGCCGATTATGTTGAGCTGCGCGCCCGGGCGCAATTTTCCGTGGCCGAGGATCAATTGGTTGACTGTGTCCGTGAGGTCCTCGCGCGGCATGACGCCTCCTCAGGCTGAGGAAGATTGGGGCGCGCGCATCCCCAATAGAGGCGGAGCGCGTGCTTCGGCAGGCTCACCCCTTGAGGAGCGGGCGCACTGATCTCGGCTGTTGCCGAGATCAGCATGAAAATGTTTCATGCGGGCAGGCCCGACATGAAATGCGCGTCTCGAAGGTTGAGGAGGGCTCGAAGCGTGGGGACCAATCGGACAAAAATGTTTCACGTGAAACATTTTGGTAAGGTCCGGGCCGAAAATCTTACGTACCGTGCGACGCGCCCTCCCCTTCATTTTGTCGGATCGCCGCAAGCTTCTGTCAGATGGCGTTTTGAAGCGATCGCTGATCTCTTGACAAGCTCGCCAAGTGTGTTTCCAATTCGGCTGCTACATCACGATGATTTTGGACCGATCCAAAATCATCGTGATGATCCATGCTCGTGACTTAGAGCGGGATGCGAGCGCAAAACCGCTTCACACTTTTGCGCATCCCGCTCCCGCCATCAGCTAGGGGGTAAAATGGACCGAGAATTTCAATTCGACGCAGGAGCTTCAGCGAAGCCCACACGACGTTGCGGCTTGTTCCTCAGTCTTTTCTCGCAATTCATTGCAGATGTTTGATGGAGATAGCCGAGGCTTGCAAGGAAGTGACTTGCAACGAAGTGACTTGCAACAAAGTGACTATGCTGTCTTCTGAATCGCGCTGACGATTGGAATTCGTACTGTAAATTCAGATCCCACGCACTCCTTGCTCTCGACCTGAATGTCGCCGCCATGGAGTTCAATCACCGTTTTGACGAGATAGAGCCCTATTCCCGTTCCCACGATACCGGAGACGTTGCTGCCTCGATAATAACAGGTAAAGAGCTTCGCACGATCCTTGTCCGGGATACCATATCCGCGATCTTTCACGGTGACGAACGCGTGGCCCGCATCTTGCCGTATACTGACGCTTATGACACTGCCTTGTGGTGAATATTTGATGGCATTCGACACAAGATTATCGAAGGCTTGAGAAAGCAACTTACCATCACCTGCGATCCGCAACGAGGGTGCATCATAATGCTCCACAATGCACGAGCCCGGTGTGATTTCGCGGTGCAGATGACACACCTCGTGCGAGAGCTGTATCAAATCGATTTCTGACGGATGGAAATAGAGATTGGCATCTCCTTCCGCGAGACGCAATGACGCAAGAAGCTGGTTAAGCAAGTGTGTCATCTTCGACACTGCGCCGCGAACTCTTCCAGCCCGAAACGCAATGTCCATGGGGTGAAGCCGTTCACTCATGGAAATGAGCCGCTGGGCTTGGCCATCGATGATGTTAAGAGGTGTACGGAATTCATGGGATGCCATGGAGACGAAATTGCGTTGCTGCTTTGCCAGCCTCTGCTCATACGCCAGCTTTTCCTTAAGCATGGCTGCTTGCTGGGCAAGCCCCCGTTGACTGAGCATGAGTTCGATCGCATTGCTTCGGAAAACAACGACCGCACGCGCCATGTGGCCTATTTCGTCCCGACGTTCCACGGAAGGGACGTCAACGTGCGTGTAATTCTCCGCCAGCCTGAGCATACAGCTGGCAAGATGGAGCAAGGGGTCTGATATGACGCGCTGAACATATATGAGAGCGCCAGTCACCATCATGCCCGCAACCGCCACGGCAGCGCCGATCAACCATTGTGCCTGACGATACGCGACGTCCGTACGATTGCTTGCCTCGATCCCCTTGGCGACTGTGCTCTTGGTAAGCAAGTCAAGCGTATTGTCGGCTGCATCGTAAGCCGATCGCGAAGCCGTCCCAAAGAGAGTGACCGCCTCTTGATTTCGGCCGGCCGCCTGCAAAAGGCGCGACCGCGTAGCGATTTCACGGTACTGAGCCCATCTCGCTTTGAACTGCAGGTATAAATCTTCGTTTGCTCTGTCATTTTGTAATCGTTGATATGCGTTTTGAGCCTCCGAGATCAACTGGTCGAGGTGGGCAATCTGTTGTTCGCACCAGGCAGCTTCGGTCGGCGTTGTCGCTAGAAGGCTCGCTCCTTCCATGGCTCTCAAATCGGAGGTGAAATTATTGAGGTCACCCAGAAGGCGTGTGCTTGGCAGCCAATAATTGCGGATATCAGCGGAGACCTGATTAAAGCCGCTCAGACGCCAAATGCTGAAGAAGCCGAGGAGTGTGACCAGCAAAAGAAAGAAGAAGAATACCAAAGAAAGGTGGAATCTTATCGAACGCGGGTGCCTCGCAGTGATGATTTGCCAAATGGAAGAAACTTGGTCCTTGAACATAGGCATGCCGCTATGTGTATGATGACTTGCGCTCCGTAGCTGGAGAGTCATGAGCGTGGGAACGGTTTTATGGCCGGAGGGGCTCGCTGTTTGTAGCTGGGCTCCGCCGAGCCTTGTGCGCCCTCTTGAAAGTTTGATGAAGGGCTCGATTGGGCTCTATCTCAAATCGAACCCTTGCTCAGCAGCATAGATCACGAGGATTTTGGATCGAACCGATCCAAAATCATGAAACGTGATCGATTCTCGTAATTGAGAGCGGGATGCGAGCGCAATACCGCTTCACACTTTTGCTCATCCCGCTCGAGAGAAGCGCGTGCTCTAAAAGAATCGGAACCGCTGCCTTGGTTGAACATTGCAGACGTCCCCTAAGCCCATTACCACTTTTGGGTCATGTTTTAGGTCGTGCACTCTTTTACGGCGCGATCAACCGCTGGGATGCCGCTCTTACAGCCGCCTCTATACGCGTGGCCGCCCCAAGTTTAAGCCTAGCATTATCGAGATGGAAGTCGACGGTCCGTTTGCTCAGGCGGACGATATGTGCAATTTCCGCAGATGTCTTACCTCGGGCGGCCCATGTCAACATCTCCTCTTCGCGCTCGTTCAAATCTATTGATTTTGGCCATATTTCGGCGCGCGCTATGCGTGCCAACCGAGCATTGATAATCGCGCAAAGCAGCTCAAAATCAATCGGTTTGATGACGTAATCATCGGCTCCACGTTGCCGACCCTTGAGCTCATTCTCGCGATCGGCCAGCGCCGTTAGGAAGATGAATGGCATACTGCCAAAACTTGGACCAAGAGCCGTCAACTGCTCAAGCAACTCAAAACCAGACATGATCGGCATGCTGACATCGGCCAGAACAAGGTCCGGCATTTTCTGGAGAATGAGGGCAAGTCCTTCGCGGCCGTCAGAGGCAAGAACCACCCGAAACCCGCGATCAAAGAGTTCTTCCTCAATCAGCGCAGCACTTTCGCGATCATCTTCAATACATAAAATCAACTTACGATTATCGCCCATGACATCCCAATGGAGGCGTTCACCTCCAGCCTAAGCATAGTTATACCGGAGACGAGCCTTCGGCGAGTCCTCGGCAGACGAGCTAGTTCTTATCCAGTCTTGGCTTAGCGCGGTAGCAGACCAAGCATATCTTGGCTAAGCGCGGTAGCAGACCAGGCATATAAATTCAAGGATATAGCGCCCATCGAAATACGCACGAATTTCAAGCATCTTTGCCGCGGTTCTGCTTAAATAAGCGGCATTTTATTTTGGCTCGGATGAGTCGCGATCGATGCTTTCAATGCGCGATCGGTGTTCAGGCCCATCCTTATCAAAGCCTTCTTGCCAGCCAGAGCGGGATGAGCAAAAGTGTGAAGCGGTTTTGCGCTCGCATCCCGCTCTCAATGACGAGTATCGATCACGATGATTTTGGATCGTTTCGATCCAAAATCATCGTGATCTAAATGTCGCCATAGGGCAGTCCCTGCACTTCGGCGCTCGGTCTTGGGCGCCGAAATGCAGGGCGTGCCAGTAACCGGCCTTATAGCGGGTGTCCCACAGTCTGGTTTGTGGGCGGCGGAGGCTCTGTTGTTGCCACCGGTGTAGGCTCTGGTGCTGCCAGCGGTGTAGGCTCTGTTACCGGAGGTGGCGGCTCTGTGAAGCGCAAGACGTCGGCGGGGTCGAATTCCTCGGCCGGAGGAATATCCTTCCTGTTCCACCAGCCGCCGCCAAGCGCCTGGAACAGCGCTGCCGTGTCGGAATAGCGGCTGGCCAGCGCCTGAATGCGGGTGAGAACCGCCGATAAATAGGTTTGCTCCGCGGTCAAAACAGCGAGCGTCGAGACTTGGCCGAACTCGAGCTGTTTGCGCACGATGGTCAGGCTTTTGAAGGCCGCGTCCTCCGCCTTGACAGCGGCCGACATCTCTTGCGCGTCGGTCTGGATCGCGCGCAGCGTGTCGGCGACATTTTGGAACGCCGTGATGGCGGTGCTGCGATATTGCGCCTCGGCCTGGTCATAGGCGGCCTCGGCCTCCCTTTGCTTATGATAAAGCGTAAACCCATCGAACACAGGCACCGTCACGGCCGCGGTGAGCAGATAGCCATTGGCATAGGGGGCGAAAAGCGTGCCCAGATTATCGTAGGCCGTGGACAAATTCGCGGTCAAATTGATCAGCGGCATGCGGTTAGCAATAGCCACTCCAATCGAGGCGCTCGCTTGATGCAGATTGGCTGATGCCATCGCCACATCGGGGCGCTGCTCCACCAGTTTCGACGGCAGGCTGACCGGCAGTTCACGCGGGAGCCTTAAAGCTTCGAGTGTGAACTTTTCCGCCACTTCGTCGCTGGGGTAGCGTCCGGCCAGGGCGGTCAGCAGATCGCGCTGCTGCAGCAACGCCTTGTCGAGCGGCGGCAAGGTCTGTTCGGCTTGTGCCACCGCCGCCTCCTGAAGGGCGACATCGGCCTCGGCCGCTTGCCCGAGCTTCTTTTGAGTGCGTATCAACTCGAGGAGGTCTTTTTCGATCTTGATGATCTTCTTGGTCGCAACGATTTGGCCGCGCAGCGAGGCCTCCTGGATCGCGCCGTTAACCACATTGGAGGTCAGGGTCAGATAGGTCGCCTCGACTTGGTACCGCTGGGCCAGCTCTGCCGCCCAGGTGTTTTCCACCTCACGGCCAATGAGCCCGAAAACATCGGGAGTATAGCCGACATCGACTTGTGCGGTATTCAAGGTGAGATAAGGCGAAACAGCGCTCGATGAAGGCGGCGAAACAATGGTCGAGGCTCTTTGGGTAAAGGTGTTGTAGCCAGGAGCGACGGTTGGCGCAAAAGCGCCTCTTTGCGCCTCTGTCGTCTCGTGGGCGACACGCAAGCCAGCCTGCGCGGACTGAATGTCCGGATTGTGCTTCAGCGCGTCGGCGATCAGATCATTGAGGGGACGCGAATGAAAGATTTCCCACCATTGGCCTTCGATATCGAACCTCTCCGCGAAGCGTTGTCCTTGCCCCTGGCCGGACCCATCAGACGCTGAAGAAGGCTTCAGCGGCTCCTTCGTATAGCCCGTCACCGGGGGCGGCGCCGGTTCGATAAAATCCGGACCCATCGCACAGCCAGCGAGCAAGGTCATTGTCAAAGAAGCCGCGCTGCCGATGAACAGCGTCTTACCGCTTTCAGTCCCAGCGCGCCAGGCCCATGCGCGAGCAAAGCCATTTCCTTTTTTGAACAAAACGTGCTGGTCAAGCCTCTCTTTTTCCGAGCGGCCTTTGGATCGGCGCATTTTTGTTTCTCCTAGCGTGGGAAATTTGACGAGCGTTTCGCTTGACGTGTCGGTGTCGCGCCGTGACTCGGCCTTGACAGGATCGCAGCAAGACAAAGAGAGTCAATAGGAGGCCTCAGCCATTTCTATGGCAAATCTTAACTTATTAAGATCTGTTGCTGGATTGTAACACTTCTATACTGTGATTTATTCCAGTCGGCGCCGTTTTACGGCGGTTCGTGCACTGCATGGCCCGAAGGCCAACTCCTCGAAATGTTTAGAGCCGGCTGTCGGCGACTCTACGGAGTCCCGCCTCCAACGACATTCGCTACATCTGCTTTGCTGGGTTTTGATCCAACGGCACGGGCGGCTGGCCCAGACTGCATTTGCCCAATATTTGAGCAACTGTTATTAATCACAGAGATTTCTAACAGTAGATCTCTATCGATTCGCAAAATACATACAAATGAAGTCGCGTTTTTAAGAATGGCAATCAATGGAAGACAAAACGCCAATCCAAACGAAAAAAACGAAAAAAAGGACGAGCCGTATCGGGGTTGTTGTAACCGCCGTGGTCATTATCGCGGCGGCGGCTTATCTCACCGGGCTTCTCGGCGGCCATCCAAAGAATGCAAAGGAAGCGGCCTCCGCCAGTGACACACAATCCGCCGATATTGTAAAAATTTCCGAAAAGCAGGTTGCCTCGATCAAGGTCGAGCCGGTCGGCGAACATTTGTTCAAGCTCGAAAAGGGTGCCGTCGGAAGCACGGATTACAACGAGGACATGGCGGTCCAGGTCTTCACGAATTACCAGGGCCGCATTACCGGATTGTTCGCCAAGGTCGGCGATGATGTGAAAAAAGGCCAAACCCTCTTTACCATCGAAAGTCCCGACCTGATGCAGGCGGGCTCGACGCTGCTCGCCGCGGCAGGCGTCCTGGAGCTGACGACGAAAGTCTTGGCGCGGGCGCAGAAGCTCTTTAAGGCGGGCGGCGGCCCGGAAGCTGCCGTTGAGCAGGCGACTTCCGACCAGCAAACTGCCTTGGGCGCGTACCAGGCCGCCTACAATGCCGTCCTCGTTTTCGGCAAAACACGCGCCGAGGTCGATCGCATGCTCGCCGAGCGCAAGGTCGACACGACGCTCATTGTCGAAAGCCCGATCAACGGACGGGTGACGGCCCGCAATGCGCAGCCCGGCTTGTTCGTGCAGCCAGGCAACCTCCCGGCTCCCTTCACCGTTGCCGATATCTCGACCAAATGGTTGATTGCCAATGTGATCGAGAGCGACATACCGTACTTCCACCTTGGCCAGCCCGTGCGGGCCGAGGTCACGGCCTATCCTGGCCGTGCTTTCGATGGCAAGGTTTCCACCATCGGGACGTCGGTCGATCCAAACACGCACCGGACTTTTGTCCGTGACGAGATCAAAGATCCCGACAACCTCTTACTCTGCGGCATGTATGGGAGTTTCGTGATCGAAACCGG
>DATJTB010000215.1:0-3543 GCA_035503795.1 Methylocella sp.
AAATCACGAAACCAAATGAAACCTGAACGCAGCGATCGGACGTTGGGCTGCCTAAATCATGTGCGAATTCAATGGATTGACCCAATTTGGCTTTAGCGGTATTTCTACCGAAGTTTCTTTGAAAGTGATTGGAAATCATGGATAAAATTCAAGATTTTACACCCTCGGCAGCCATTAAATGGCTCAGGGGGATTTGGAAGCGGATCCTCCATCCACATTAAACATCATCTCAAGGAACTTCCGAGCCTCGTCGATCCGCTCAAACTGAATGCCTGGAACCTCAAGCTCGCTTAGGGCGGTCTCGACAATCAATCGGAGATCCCCCTCTTGGAAAATACCCTTCTTGATCAGAAGGGCAATGACACCAACGACAAGACCGACTGGGACCATCGCGGGCGGATCTTTGTCCATATCATTCTCCATGATATTCTCATGATAGGGTAATTTCTCACGGCGCCATTTTAAAAAATGCTTATGTAAAAGATGCTTGCAAATGTCACGCGTTGCTAGCCTTCCTTATCGAAGGCGCGGGTCTTTGCGGCAAACCGATGATCGCACCGGGCGACCCGTCATCGAATCTTGACGGGAGGCCGGGACCGGCTGATTTTGGGCGATGCGGGAAGCCACCACGGCACTCTATATTCACCCCTTACATAACCCAGCACTGCAAGCCAGGGCGCGCGCATGGCGGAGAACGAGGAGAAGCAAACACTCAGTCCCGGCGGGGTCTGGGGAATCGTGCTGACGGGCTTGCTAGCGCTTCTTGGCACGGCCGTGAGCGGAGTGATCAAGGGCTATTGGGACAGCGTGCAAGCCCAGGACAGCTTCCAGTCGACATTGATCCTTAGAGCGCTGGAGCCCACTGATCCCGAGGCTCGGGTCACCTCACTGAAGTTTCTGGTCAGAACTCACCTCATCCGTGACCCATCGGTGGTGAAAGGCATCAATGAAGTCGTTGCCGAGGGGGCGCAGTCCGTACCGCGGTTCGCGCCGGCGAACTCTCCGGAACTCGGCGGCGTCATGAATGTGCCAAGCGTCAAAGCTCTGGTGACGGCTGAACCGACGCTGACCGATGCGAAACTGGCGCTGGTTGGGCTGAGGGTTCGGTATGGTGACGTCATTGACGCGATCGGGCCTCTCTTTGCTCCGATCGAGCCAGGTCTGAAACTCGGAGAAACGATTTTCGGCGGTCTGGAAGGCGGCGGCGGCGGCCAGGAAACCGTCCTTGAGGAGCCGGGCTACATCGTCACCGAGATCGACGTGGTGCGGGGCACCTATTTCGGGCGAGAAGAGGTCGCGCAACTGCGCCTCATCTGGCACAGGCTCAAGGCGCAAGGAATCGAGGCGGAGGATCAGAAGGTCTCGAAAATGCTTGGATCGGGCCATTTCGTGTCCTCTGAGCAGGTGAAGCACCTCATTGCGGCACCCGGGAACTACATTTCCGACTTCTCGCCAACGCTATCGAGCCATACCAGTGGAGAGGTATTCCTGAACGACCTTCGCATTACGTCGACTCCGTTGAATGAGCGAAAGCGTGATTCAACTCAGTGATCGTGTCCTTTACGAGCAAATATCCGCGCCCGCCATTGTTCTGTGCATTGGTCACCTGAGTTTTCAGGGGCTTACGTTATGCAAGATACTTGCGAAAGCCACGTGTTGCTCGCCTTCTAGGCGTTATCAAAGGCGCGGGTTTCTGAGGCAAGTCACCCCGTCCAGCCCGGCCAACGCCCTCCACCCTCACTCGGCTCGACTTCGTCGAGCCACCCTCTCCCGCAAGCGGTCGCAAGCGGGAGAGGGATGGGCGCCGGATGGCTAGAGCGTTTGTCGCATTTTCTCATCGATGTCGCTGTTGCGAAACATCGCCAGTATATGCGAACCGGTATCTACTTCGCTGGAAAATGCTTTAGCATTTTGTTTGAGCATCGGATTTTTCCCAAAACCGGTTCCACTTTTGGGTCCGATGTTCTAGCGCGCTTTCCGCTCGAACGGAATCGTTCGAGCGATAAGAAATCGCGCAAGATCAAGACGTTGGAGCGAATTCTCGTCGCAAAAGTCTGTCAACTTTTGCAGAATTCGCTCTAGCTCGATTGGCGGCGCAGAAAGGCCGGAATTTCGAGCTGGTCCTCTTCGAGCGAACGGGTCTGATAGGCGCTTCTCGCCGGTTGTTCGGGCGAAGGCTGGGGCGGTCTTTGCGGGGCCGGCGGATGCTGCGCCTTTTTGCCATATTCGGCTGGCCCGGGAGCGGGGGCATGCGGCGCCTGCGGCCGATATCCCTGTCCCTGGACGGGTGGGCGAACGGGCAGGGGGCGCTCGCGGGGGGCCGGTTCATGTCCTTCCTGCCGGCTGACGCCGAATGAGGCCAGCCGTTCGAGCAGCGAGCGGCGCTTGGCTTCCTGATGGGCCTCGTTTGGCAATTCGCCGCGCTGGGCGCGCAGCTGATTTTGCCCGGGCAAAGGCAGATCGTCGATCTGCGGCATGCGCTGCGGCCGGATCACCGGCGAGTCCGGCGCGCCCGGCACGAAGGGATCATCGTCATAGGCCTCGCTTTGCCGCATCGGCCGCTGCGCTGGCTCGGCGTAATGGCGGGCCTGCGGCGCGACTTCCTGTATATGGACTCTGGCTTCGTGGCCCGCCGCCCCGACGCCATATTGGCCCGCGGCAGCCGCAGCCTCTCTCGCGCGCTCCTCATAGCGCGGATCATAGCCAGCCCCGGCAAAATTATCCTGCGGCGCGGGTGGGTAGCGCCGCTCCGGGGTCTCGGCGGAAGGGCGCGGCGCGGCCGCCTGGGCCCGCAGCCGGCTGGTGACCTCGGCGATCCTTGTCTCGACCGCGGTCGGCTCATAATTGGCGGCCGGCTGATCGATCCCGGTCGCGACGACGGACACCCGGATGATGCCATCGAGGGTTTCATCGAATGTGGCGCCAAGAATGATATTGGCTTCCTCATCGACCTCCTGGCGGATTCGGCCGGCCGCTTCATCGACTTCATAAAGGGTCAGGTCGCTGCCGCCGGTGATCGAAATCAAGAGGCCGCGCGCCCCCTTCATCGAAATCTCGTCGAGCAGCGGATTGGCGATCGCCGCCTCGGCGGCAAGGATCGCCCGCTTCTCGCCGGACGCCTCGCCGGTGCCCATCATCGCCTTGCCCATCTCGCGCATGATCGCCCGCACATCGGCGAAATCGAGATTGATCAAGCCTTCCTTCACCATGAGATCGGTGATGCAGGCGACGCCCGAGTAAAGCACCTGGTCGGCCATCGCGAAAGCATCGGCGAATGTCGTCTTCTCATTGGCGATGCGGAAAAGATTCTGATTGGGAATGATGATCAGCGTATCGACCGCCTTCTGCAATTCGATGATGCCCGCTTCGGCGACGCGCATCCGCCTCGCCCCTTCGAACTGAAAGGGCTTGGTGACCACGCCGACCGTCAGAATGCCCATGTCGCGCGCGGTGCGGGCGATGACCGGCGCCGCTCCCGTGCCGGTGCCACCGCCCATGCCGGCCGTCACGAAGACCATATGGGCGCCGGAGAGATGATCGCGG
>DATJTB010000216.1:0-11014 GCA_035503795.1 Methylocella sp.
TGCCATCCGGGCAAATGATCCAACACCTTGATGGCCGGCCGGTTTGCATCCAATAGCGTCCAATCGATCCGATTGGCGTCGAGAAAGCGGGTAAGCTCGTCGCCATCCCGCGCATGGACAGCCTTCATGACGGCATCGAGACGCTCGGCCCCGAAAAATTCAGCCCTCCCGTCGATAAAGGTCGGCTCGCCAACGGAAATCAAATAGCCGCCAAAGTTGAAGTCGTTCAAGAGACGCCCCTTGATATCCGCAGCCTTGGCGGCCGAGAGAGCCGCTTGTGGGGTGATCATATCCGGCGGCCTGAGCGTAGGGTCGCGAAGCACGTATGTTGTTTACGCGAGCGCTGCGATGCACAGCGCAAAGACGACTTGGGTGAGCCAGGGCACGCGAGGGGCCAAGCTCGCAGTTTCAGGAAAACGCCGGGCTATCGACTCGGCGACAATCAAAGGTCCGACCAAACCAAGGAAATCCGCATGACGAGTATGGGAAAGCGCCAAGTGGAGCAAAAGCAAAAGCATCACGAGTCGGGGCGCGGGAATTGTGATACCGCTGAAAAAGACGCAGCCCAGGGCGAAAAGTACGAACAGCTCAAACAGATTGGGTTCGCTGAAATCCTGCGGGCGCATCTCCACAATCCAATTGGCCGCCTTGCCGAGGTCGAGAACGCGAAGGGGCGCGGTCAGCTGCCCAATGCCGTAAGGGCTTAGGCTTGCCGCCGCCACGGCCAGAGCGGCAAATCCGAGCCAGCACCAGGCCGCAAGGAAGCGCTGGTTTCCGGCTCGAAGCATTGCTTCGATCGCAAAGGGAAGGATCAACGCCAAGCCGAACAAAAAGGAACCGTGCATGTTGGCCCAGAGCGTCATCAACGGCAAAAGCACGAGCGGCGGCGCCTGTCCGGCTTCGGCCGAGCGAATGAGCCATATGGTCCAAGCGACCATTATGGGCGAAACCAGGACATGCGGCCTGGCTGACATATGCGACATGCAGAGTACCACGGCGATGCCGGCCAAAGCCAAAGCAGTCGGGTCGCTCAGGCGGCGCAATAGCTCGCGATAAAGGAGCGCAAAGGCAAGCGCGGCCGCCAGCGCCGTCAGGGCCACAACGCCCCCGAAGCCGCCGAGCTTGTAAGCCAGGCTCATTATAACCTGGCTCAGCCACTGCATATCGTAATAGGGTGCCCCGGCCATCGTATAGGAAAAGAGATCGCGGTCCGGCACATGATGGGTCGCGAGAATCACTTCGCCCAATTTGATATGCCAGAGGGGATCCTGATCTTGCAGCATCCTCGAAGCTGTCGCTAGAAGGGTCAGGTCGATGGCGAGGCCGAAACACAACACCAACCGTTCATCCACGGCGCACAAAGGCGGTACTGAAGGCAGGCTGGAGACGGCCGATAAGAACCTAAGCGTGATCGATCGCGGTTCGCCCGTTCTCCATTTTCCTTGCATCCCGTCCGGCTCCTCAGCGTCCATCTAGGAGATCCGACATTGGACGGTGGGGCTTGCGCCAGCCGGGATGAAATTGATCTCGACGTTGCGAGAAATTGCTCACGACGCCACTCTGGCGATTCAGAGAGCTGGCTTAATGCCCATGGCTGGAGGGCTTCCCTTCAACGAGGAGTAAGCCCAATGGGGTGCTTTCAGCACGCGGCATGGGTAGGTCAATCGGCGCTGTCCGACTTGTCCTCAAGCCGTTTTGTTGGGGGCTGCAAAGCGGGCAGCCAGGGCGTCCAGGCAAGGCCGGCGAAACGCATCCAGAAAAGAAATGGATTGCTCAATTCGATCATCCGGCCAAAGGCGGCAAAGGATGGCACAGCCTCCACGCGGATCGCCAGATGTTCTGCGCTTCCATCGGCCGAGCGGCCATGCAGGATTTCAATGTCGAGATTGCCAACCCGCGCCGTCGCCCGCGTTTCATCGGGATAGTTTTCCGGCATAGCCATCTCACTCCGTTACAGCCTGTTCCGCTAGATCACGATGATTTTGGATCGAAACGATCCAAAATTTGAAACGTGATCGATTCTCGTCATTTAGAGCGGGATGCGAGCGCAACACCGCTTCACACTTTTGCTCATCCCGCTCTAGCGCTTTATGAAATGGACTATAGCTTTTCATCGAGCCGAATTCAAAGACGCTGATAAAGGACTCTTCCATAGTCCAAAGCTTATCAATTTCGGTGAATTTGAATAACATGGCTGCATGTCAAATGCATGGGAGTCGGCTTTTTTGGGCGCGCGCCTCAAGGGCGCTGCAGGGGGGCTTGCCGGAAAATCCCTTGCTTGTTCCCGGCAACTTCTTGAACTTTTCCAAAAGGCGCTGGAGAGAGAGGTTGCGCTGCGGCGGCCTTTCCTGTGGCTGCCGGTTGCGTCAGGTGCCGGCGCCGTGCTCTATCTTTGCGCCGATCGCGAGCCTGCCCTCTGGTTCATCGCGCCGGTGGCGCTTTGTCTGGGTTGGCTGGCCTATCTCGCCCGCGCCAACCGTGCCCTTTTTTACGTGCTCTGCGGGCTTTGCGCCGTTTTTGCTGGCGAGCTGTCGGCGGCGTTGCGCACGCAACGCGTGGCGGGACCGGTCCTCGACCGGATCCGCATTGTCACGCTGACCGGCTTCATCGAAGAGATGGACTTTCGCCGCAGTGGCGCCCGGTTCCTTCTGGCGGTCGAACGCGCGGACGATCTCACTGCCGAAGCAACCCCGGTACGGGTTCGGCTCACCATCCCCCGCGCGCCGCCCTTCGAGGCAGGGACCTATGTCCAACTGAAAGCGCGGCTTATGCCACCGTCCCATGCCAGCCTGCCGGGCGGCTACGACTTTGCCCGCGACGCCTGGTTCGCGCGAATCGGCGCCGTTGGCAATACACTGGGGCGCGTCGAGGTTCTGCCGCCGCCGCACGACCCGGGAATCATCGCGGACTTATCGATGGCGATCGATCGCGGCCGCAACGCGCTTGCCCGCCGGATCGATAAAGTCGTGGGCGGCGAGGCGGGGGCGATCGCCGCCGCCATGGTCACCGGCAAGCGCGATCTCCTCTCCGATGAGACCAAGGAGGTCATCCGCGAGGCCGGTATATTTCACATTATCACCATTTCCGGCGTTCAGATGACGCTTGTCGCGGCAATTTTCTTCGTCGGCCTGCGCCGGCTGCTTGCCCTGAACGAATATCTGGCTCTGACCTATCCAATCAAAAAATGGGCGGCCGGCTTCGCCATCCTGGGCTCGGTGTTCTATGACATAGCGACGGGTTCGCGGGTCGGCACGGAGCGCGCGTTGCTGATGACGCTGATCATGCTCTCGGCTGTGCTGCTCGACCGCCAGGCGCTCACCATGCGCAATCTTGCCTTCGCCGCCCTGCTCGTTATTCTCATCGAGCCGGAGGCCCTATTGGGGGCGAGTTTCCAGCTGTCCTTCGCGGCCGTCGCGGCGCTCGTCGCCGTCTATGAAGCGCGGCTCGATGCGCGCGACGAAGCGCGCAGCCTCGCCCTTTATGTCTCGCCGCAGCAAGCGGCCGCTCCATCAGGCTGGCGCTCCGCTCTGCCGTCGTTCAAGCCGCATCTCTGGCAGGGGCCGCTCGGGCTCCTCTTTGCGACCTTTTGCGCGACCTCCGCGACAGCCTCCTTCATGGCCTATGATTTTCACGAGCTCAGCCCCTATGTGCTGATCGGCAATCCTTTGACACTCACTGTCATCGAGGTTTTCGCCGTGCCCGGTGCGCTTTTGGGCGCGGCGCTCTATCCTTTGGGCCTTGATGCCTTTGTCTGGCGCTTTGTCGGGCTCGGCATCGACTTCGTGCTCTGGGCGGCACGCAAGATCGGCTCGTTCCCAGGCGCGACTCTCCATCTCCCGGCTTTCGCACCTTATGCCATCATCTTCTTGAGCCTCGCCGTGCTGTCTTCCGTGCTTTGGCGGACCGTTTTGTTGCGCGCGACGGCGATCCCGTTCGCCCTGATCGGATTGATCGGCGCGGCGGCGGGGCCTTCCTTCGATGTCGCGGTCGGCCCGACCGGCGAGGCTGTTGCCTACCGGGGGAAGGATGGAAAATTGGTGGTAATCGGCCGCGGCCGCAACGGGTTCGCCGCCGAGCAATGGTTGCGCGCCGATGCCGATGGGCGCGTGGCCGGTGAAGCCGTGACCAGGTCCGGCTGCGACAGGCTCGGCTGCGTCGGGCGGCTCGCTTCGGGTGAGACGCTTTCGCTTGTCCTTTCCCCCGCGGCCTTTGCCGAGGATTGCACCCGTGCCGATATCGTCGTGACACCGCTTCTCGCGCCGATAGGCTGCGCCGCCCGATGGGTCATAGACCGCGACACGCTGAGAGAGAGTGGCGCCCTCACTTTGTTCTTCGACAAGGCCGGTGCCCATATGCGATCAGCCCGCGCCGCCGATGAAGACCGTCCTTGGTCACCAGCACCGAAACGCCGTTGGGAAAGCCGCGCGCCAGTTTCTGCGGGCAGGGATGGAAAAGCTCAGGCGCCGTGGGCGGAAGCCGGGCCGGAAGAGGAAGAGGCTGCACCGCTGCCCGAATAGCGACCAGAGGCCTGCGACGTGGTTGTGGCTATCCGAAAATCTCGATGCATCACCGCCTCTCTTCAGTGCAGCTCCTTTTCCCTCACGGAGTCGGCGACAATCACGAGAGCCACGGCGATCTTGAGCCCAAGCCAAGGCAGTTCTGGCACATGGCCCTTTGCCCGGAGCGGTGCGACGGTGACCCGCAGCGCCGTTTGGTCCGAACCATCCATGACAGGGTCGCGGCGCGGCGCGATCGATTCATAGCTTCGGGCTCCCCGGTCTAGGTTGAGGATGCTAATCTGAGCCACCTCCATGACATCGGCAAGCCGGATCAAAGCCGCCGCTCACAGATTGCCGTCGCAGGCGGCTTCATAGATCAAACACGGCAGCCACGTCATCCTCGATGCTCATGGTCCCATCGCATCCCTAACCGCTGAAGCGTTCGTTATTATTCCAGCTCTTGTGCCGCATCCGTGAGTAGAATACGGACGAGCTCGGCTTGCCGACGCGTACCGGTTTTCACAAAAATGTTCGCAAGATGGGTTTTGGCTGTGGCATCCTTGATGCCGCATCGGCGGGCCGCGGCCAGTCGGCCGTCCCCTTCCATGATTTCCATGACAAGTGCCGTCTCGGCATAGGTGAAGCCAAAACGGTTCCGCAAGCGCTCCTCTTTCTGCCGACGATCTGTTTCCGGATCGTGGAGGCGGACAAGCGCGACTGGGATACCAGGACGGATCCAAGGTAATTCCCTAAGCCGGTTCTTGGAGGCAAGCGGTGTGACCTCTACAAGGATTGGAGCCCTGGGACTTTCTTGCGGGATAGCGAAATCTGCGCCAGGAACCGACAGGGATGGAACCTTCAAGGTGCATGAAGTGATGGCTTTCTGCAAAGTCTCCGAATAACAGGCAGCTGAAAGGCGTCCCTTCTCCAAAAAGATCGGCTGACCCCGATCCAGCATCGACCTGGCAGCTTGATTGGCGGAAATCACCCTAGCCGAGGCATCCACCAAAAGAGCGGCTTCCGGCACACTTTCAAGCCCCTCTTCGGCAATCACTTCCAAACACTCCCAGTCCCAGAGTCGCCGGTGGATCCGCAGAGAGCGGGTCAAATGCGGCAAGATGAATTCAAAAATTTTCCGCTGCTCGGAGGTCACGGAGTCCTTGCCGGACGAATTAGAAAAACAAATCAAGGTAGCAAACTGATCCTCAACCAGTAAATTGGCTCCTATCGTATCGAGGCCGAAGCCGGCTAGACGCCAAAACTCATTGTAGACAGGGGTAGCGCGGAACTCGGCGCGCGGCATGACTTTGTCGACTGTGCAGATTTCGCCAGGCTTCCGCTGCATGGCTCCGGCCAGAACCGGGTCATGAAATGCCCAATAATCCTCATAAGCGGTCAATAGAGTCGGATCGAGGCGAGGCGCGATTGTGTGAAAGACATTCGCACGCCAGTCCAAGGCGGGCAGGGCGACCTGTTCGAAACCGATCGTTTCACTCAGCTCGATCAGCACACTCGGCCAAAGATCGGCTTCCGTCGCCGCCTCGTAGATCTTGCCGATAAGAGCATAAGGCTCTCCAACCGCTGCCATTCAAAACACCACCCCTTCGAAGAGATCAAAAAAATCACTCCGAGCCCCGTTACGGCATGCGAAACAATATCCAACCCGTGTGAGGATCAGGATGACTGTTCCTCACCTTCATTATCGTATCACCATTAATAGTAAATTGCTGACCATTAGCAACGATAATATATAGAACTAACCTGACAACAAATGACTATGGCTGCGATTTAACTGCTCCCTCCGATCGGAGGGAGCAGCTTCGGACGACATTCAATTCAAGCCATCGTTCTATCCTTCCTTCGGGAATTCAAGTCCCATCTCTTGATACCGTTGTGGGTCGTCGCCCCAGTTCTCACGGACCTTCACGAATAGGAAGAGATGCGCTTTCTGCTCGACGGCTTCCTCGATTTCCTTGCGTGCCGCGATGCCGATCGCCTTGATGGTGCGGCCGCCCTCCCCGATCACGATCTTCTTATGCGCCTCACGCATCACATAGATCGTCTGCTCGATTCGTACCGCGCCATCAGCTTGCTCCTTCCAGAGCTCGGTTTCGACCGTCGAGGCGTAAGGCAGCTCGTCATGCAGCCGCTCAAAAATTTTCTCTCTTGTGATCTCGGCAGCGAGCAGGCGCAGCGGCATGTCGGAAATCTGGTCGTCCGGATAAAGCCAGGGACCTTTAGGCATGAGCGTGCTGAGCTCCTTCCTCACTTTTTCGACCCCATGGCCGCGCAGCGCCGAGATCATGAAGGTTTGCGCGAACGCAAGCCTGTGGTTGAGGTTGGCAGCAAGCGTCAGAAGCTTTTCGGGTTCGATTCGGTCGATCTTGTTGAGGATCAGGATTTTGGTCGCCGATAGCTGCGGCAGTTTTGCAAGGATGGTCTCGGTCTCGCTGTCAACACCCTTTTGTGCATCGACCAGGAGGGCGATGATATCGGCATCGCCTGCGGAACTCCAGGCGGCGCCGACCATGGCCCGGTCGAGCCGTCGCTTCGGCGCGAAGATGCCCGGCGTATCGACGAAGATGATCTGCGCTGGTCCTTCAAGCGCAATACCGCGTACCGTGCCGCGTGTCGTCTGGACTTTTCGGGAGACGATCGAGACCTTTGTGCCGACAAGCCGATTGATCAGGGTCGATTTGCCGGCATTGGGCGCGCCGATCAGTGCGACGAATCCGCAGGCCGTTCCAGCATCGGGTGCGCAGGTCAAGGGAAGCCTTTCTGGCTGATGCCTTCACGAGCAATGAAGGCGGCGGCCGCCGCCTGCTCGGCGAGCCGCTTGGCCTGGCCCTTGGCCGCAGCCTGCGGAAAGCCCGCGACTTCGACACTGACAGTGAATTCCGGGGCGTGATCGGGACCGGAGCGGGCCGTCTCGCGATAGACCGGCGCGGGCAGCCCGCGCGACTGCGCCCATTCCTGTAAAAGCGTCTTGGAATCGCGCAGGGGATGGCCGGGCGCGCGCATCCTTTGCTTGAAGGCGGAGGCGACGACGGTTTTGGCCGCGCCATAGCCGGCATCGAGAAAGACCGCGCCGATGATCGATTCACAGACATCACCGAGGATGGCAGGATTGACGGCACCCGACTGTTTCTCGCTTTCGCCGAAACGGATGCAAGCGTCGAGGCCCCAGGCCTGTGCCGCCTCCGCGCAGCTTTCCTTACGCACCAGGGCGGCGAGACGGCGGGAGAGCTCGCCTTCATCGGCCTGCGGAAACGCCTCATAGAGCATTTCCGCCACGGCGAGGCCAAGGACGCGGTCGCCTAGAAATTCGAGCCTTTGGTAGCTTTCCCGCTTTGGCCCGGCCGCCGCGCTCACATGAGTGAGGGCGGCCGTGAGCAACCTGCCGTTGGTGAAGAAGTGGCCGATCCGCTCTTCAAGGGCTCGCAAATCGAAGGCCTGCCGCGTCATCCTATTTCACGGTTTCGAACATTCTGTTGTAGCGCAAGGTCCAGGGCCATTCCCAGAATGCCCAGGTCGGAGCGCCCTGGCCGACCGAAAAGAAGATCAGCTCGGCGCGCCCGACGAGATTTTCGAAAGGAACGAAGCCGACACCGCCTTGATCCGGCGGGACCCGACTGTCGGTCGAGTTGTCCCGATTGTCGCCCATCATGAAATAATGGCCTTCCGGCACAACATATTCGGGCGTGTTGTCATTATAGCCGCTATCGCCTTGGATCTCGATGATGGTGTGGGAAACCCCTCCGGGCAAGGTCTCGCGATAGGTTGGCACCTCGGTCTCGCGTCCATAGAAGTCCTCGGTATGGGCCTTGGTGATCGGCTCGCGCGGCACGATCTCGCCATTGATATAGAGGCGTCCCTCCCTCATTTGGATCCGGTCCCCCGGTAGGCCGATGACCCGCTTGATATAATCCGTTTGGCCGTCACGCGGGAGCTTGAAGACCACCACGTCGCCGCGTTTCGGCGGCGTCGCGAAAATGCGGCCAGAGAAGAGATGCGGGCTGTAGGGAAGGGAGTGATCGGAATAGCCGTAGGCGTATTTCGAAACGAAGAGATAATCGCCGATCAAGAGAGTCGGGATCATCGAGCCCGAGGGGATATTGAAAGGCTGAAACAGCAAGGTGCGGACGACCAATGCGATCAGCAGGGCCTCGAAGATGACTTTCAGCGTCTCGCCAAAGCCGCCTTCCTTGGCCCGTTCCTTTGTTTTCATGCCTTTTTTATCCGCGGGGGCTCGTTCGCTCATTGCGTCACTCTTTCCTGCAAAACCCTGATTTAATGCAACGGCCGATCTTGGAAGCCGTTGAAAAGACAGCGCTGGTGGCGCCCGGCACGGCCAAGTGGGCTCTTAGCACGCCGACCGGGTCGGGTACAGAGCCGGCTGGTACGCTTCTGGCCGGCTTTTCAACTTGCGGAAGCCTGGCGCTCGCTTTAACAGCCTCGATCGCCTTTTCGCCGGACCGAAGCTGAAACTTATCCTTCTTGCAACGGCGAAGAGGTCACGGCCTCGATGATTACCTGCGCCTGGGCGAGGGGATATTCATCGGTCAGCGTGAGATGGATCCGCGCGACATAGCCCGGCGGGGTCAAGGCTTGGAGCCTCACCGCAGCACCGCCGGTGAGTTCCAAGGTCGGCTTGCCGGAGGGAAGATTGACGACGCCCATGTCCCGGAAGGCGACGCCGGCGCGAAAGCCGGTACCGAGTGCCTTGGCGCAGGCCTCCTTGGCGGCAAAGCGCTTCGCATAGGATGCGGCGCGGGCGGCGCGCGCATCGGATTTGCGCCGCTCCGTCTCTGTGAAGCAGCGCTCGAGAAAGCGCTCGCCGAAACGCGCGAGCGAGCTTTCGATCCGCCTAATGTCGCAAAGATCATTGCCGAAACCGATGATCATTTGAGTCAGGTAACTAAAACCAAGGGACCAATCGTTTTATCCTATCCCGCGTTCAAATACGATTGGGAGAACTCGCATAGAATTCGGTTGCGGACTTTTGACGCTCGCAGGGCGGTGGGGACTCACAGCGCCTGGTGGAAGCGAACAGGCTGGCCTTGCCCCGTCGCGAGAAGCTCCCCCTCCCACATCACGCGCCGGCCGCGGATCAGGGTGCCGACAGGCCAGCCGGTGACCGTCATGCCGTCGTAAGGAGTCCAGCCGCAGCGCGAGGCAATCCAGCGGTTGCTTATGATCGAACGGCGCCTCAGATCGACGATCGTGAAATCGGCATCGAAGCCCGATGCGATCCGGCCCTTGCCGGCAATGCCGAAGAGTCTTGCCGGCCCGGCGCTTGTGAGATCAGCGAAGTGCTGGAGTGTGAGCCGCCCCGCGTTCACATGGTCGAGCATGACCGGCACGAGGGTCTGCACGCCCGTCATGCCGGAAGGGCTTTCGGGATAGGGCTTGGCCTTCTCTGCCAAAGTGTGAGGCGCATGATCGGAGCCTAGAATATCGACAATGCCCTGACGCAACGCGAACCACAAGCCCGCCTTGTGGTTTTTGCCGCGCACCGGTGGGTTCATCTGCAATTTCGTGCCAAGCCGCGCATAATCCTCAGCGCTCAAGGTCAAATGATGCGGCGTCACCTCGACGCTTGCAATGTCCTTATGCGCTGCAAGCAGTTCCATTTCCTCAAACGTCGACACATGCAACACATGAACGGCGGCGCGCTTTTCCCGCGCGATGCGCAGAAGGCGCCGGGTTGCGCGCAAGGCGACCTCCTCATCACGCCAGATCGGATGCGAGGAAGGATCATTTTCAATCCGAAGGGCCTTGCGCTCTTCAAGGCGGAATTCGTCCTCGCAGTGAAAGGCGGCGCGCCGACGCGTCTGGCTCAAAATCGCGGCAAGCGTTTCATCCTCCGCGACGAGAAGCGAACCGGTGGACGAGCCCATGAACACCTTCATGCCGGCCGAACTTGGCAGCCGTTCAAGCGTGCCAATGTCGCGCCAATTCTCCGCCGTCGCGCCGACCCAGAAGGCATAATCGCAATGGATGCGGCCCTTGGCCCGCGCCATTTTGTCGGCAAGCGTGGCGGCATCAGTGGTCAACGGCTTGGTGTTCGGCATTTCGAAAACCGCCGTGACCCCGCCAAGGACAGCGGCGCGAGAGCCGGTTTCCAAATCCTCCTTATGCGTCGCGCCCGGCTCGCGGAAATGGACTTGGGTATCGATCACGCCAGGCAGGATATGGAGGCCGGCGGCTTCGATTGTCTCTCCGGCGCTCGCTCTCGTTAGATCCCCCATCTCAGCGATCCTGCCGGCCCTTATGCCGATGTCATGCACGCCGATAGCAATGTGGTTGACGACCGTCCCTCCTTTTAGAACCAGGTCAAAGCTTTGCGGCACTGGCGGATTCCTGACAAAAAACTGGCTTGCGCCTTGCTCCGGGATTCCCATTTACTCAGTTGAGAGCGGAATGACCCAGCTTGTAAAAGCGGAGTTAAAGCGCGACTTGCACCGCAAGGCGGGACCGGATTTAAGCTTCGTGCTCGAACCAAAGCAAGGCCA
>DATJTB010000217.1:0-12184 GCA_035503795.1 Methylocella sp.
GCCAGGTCGATTCGTTAATTTGGCCTGACTTTTTCAGTTCAACATCCTTCAAGATTTGTTTCCGATTGCTAGCCGTAAGCGACTGGTAACCAACCTTTGCTTCATGGGCGTTTCCATTAGCCAGCTGATCGACACGACGGCCGCCCAAATCCGTCTTAAAATATATTTGAGACTCGCCCCCTACTAGTTCTTTTAACGCTTTTTCGCCGGTTTGGCTGATCACTTTGGGGTGTTGGTTGGTTGATGACGCAGTTCCGGGGTTTGATGTTGAATCACCAGTCGTCTGGGTCGAATTCTGAGCATATATTGTATGCCTGTTTTTGTCGTCGCTTTGGCAGCGTGACAATAAGTCACCAAATGGTCCGGAAAAGCCTTGTCCATTTAGACCGTCATCGAGAGTGCTTTGTTGGACCGTCCCTGTGAGGGGCATCGTTACGCTGGAAGCGAGGGTCGGATTGGAGAAAAGAACTGAAACAAAAACGGCAAAAAACAGAGGGCGAAGCGTCCGCATATTCCCCTTCCTTACGGAATCGAAAGGCGTCGAAAACTCGCCGCCCTTAAGCGTCGCAATTATATCCCGAATGGGCCTACAGGCAATCCCAACAAGACATGCGCAGCGTTAATGACCCTCAGCACCCGTGTCTTCGACTTCAGGCAACACAATTCGCCAGGCTTTGATGAGCTTATCGTTTCGGTCGCGGCTGAGAACGTAATAATGCGAGATTTGCCCGACGCCGACAAAATGGCAGAGGGTATTGATACATTTCGGTGAGGTGGTCTTTATCGCGCCGTCGCGATGGCGCGGAGCGTTCGGCTCCGGTGCCGGAACCCAGCAGAGCAGTTCATCACAGAGATGCTCATTCTGGAGGATGAAGTTCAAGTCCATGCCATAGGGCTCCATCCCATACCATCTGGCATGCCGAAGCTGTTCCAAGGTTACCTTCGGAGTCGGCTTCATGATGCAACAAGGCGAGGGCCTTACATCCCTTCCGGCTGTCCGGCCACCGTCACGAGCAGCTTACCGTCGCCAAAGAGGCGTTGTCCCGCCCGCTTGGCATCCGCAAGGCTCACCGCGGCAATGAGCTTGTTGCGCTCGTCGAGAAATTCAACGCCAAAGCCGTCCGTCTGCAGATGGAGAAGCTGATTGGCGATCTTGGTCGAAGTGTCGAAGCGCAGCGCATAGGAGCCGATCAGATATTTCTTCGCCTTGTCGAGCTCCTCCTCGGTCGGTCCATCCGTGGCGAGGCTTAGAATCTCATTTTCGATGACGGATATGGATTCGGCGGCCCGCGCATTCTTGGTCGAGGTGCCGCCGGAGAACATGGCGGCGTGATCGTGATTGACGAGCTGCGAATAGACCGAATAGGCAAGGCCGCGTTTCTCGCGGACCTCGCGGAACAGGCGCGCCGAAAAGACACCCCCGCCCAAAATATGGTTGACGACCATGGCGGCGATGAAATCGGGATCCTTTCGGCTAATACCTTCGCGGCCGAAGCGGATCGTCGATTGCGGCAGGTCGATAGGAAACACATGTTGGGTGCCGGCACCAGTGAAAGCGGCGCACGAAATCGGCGTCACCCTGCTGTCCCCAGGCAGCGCGCCGAACACATCATCGAGATGGGCGGCGAGCGAAGCCGCATCAATGGCCCCGACCACAGCGATCTTCAAGGAGTCGCGCCCAAAGCTCGCGGCGCGCAGATCAATCAGATTGGCGCGGGTGATGGACGGCAAGGTGTCAAGATCGCCGCGCACCGGCAGCCCATAGGGGTGGTCTGGATAGGCAAGCGCCCGAAAATGACGGTTCGCGACCGAGTCGGGATCATTCGCCTCGCGCTTGAGGCCGGCGGCAATCTGGCTCACCACCCGTTCGAAGGGCTCGCTGTCGAGCCGCGCCTCCGTGACGGCAAGACGCAGCAAATCGAAAGCGCGTCCGGCATTGCGCGAAAGCGTCTGCAGGCTGCCGGTGATCATGTCACGGTGGGCCAGAAAGGAGAGCTCGATCGCTTCCTCGTCGAGCACCCGGTGAAAAGCTTCCGAATCATAAGGCCCGGCACCCTCGTCGAGGAGGCTTGCAAGCAGCGATGCCACACCGGGCCTGCCGGCAGGATCCTGCGCGGCCCCACCGCCGAAGGCGAATTCGAGCGCGACCAACGGGACGGCATAATCCTCGACAAGCCAGGCTTCGATGCCCCCCTTAGTGACAACTTTTTGGACCGTCGCAGCACGCGATGGCGTTTCTGGAAGAAGCAAGGCTGTCATGGGCGTCCTAAGAGCCTAAGAGCGGAAAATGAAAATCAAAGAGCCGAGGATGCGCTCTCTTCCTCTGGTGCAGGAGCAGCGGGCGACCCCGCGGGCAGGAGGAAGCCTGTCACGCAGCGCTTCTTGTCGAGCCAACGGATGGCTTTCTGAACATCGGCGGCGGTGACCGCCTCGATCCGCTGCGGCCAATCCGTGACATCTGAAAGAGTCATTCCCGCGGCGAGCGTGCTGCCATACCAGCGGGCCAGCGTCGCCTGATTGTCCTGCGCATAGATCGCGTCAGCGATGAGGCGGTTCTTGGCGCGCGCCACATCGGCCTCCGGAAGGCCCGGCGTGGCCCGGGCGATGACTTGATCAATGGCCGCATCGAGCCGTTCGAGTGACACGTCCGGGGCCGGGATGGCGTAGATATAAAAACGTGTATCGTCGAGCGCCGTGCCCTGATAATGGGCACCGGCCATCACCGCGAGCTTTTCCTCGATGACGAGCGTCTTGAACAACAAGCCCGTCTGGCCGCCCCCAATCAAATGGGCGAGGACTTCGAGTGCCTCGGCCTCACCCGGCGCGGCCGATCGATAGGACGGGACGAGATAAATGTTCTGAACCGTCGGCTGCTCGACTTTCTCATCGGCGAGCGTCACGAGCCGATGAGCCCGCGGCGCAGGCTCCTGGGGGCGAAATCTTTGCGGCGGCGCGCCGCGCGGGGCGATCGGCCCGTAATATTTCTCCGCAAGGGCGATGACCTCCGGGGCCGTGACATCGCCAGCAACGATAAGAATGGCGTTTTCCGGCGTATAGAAGCGATCATAGTAGGCAAGCGCCTCCGTCCGGCCGAGCTCTTCAATCTCGTGCTGCCAGCCGATGATCGGCCGGCCATAAGGGTGCTGGGTGAAAAGCGCCGCCTGCAAAGCCTCTCCGAGCTGCTCGGAGGGGTCTGAATCGGTGCGCATCCGGCGCTCTTCGAGAACGACATCTCGCTCAGGTGAAACCACTTCGTCGGTCAGCACCAGATTTTTCATCCGGTCTGCCTCATACTCCATGCAGACGCCGAGATGTTCCTTGGCGGCGCGCTGGAAATAGGCGGTGTAGTCATTCGATGTAAATGCGTTTTCCTGTCCGCCTAGATTGGCGATCAATTCCGAGAACTGGCCTTGTGGATGGCTCCGGGTGCCCTTGAACATCAGATGTTCGAGAAAATGAGCGATGCCGGACTTGCCGAAGGGATCATCGGCCGAGCCATTCCGGTACCACACCATATGGGTGACGACCGGTGCCCGATGGTCTTCGATGACGACGATTTGAAGGCCATTAGCAAGCTTGGCCTCCGTCACCGCCGCCCCCGACGGTTTGCCGGTCACCGGGCCTGAAGGGGTCAGAAAGACGCCGGCCTGGGCCGGCACCGATGTGCCAAAAGTCATTCCATCCACCGCTTTCCCAAGCTTGAGCGACCGGAGGCGCACGGAGTGTCATCTCTTGTCGCTCAAATCTTGTCGCTCAAAATTTCATTGTGACGAATATAGGATGGAATTGCAAAAGCGTGCAGAGTTTTTATTAGGCAGCGCCCAGCGCTCCGAGCCGAGAGACAAAGGCCATACCCCATTCTGATGAACAGGCGCAGCCCACCCAGCCTCGATGGCCTTTAGTTGGTGAGGGGCGACTTCATATCCATCCCGGTCCGGTCATCAACGGACGACCCATGGAAAAAGGAGTTGAAAAAACCACCGTTCTTTCCGCCCGTATCCTCATTCTTGTCTGTCGTGCTTTGCGCATCCTTTTCAGTCTTGGGGACGGCTGTGGCCTTGCGATAACCTGGCGGCGGCTCGATGAGAAAGCGGCGGGTGGGCTCGCTGCCGGGTTGAACGACCTCATTTGCGTTGAAACCCGTGACGAGCGTTTGGATCGCATGCCACGGGGCGCTGAGGCAGATTCCGGTGCCTCTCGCCTCGCATTCGTCCGGCGGCCCCTCAGCCGGCGTGGCGGCCGACTGCGACTCTTCCGCCCGGCCCTTGGGGTTCGACTGGGGCACTGGACGGCGCGAATCGAGCGCCGCCCGGCGCTCCTTGGCCTGATCCGGATTTTGCGGCCAAGCGGGATCGCGCGTGGCTTCCTTCGGCGCCGGAAGATTGGTGCTTGGGGGCACGACAAGCGGCGCCCTGGGGTGATAATCGATCGCATCCGGGTCTTTTTTGGCGGCAGATGGGCTCATGTAATTCATGAGAGAGTTGAGAAGAGGGGGGTTATCCTCGGCAACGGCCGGCTGCGTCAAATCCCCGGCGGCAAGCGCCAGGAAGACCGCGAAAGACGCAGGGCCGGGGGACAAGCGAACATGAAAGCTGGACGTCATAGCAATACGCTCCATGCACACGGATCCGCTCAAGGCGCGGGATTTGCCCCCATATTTTGACCGGCTTCCGGGCTTTTTAGAGGCAGCGAAGGGACAAATCAGGATCCCGGCGCGTTCTCGACAGGGCGCCTTGTTCCAGCCGAAAGCCAGGATTCATAAATCAAAATGGCAACGCCCAACACGATCGCGACATCGGCCAAGTTGAACACGTACCAGGAGAACGCGCCGATGTGGAAATAATAGAAATCGGCGACGAAGCCGTAGGCGAACCGGTCATAGGCATTGCCGAGCGCGCCTCCCACGATCAGCCCGAGCCCGAAGGCGGCGATTTTCGTCCGCGCCCGCCAGAGCCAAGATCCCAGGAAAACCGTCGTCAAGCCGGTCAAGAGGAGGAGCATCAACCTTTGTCCAGGCGTCTGAGCCGGAAAGAGCGAATAGGAAATGCCGGGATTCTTGGCGTAGATCACATCGAAAAAGGGCGTGAGCCGGACCGGCTGGCGAGCCTCGATCCCATAAACGAAGATAAGCCAGAGCTTGTTCGTCTGATCGATGGCAAGCGTCGAGACGAGGGTTGCAAGCCCGAGAAGCCGCGGCGTCATGGAAGCCGCCCGAGTTCGCGCAATTCGCGCAGGGCCTGCGCATCGCGCGGGCTCACATCCGGGAATTCCGGATCGGCGCCAACAAGCGGCGAAATTTTCCACGATCGCGCGCATTTGCGCCCCTGAGCCCGCTCCGGCAAAACGGCAACGCCCGCGACCTCCGCGAGCCGGAAAGCCTCCTGCGGGCCGGCCCCCGGAAGTATGGCAAGATCGGAGGTAATGCAGATTTCGGCGAAATCGACCGAGGCGAGAACGTTGCGCAAACCTTCGTCGGCGACGAAAACCTGCGGCGCGGCTTCGAGCGAGGAGCCGATGCGCTTTTGCGCCCGCTCGAGCTCCAAGGCGCCGGTGACGACGAGCCGCACGCGGCGGATTCTCTCCCATTTTTCGGCGAGTGCCTCGTCGCGCCATTCCATCGGGACTTCGGGAAAATTTTCGAGATGAATGGTGACCGCGTCCGCATAGCGGGCGAGCCAGGCCTCCTCGGAGGTAAAAGCGAGCACCGGGGCCAGCCAAAGAGTGACGCTGCGGAAAATTCTCTCGATCGCCTCAAGCGCGGCGCGCCGCTTGAGGCTCGAAGGCGCCTCGCAATAGAGGGTATCCTTGCGGATGTCGAAATAGAAGGCCGACAGCTCGGTGTTGAGAAAGGCCGTGAGCCGCGCCACCACCCTTTTATAGTCGAACTCTTCATAGGCGGTGCGGATCTCGCCATCGAGCTCGGCAAGCTTGTGCAGCATCAGCCGCTCGAGCTCGCCCATCTCCGCGAAGCCGACCGTCGCGCCGGCATCATAATGCGCGAGCGAGCCCAGCATCCAGCGGATGGTGTTGCGCAGCTTCCGATAGGTCTCGGCGAAGGTTTTGAGAATCTCGGGGCCGATGCGCAGATCATCGGAATAATCGGACGCCGCGACCCAGAGGCGCAGAATATCGGCGCCGGCATCCTTGATGACGCTTTGCGGAGCTGTGACATTGCCCTTCGACTTCGACATCTTTTCGCCCCTCTCGTCGAGGACGAAGCCATGGGTCAAGACCGCATCATAGGGCGCGCGTCCGCGTGTGCCACAGGATTCGAGGAGCGAGGAATGAAACCAGCCGCGATGCTGGTCCGAGCCTTCGAGATAAAGGATTTCGTCGCACCCGCCGTCGCGGATCCGGTGGATGCCGGCAAGACCCGGAAAATGCTTCGCATCGCCGAGCGTGAAGGCATGGGTCGAGCCTGAGTCAAACCAGACATCGAGCACATCGTCGATCTTTTCATATTTGTGCGGGTCATATTCAGGCGTGAGGAAACGCTCTGCCGCGCCCTCGGCAAACCAGGCGTCGGCGCCTTCCTGCTCGAAGGCATCCGCGATGCGCTGGTTGACCGTTTCATCGATAAGGATTTTTTGGCTTTCCGTCTCAACGAAAATGGCGATCGGCACCCCCCAGGCGCGCTGGCGCGAGACGACCCAATCAGGCCGATGGGCGATCATGCCGGTGATGCGATTCTCGCCCGCCGCCGGATACCATTTCGTCCGCGCGATCTCGGAGAGCGCGATCTCGCGCAGAGTCGCGGCATTGCGGCGCGACCCCTCATCCTGAGGAGCCGCCGAAAGCGGCGTCTCGAAGGATGAGGCCACCCCCTCGCCCTTCGAGATGCCCGCTCGCGCGGGCTCCTCAGGGTGAGGGGGGTAGGAGAAGTTCTCGATCGGCTTGTCGAGCGCGATGAACCATTGCGGCGTGTTACGGAAGATGAGCGGCTTTTTCGACCTCCACGAGTGCGGATATTGATGCTTCAACTTTCCGCGAGCGACGAGATTTCCAGACTCGATCAAGGCTTTGATGACGGCCTCATTGGCATCACCCTTATTGCCCTTGTCATCGATGACGCGCCGGCCGGTAAAGCCCGGCGCTTCCTTGGTGAAGAAGCCATCCGCATCGACGGTATACGGAATGCGCGTGTCGATGCCTTTTGCTTCCAGCGCCCCTTTATGGCTCATCCAAATGTCGAAGTCGTCGCGACCATGGCTTGGCGCGGTATGGACAAAGCCCGTGCCGGTGTCGTCGGTGACATGATCGCCATCGAGCAATGGCACTTGAAATTCATAACCACGAATTGTGTCGGACAAAGGATGTCGGCATCGCCCGACCGACAAGGTTTGCGGATCCACCGTGCCCAAATGCTCGTAGGCCTCGACGCGGGCCGCCTTAAAAACCTCGTGGGCGAGCTTGTCGGCGAGTATATAACTTGCGCCAGCCTTGACCCAATTCTCAGGAGGCGCTTCCTTAACGCGATAAAGGCCATAGCTGATCTTGGATGAAAAGCTGATCGCGCGATTGGCGGGAAGCGTCCAGGGAGTCGTCGTCCAAATCACGACCGATGCCGGCCGACCATTTGCAGAAAGCTCAGCGAAAGCATTCCAAGAGGCTTGGCGTGCATCCGGCTTTGCCCCAAGGCCTCCGATCATCTGGCACGGAAACGCCACAAAAACCGTGTCGCTGACATGGTCCTCATATTCAACTTCCGCCTCGGCGAGAGCGGTCTTCTCGACGACACTCCACATCACCGGCTTCGAACCGCGATAGAGCGTGCCATTGGCCGCGAAGGCGAAAAGCTCGCGGGCGATCTGCGCCTCGGCGGCAAAGCTCATCGTCAGATAGGGATGCTCCCAATCGCCATTGACGCCGAGCCGCTTGAACTCCTCTTTCTGCACGGAGACCCAATGCTCGGCAAAGGCGCGGCACTCGCGGCGGAACTCATTGATCGGAACGGAATCCTTGTTCTGGCCCTTGGCGCGGTAAGCCTCCTCGATCTTCCATTCGATCGGCAGGCCATGGCAGTCCCAGCCCGGCACATAGTTCGAATCCTTGCCGAGCATGCGCTGCGAGCGGGTGACGAGATCCTTCAAAATCTTGTTGAGCGCATGGCCGATATGGATGTTGCCGTTGGCATAGGGTGGGCCGTCATGCAGGATGAATTTCGGCCGGCCTTGTCCGGCTTCCGCAAGGCGGCCGAAAAGCCGGATCTCTTCCCAGCGGGCGAGGAGCTCGGGCTCCTTCTTCTGCAGGCCGCCCCGCATTGGGAAATCGGTCTGCGGCAGATAGAGGGTTTTCGAATAATCGGGCGCGCCATCGGAGCGCGCCTTGCCGCCCGCGCCGGTTTGATCGGAATCAAGGTTTAAATCCAGTTTTTTCACGCGCCTGTGCCATCCCACTTTTATCGAATTGGGTTCCGGCCACGTCACCCCCCGTGAGCGCTCAAATAGGCAAGGCCTTGGCCTGTTGGCTTGATGCCGCCAGGCCCGTCAAGTCCGAGGATTGAGCCGCTCTGAGAACCTATGGGTGGCCTCCGGCCTTGACCGGAGGGAAACGGATCCCACCGACCTTCTAGCACGAAAGTTTCGAGAGGAAAGCGTTTCGGCGCCAGGCCAACCGTCCCACCCTGGATGCGGAGCATGCATGCAAAGGCGGGCCGCAGGCCTGCATCGAGCTGTCGTCGGTCTCGTCGAAGGCCGACGAAACGCTCGGGATCACGTTCGAGTTGCTCTTAAACCTTGCCCGGCCGGTGGGCCCTTCGACGGCGCACGCCCACGCGCGTAATTCAGAGGGCAGAAACGACCCGAATTCACTTTGTCCTTCGCTCCGCCCCTGCGTTGTGGGCTCTGGTGCTGAGCTACTCACAAAGCTCCATGCCGACGCCCGTTGCTCCGCCCGTCCATCGGACACTCGAAACGCCCTTAAACGAACTCACGGCCGGATGAAAACTTCGGGGCAGGTGAGTTCGTTAGATCGATAGAGTGGTTGCTTTCAAATCATTTGGAAAATGACTAAGGTTCATTGAGCTCACCAACTTCTGGTACCGATTTTAATGACCCATATTTTGGCGCTTGGGACTCTTTGGCTTGGTCTTGCGCTCATTGCAAGCCTCATCACGATCTGGGTTCGCATTCCGACGGCGCTCTCGGAGGTCCTAGTTGGAACGCTCGCTCAGTTCGTCCTTGGCACTATGATGGGATCCGAAGCGCTGGACGCCTCAGAACCCTGGGTCAAATTCCTCCGCAGCACCGGCGCAATACTCCTGACGTTTCTTGCAGGCGCCGAACTCGACCATCAGCTCTTCAAGCTCAAATGGAGAGAGGCGGTGTCGATAGGTCTTACAAGCTTCTTCGTCCCATTTATCGGTTGCGCCGCGGCGACCCATTATTTGCTTGGATGGGCAGTTATGCCAAGCTGGCTATGCGGGGTCGCCTTGTCAACGACATCGGTAGCGGTTGTCTATACGGTTATGATGGAGGCTGGCCTTTCCCGAACTCTCTATGGCCAAACCATACTCTCAGCTTGCTTTATTACAGACCTTACAACAGTCATCGCGCTCGGTCTCATATTTGCTCCGTTGACATCCAAAACTTTCTTCTTAGCCATGGGCGTCGCAGCTATTTGTACGAGTCTCGCTTGGATCGGACCTTATGTGTTCCGACTGTTTGGGGGCAAACCTTCAGAATTCGAAACCAAGTTTCTCATCTTTTGCCTGCTTGGCGCAGGTGCGCTTGCGGTGGAAGCCGACAGCGAGGCCGTCTTACCTTCCTATATCATTGGCATGGTGCTCGCCGGGACCATCGGAAAGGATCATGTTTTTATCGCTCGCCTTCGCACCCTGACCATATCTTTATTGACACCGTTTTATTTCATCAGCGCGGGCTACCTCGTCTCCATTCCAGCGATCGTCGCCGCGCCGGGGGCGCTTCTTTTCCTTCTTTGTGCGAAGATGGTTACGAAGACGATTGGCGTTTATCCTGTCACAAGATATTTCGGCTCTCCCCAAAAAGAGGCCACTTACACGACCCTCTTGCTGTCGACAGGACTCACTTTTGGGACAATCGCTTCTCTATTCGGATTGTCGCAGGGGATTATCGATAAGCACCAATATTCAAGCCTGGTCGCGGCCATCATCGGTACTGCATTAGTCCCTACGGTTATTGCGAGCATTTTCTTTTT
Source organism: Methylocella sp. (assembly GCA_035503795.1). Lineage (GTDB taxonomy): Bacteria > Pseudomonadota > Alphaproteobacteria > Rhizobiales > Beijerinckiaceae > Methylocapsa. Next base: position 10,177 of record DATJTB010000217.1, read on the forward strand.
ACCACGCCAGCTGCTCCCAAAACTTGCAATATCGCGGACAGGAGCATCCGAATTCGCAGGACGAAATCCCGTGTATGGCATCATCCTCCATGCCAATGATGGATCCGCAAGTGCGTTTCGCGCCCTAGGGCAAGCGCTGGCCCTTGCCAAGCAGAACAACTCGGAACTTCACATTGTCGCGGTTGAAAAGGCCGGCAAAGCAGCCAGGCTCATCGACGGCGCGAGTCCAAAAACCGGATCCGCCTCCGACCATTTTGTGGGGGCTCTACAACGCGCGCAGGAAATGGCAGAAAAAGACGGTGTTGAGTTGCAGACCCATGCCGTAACGGCCCACCCGGAACAAGGCATTGCCGATATAGCCGCAAGCCTCAAAGCCGAATTGCTTGTGATCGGAGAGAGTCCCAATCCTCCCTGGTATGAGTGGCTGATCGGCAGCAGCGCGGATCGAATAAGGCGACTCGCGAAATGTCCCGTGCTCATCGTGAAGTAAGGCGAGCCAAGCGGCGTGTCTCGGTAGTTACGGAGGGAAGGCTGATTAAACACTGCCACGTTTTATATATATTTATTCCGAATGTTTGATCGATTTATTGGTCAATCTGCTTGCGAAAATTCATTGAGGTCTGCATCTTCCTTCAAATTTACCCCTCCGCGCATTTGGCGAGGAAGGCCTGCATGAAGGGCGGGACGGGCGCTTTTACTTTCACAGGCTCCTTGTTTTTATAGAGAGGGATGGTGACGGTGCGCGCATGGAGCTGCAAACCCATGGGCCCGCCGCGCCCATAGACGGCATCGCCCAGAATAGGACAGCCCAGCGCCGCGCAATGGACACGCAACTGATGCGTGCGGCCGGTCAGAGGAGAGAGCTCGAGCAAGCTGCACCCTTCCGCCTCACCGAGCATATGCCAGATGGTTTTTGCGGGGCTGCCGGATGGGTCGGGTGTCATCCGCCAGCCGCGCGTCGGATCAAGCCGCCCCAGCGCGAGATCAATCAGCCCTTCCTCTTGCGCGGGACGCCCTTCGACAATAGCCCAATAGGTCTTGGTGACCTTGCCCTGTTTGAACAGAAGGCCGAGCTTTTCGAGCGCCTTGTGATGGCGCCCCAGCACCAGGCAGCCGGAGGTGTCGCGATCGAGGCGATGGGCGAGCGCCGGATTGCGTGGCAGACCGAACCGCAGGGCGGCAAAATAATCCTCGAGATTGGCGCCGCCCTTGGGGCCTCGATGAACCGGGATTCCGGCCGGCTTGTCGATCACCAGCATCATGGCATCACGATAAAGCAGGCGGGCCAGGAGTTCCTCTGCGGTCATGACATCATGCGTGCTCTCTCTGGATCCTCGCTTTCGCGACGATGACATCGCTGAAGAGAATATGGTGCAGCATCCTCGGCGGGGACTCTGGATTCCCGCATGGCCGGGAATGACAGCTTATGGTGCTCTCTTTGCCTTACCACCAGCCGCGCCATTTGAACCAGATGAAGGGGATGAGGGCGCTCAGGATGATGACAGCCAAACCGAATTGGTAGCCGAAGGCCCAGTCATATTCATGAATATTCTTGAAATTCATGCCCCACATGCTGGCGAAGAAGGTCGGCGGAATGCCGACGACCGAAACCACGGTGAGGATGCGGAAAATGTTGTTCTGCTCGATGTTGGTGAGGCCGAGAGTCGCATCGAGCAGGAATTGGATCTTGTTGCTCAGATGCGTTTCGTAATCATCGAGCGACTCGATATCGCGCTTCAGGCTCTTGAGCCTGGCGCGCAACTCGGGCTCAAGATCGGAATAAGCATGGGTCATGACATAGGGCAGGAGGCGATTGACGCCGAGAAGATGATCCTCGATCTTCGACATGAAATCACCGATGCGGCCAACCTTGCCCAAAACGTGGCGCAGTCGCTCGTTATCCTCGCGTGGCCGGTGCGGTTGGTGATTATCGCTCTGGGTGCCGAAAATCTCTTCCGACAGGCCATCGATTTCACTGCCGGCGCCTTCCAGTAAATCGGCCGCGTGA
>DATJTB010000218.1:0-6640 GCA_035503795.1 Methylocella sp.
GCTCGCCTCCGCCTCGATCGCCCCTTCCGGCACGAAGCGCGGGTTCATTCCCAGCACCGGGTCCCTGACCCGGTAGCCGCCATTCTCGCGGCCGAGGATCGCGGCATAATGGCCGGTCTTCCAATGAATGATCGAGGGCACCGGCACCGGCTGATCGGCCTGACGGAACACCGGTGTGAGGGAGAGGTTTTTCTCGCCGGCAAGGCGGGCCAGCTCGGCAAGGCTCACCCCGTTCGGCCCGGCCCGGTAGCGGTTCACGAACCGCAGCTCCTCGGATGTTACCGCTGGCTTTTCCATCATCAGGAATTTCAAAGCGAGCGGGCCGCATAAATAACGATGCGCCGGGTCGTTCTCCATGCCCCACAGCGTCTGGCGCGCGGTAGCAACCGATTGCCCGCCGGGGTTGGAAAGCGGCCGATCGCCGATCTCGGCGAGCAGCGCCTCAAGCTCATCCTTGTGTCCAAGACCGGCGTGAAGCAGGGCCAGCTCGCCAACCGCCCGGTCGACCAGCGGCTTCTGATAGGTGCCGCTCGCCTCCTTGCCGGCGCGCCAGGCTTCCTCAAAAGCACCGAGCGCGCGCGACAGATAGCCGTAGTGCTTCCATGCGAGGCCGAGATTGAGATTAAGCGCCACGCGCCAGGGCGAATCCTTGTGGCGGGCGAGGAACTCGGTCAGTGCCGAGAGGTCATCGGGCTTCTGGCGCTCTTCATAGCGGGCGAGCGCGCCTTCCAAGGCCTCGTCCTCGGCGGAGGTGCTGGGGGCCATTGCGATCAGCGGTTCGAGAAAGTGCGCCTTCGTCAAAAAGGCGGGGCTATCGATCGGCTGGGATTCGGGCGCCGCCCTGGCAGGGAAGAGCGAGAGCGGCCATAGCAGCGTCGCCATTGCGACGAAGATCAAACCGACAGCAAGCATGGCGTGGCAATGCCGCGACATTGGTATGTCCCCTCCCCTATTCGCCTTCTTAACGCCGCGATCCGAGCAATTTTCGGTGTTGTTACGACAGCTGTGCCATAACTGAGGCAAATGTGCAATAAGGCACAAATAGGACAATGGGAGATCAACCAAAAGGAGAGAGGGGGGAGCCATCCAGCTGAATTAAAGCCTGCAGACATTGTAGGACGGGATAAGCGGACTGGGTGTCATGTAACGTGATCGAGTCTCGGAATTCAGAGCGGGATGCGAGCGCAAAACCGCTTCACACTTTTGCTCATCCCGCTCTTAGCATGAGGTGGTGCGGCGAGTTACGCACTTGTCAATGGAAAGCCTGAACCGGAAATTGTTGCCATAGGTTCGCCCGCTTCATCGCGAGCGGGCCGAAGCATTTGGGCGGTTTAGCCGGTCACCGGCACGCCGATCAGCACCGGATGCAGATAGAGCATCGCGACAAAGGCTGCCGTGCCGACGCCAAGCGCCGCACCATCGCCGCGGGTGAAGGCTTCGACCCGCGGCGCGCCGAGATCGCCGCGTTTCTTGACGGCGATGCGATCATAAACCGCCCAGGCGAGAAAGGAGCCGAAGAGGATGAGCGCGCCCAGATCGCCATTGGCGAGAAGATGCGCGGCCGCCCAGATCTTGATCGCGACCAGCATCGGATGCCGCAGCCATCCCTTGATCTTGCCGGGCGGCACATAGGCCGCGGCGAGCGCGACGAAAGCCAGCCACATGAGCACGACGGCCAGAGGCCGCGTCCAGTCCGGCGGCGTCCAAAGCGGGATCAGACCCCCTGCCCTATAGCGGGCAAAACCCCACACGATAAGCAGAAAACCGGCGAGAGAGAGCAACGAATAAAGGCCCTTATAAGGGCCAAGGCCCAGCCGTTCGACGAGTATTCCGCGCGTCTCGCGGAAAGACGTGAGACTGTGCACGCCAAGAAAAATCAGGATGCCGAACAAAAGAACGAGCATGTTTCCCTCCGCACTTGGAGCAAGAAGAATAGCGGGAGCTAGGATCAGGACCTAATTCTCGTGCTTGTCCTATAACCGTCATATAAGGTCACGACCCTAAAGCGAATTCCGCAACGTTTGACAGACTTTTGCGACGAGAATTCGCTCCAACATATTGATGTTGCGCGATTTCTTATCGTTCGAACGATTCCGTTCGAACGATAAGCGCGCTTAACAGGAGGGCCAACGGAGCCTATACAGGCTGTCAAGCGCGGCCGGTCCCTGCAAGCCATCGAATGGACCAATTTTCTTTGCCATCTTCCCGGCCTCCGACCGCGTGCTGGCCAGGGCCTTGTAAGGATTTGTGATACAATCGGACGTAAATGTTTCACGTGAAACATTTTTGTCCGATTTTTGGCTGTTTCGGACAAGTTTGCGCGGCGCCTGCTGGCAGCTGCCTTCAAGCTTGCGTCCAAACTTGAGCCTTGAGGCGCCTGTGGTTAGAAAGACTTTTCGGCCGCACCGGCACGGCCCCACCGATGGCCTGTGGCAAGGTTTTGAGACGTTGCAGATCGAGCTTGGTTGATTTTGAAGCGATCGTTAATGATTTGCGTCAAATCCTCAAGAGGCCGCGGTTCAAGCGTGCGGCCCTTGCAGGAAAGCGAACGGGCCAACAAAGCAAGCCGAATGGCAGACTTTAAGACTTCCCTGAAATCAAGGCGGGCTTCATGAAGCGAACGGTTTTGACTACCGCGGTCCTTTTCATCCTTGTGGGAGCCGGCCCGCTTCCGGTGGCGGCCGATCCGCCCACGCCGCCCGCGACAAAGGCAAAGGCCGCGCATGCCAAGGCGCCGGCTACGGACATTCCGGCACCTTTTGTTCCCATGGATGCGGCCACCGCCGTCCAGAAGGCCAATGCCTACTTCAATGCGGCGACCAGCATGACCGGCGATTTCGTCCAGATCGGGCCGGATGGGCGGCGCTCAGAGGGCAAGCTCTTCGTGCAAAGGCCGGGGCGGCTCCGGTTCGAATATGCGCCGCCCTCAACGCTCGAAATCGTCGCCGACGGCCTCTCGGTGGCCGTGCATGACCGCAAGACGGCGACCAAAGACATTTACTTCATCAGCCAGACACCCCTCAAATTCCTGCTCAAGGATCAGATCGACCTCAACCGCGACGTCAAGATCATCGATGTCAAGAGCGAGCCGACCGCAGTCAGTATTCTCGTCGAGGATAAGGCGACCTTCGGCGGAACCTCACAGATCAAGCTCGTCTTCGATCCGGCCAAGTTCACCCTTAAGGAATGGCAAGTGACGGACCCACAGGGCTACGATACGCTGGTATCGCTTTTCAATCTCGATCTCACCAAACGGCCGGACCCCAATCTCTTCCAGATCACGCAAGAGCGACTCCTCAACACGAATAATTGAATGTCTGAGGCCCGTGCTAGCTTGGCGGTAAGTAGAAAATCGATGTTTTCTAAGCGGGTAAGAAGCTCTGAGCTTGGCAGAAAGTGAGGCTCAGGTGGATTTTTTACACAATTGAGGCCATGAATGGCTTGAAACTGCGGCGCGCTTGGTTATGTTATGGCGGTGTGAGCGACGATGATCCCAGGGCGTACCCCCCCGTTCCGCCCGGATCCAGTTTACCGGACCCCTCCCGGTAATGATTCGCTCCCAGGGCGTCTGGTCTATGACCAGACGCCCTTTTTTCGAGTCAGGCGGCCCTGCCTCTATTCATGCCACGCAATTCGCCGTCTATCGACCCGGGAAATTTTCCATGCGACATAAGCTCCTCGGCTCGCGCGGGGCATCAGAGGCCTCGCCCTCGATCGTGGTCCTTCCCTTCGGCAATGTCATCGTTCCGGCCTCCCTCCCGCAATCCTTGTCTGTCTATGGCCGTATTCCGCCCGCGCTTGGTCCGTGGTCAATGCGGCGCAACTGAGCTCTCTGGCCCCTCATGCGTCTGACCCTTGCAACCTGGAACATCAATTCGGTCCGCTTGCGGATCAATCTTGTGGCCCGATTTCTGGCGGAGGCGGCACCCGATATTCTCTGCCTGCAAGAGACGAAATGTCGGGACAGCGAGTTCCCAACTGCCGCTTTTCGAGAGCTTGGCTATTCGCAACTCGCGATCAATGGCCAGAAGGGCTACCACGGCGTTGCGATCGCGGCCAAAATTCCCTTTCAAATCCTCGCCAAACACCCTTTTTGCGAAAAAGGGGATGCGCGCCATATCGCCGTCGCTGTTGACGCGGGGCCGGGACGCCGCATCGCCATACATAATTTTTATGTGCCGGCCGGGGGTGACGAGCCTGACCCGGCCCTCAACCCAAAATTCGCCCATAAGCTCGCCTTCCTCGACGCGATGACGCAATGGACGAAGGTGAGCAAAATTGGCGAGGGCGACTCCGTGCTGGTCGGCGATCTGAATATCGCGCCGCTCGAAACCGATGTGTGGAATCACAAGGCTCTGCTCAGCGTGGTCAGCCACACCCCGGTTGAGGTCGACAAGCTCACCCTCCTGCAACGGGCGGGGCCCTGGGTCGATGTCCTGCGCCAATTCATCCCGCCCGAGGAGCGGCTTTATACGTGGTGGAGCTATCGCGCCAGGGAATGGGAGAAGTCGGACCGTGGGCGGCGGCTCGACCATATCTGGGTCAGCAGGAGTCTGAAGCCCCATCTGGACCAGGCGCGGGTTTTGCGGGAAAGCCGCAATTGGGAACGGCCTTCCGATCACGTGCCGGTTTTAGCCGAGTTCAAGTTTTAGAGTGTTTCGGCGATTTTCACCGATTCGTTCCGTTGCAAGGCCGTGGGCCGGAATCTCTTCAAAGAACGGCCAGGTGAGGCGGCTCGCCTGGGGAATTCATCGATATCCTTGGTTCCAACCGCCATGCCGCGGCCTTGGGAACCGGAGCTCCCGCTCTGAGCCGAGTTGTTGCCAGCTGGATTGTGCCGCCGGTTGGCTGTCAGCAAGCCAGCGACGCTGGCGATGCCGAATTGCTTGCGTAGGGACGTTCCCTCGCCGACGAGTAGCTTTATCCGTCGCATAAAAGCCTCCTTCCAGCACCGGCCGGCCTCGTCTCCACTTAAGGGGTCTTAATTTATGCTGCGTCATTGATCTCTCAGGAAGATGACACAGGGAACTTGACTGTGCCTGCCAAGGTGGGGCTAGGTCGATTCGCCATGATTTCGGATCGACGCGCTCCGAAATCATGGAAGGGATCGCTTCCAAAGGTTTGAGACGCATAATGCAGTCACAGAAACATTGCAGGGATTCGCTCTTTCCGGTCTTCGCTGGTGAGTGCGGCCGATGAGTATCCGTTTCCATAAGGGCGATCTGCCGGAGGACATGTCATTTGGCGACAGCGTCGCCATCGATACGGAAACGCTTGGCCTCGTCCTTCAGCGCGACCGGCTATGCGTGGTGCAATTGTCAAGCGGTGACGGCACCGCCGATGTTGTGCAGATCGCTCCCGGCCAGAACGGGGCTAAGAATATCGAACGGCTTCTTGCCGATCCGAAGGTGACGAAGCTCTTTCATTACGCCCGCTTCGATATTGCCGTGCTCTACCGGGCTTTCGGTGTGATGGCGGCGCCTCTTTATTGTACAAAGATCGCGTCAAAACTGGCCAGAACCTATACCGACCGGCATGGGCTTAAAGATCTGGCCCGGGAACTTCTCGGCATTGAATTGTCGAAGCAGCAGCAATCTTCCGATTGGGGCGGTGACAAGCTCACGGAGGCGCAGCTTGCCTATGCCGCCTCCGATGTTCTGCATCTGCACGCCCTGCGCAGCCGCCTTGATGAGATGCTCAAGCGCGAAGGCCGCTTTGAGCTCGCCGAAGCCTGTTTTGCTTTCCTGCCCGCCCGCGCTCGTCTCGATCTCATGGGATGGGCCGATCAAGACATCTTTGCGCATGAATGAACGGTGCCTGAGCGCCAGCCGTTCGGCTGATCGGGCCTGAATCTGCAATTTCCAGCGAAATGGGTCCCGTTTGCGTCTGGAATTCGTCTCCAGATCATGATGATTTGGATATGTAGAGCGGGATGCGAGCGCAAAACCGCTTCACACTTTTGCTCATCCCGCTCTAGAAAATCGGACAAATCAAAAAAGCCGCAGCATTTCCCACTGCAACCGAAATGGAAAATAACTCAGGTTCGACAAAGAGATAAGTGATTTCCTTCGTGACGGAATTTTAATCCTCTGCAGTCGAAGCTTGGCTCAATCCCGCCATCACTTCGCCTTGCTTGCTTGCTGTCTATCCGAAGGTTAGCCGCAGCCAGCTGGAGCACGCACGCCATGGCTGGGCGAGATTGGGGCGGCGAAGAGAGGAATTACAGGGAAAGAGGACTCATTAAGGACATTGCAGGATTTTCGCGACCGCTTTCATGGATCGGACTTGAAGAAGGCGCTCGATTAAGGTGGAGTTGGTGTTTTGGCCGCACATAAAGCCCTGCAAATGCGTTTCCCAGAGGAGGCCCCGCACCATTGGGCGGACAAGGGCCGAGCGAGAACCTCTTTGAGATTGTCCTTTTCCCAGACCGTAGGCGCCGATGATCTCAAGAGCGGCGGATTGCGGGAGGCAGGGCAGCGCGCCGTGCTGACAGCCCATTCCGCCTCTCTGGCCACAGTGTCGAGCGCCGAGGGGGCCATAGGGCCTGCTTTGGCCGAAGGACCGCCGCCGGACAATAGCGGGTCGCGTTTCAATGTGGCGCCGGTTTCGGCGTTGCGCGGCGGCTTCAAGGCGGCCAGGA
>DATJTB010000219.1:0-4507 GCA_035503795.1 Methylocella sp.
CGTGCCGCCAAAGCCGCCGGTCAATGTCGCGCTCGAGCCGGGTGCAATCTGATTGGTGGCGGATTCCAATGTGCCGGCGCCTCCGCCGCCTATGAACAGATCGCTCAGGAGCTTGGCAATCTGGCGGCAATCGCCGTAGCGGACCTTGTAAACCTTGACGCCCGTGCTCGCGACGGACGAGCTGTCGAGCCGGTTGATCCATTTCTCGGCACTGAGCAAAAGCTCGGGCTTTCTGGCGACAACCAGAACCGAGTTGGAACGACTGATCGGCTGCAGCTTCACCAGGTGCTGGCTGAGGCCATCTTCCCCGGAATCAAGAATTTTTTCGAGCTCGGTGATAACTGGCTCGGGCGCCGAGTTGCGGACCGGGAAAATGCCGACCGACTGGCCGCGCATCCAGTCCTCATCGAAGCTCAAAATGGTTTCTACGGCGGAGCGGCGCTCGCTACTATTGCCGACGACAAGCAAGAGATTTTTTGACGGTTCGGCGCGGACCGTGCCGGGCCGCGCGGCAAAACTATCCAATATCTTGAAGATGGTCTGCACGGAGACATGCTGCAACGGGACGACCGTGATCCCGTAGCCCGGCTCCGGCGCTTCGCCCTTGCCAGCCCGATCGACCTGGCCGGTCCCAATGGCATCATCGCTGGGTATGACCCGATATCCCGCCACATCATGCACCAGTACCGCATTGGCCGTCCGAAGCACGCTTTCCAGGATGAAGATCAGTTGCGATTTGGGGACTGGACGCGCCGTGGAAAGGCTAATCGTGCCTTGCACGCGCGGATCGATGACATAGCCGACTCCAAGATTGTCGCCCAATATGATCTTCGCGACTTCGCTCACAGGCGAATCCTGGAAGTTCAAAGTGACGCCGTCGCTACCGGCCGTAGCCTCGCTGTTTGTGTCCGGCGCCCCCTCCGAGCCTGACGCCCGGGAACCGCCCGACCTGGCTTGTCCCTGGCTGCCGTAATACACCTGCGCTCTTAGGGGAGCCGCAGCCGTGTTGATGGTTCCGGTCGTATCAGGAAACCGCGGCGCAAGGTCGAGCGCGCGGACGTGGTCCAGGGCATCAGGCGGCTCATTGGTGCCATAGGGCAGAGTGGTCGAGCAGGACGCCAGCATCAAGCCAATAAAAAAAGCGAGCAAAGCCCCCGTGACGGGGACGGAGCCCCCCTTCGGACCGACGCCTGACATGAACGGACGCATTCAGAGGGCTCCGTTCCTACAAAATGAAAAGACGCAACAATGCAACCCCAGCGACTTCGCAAAATGGTTCAAATGAACGGTTTCCAGCCTTGTGAGCCGCGCATCGCGCGAAGCGTGGTTTCAGTCGCTCCGAATCCGTTTCCAGGAAGCGGCTGCGGCTGCGGCCGCACCCGTACGCAAACAATGCTCTCCTGGCGGAGGATCATGTCAGCAAAATGGCTCAGCTCGCGGATTTAACATTTCCTGCCAGATTAACCTTGTCTAAACCTGCTGGATCACTGACGCCCATGGGAACTAGAAACTGGGCAAAGCCGCCGCCCATCCGCAATCACGATCCTCCAGCTTTGAATTGGTGCAAGATCAGGAATGTGGCCGATTCTTCAGACCGCGGGTGCGTCGATTCACATGGGGTAAGCCCCAGGAACAAGCGCTAATGTTGCCCCCGACCGACCCTTCGGTCTTGTGAGCGCCGGCTCGCTGCCGTTTTCAAGCGCTTTTCAGACGGGCGATGCGCAACGGCACCGGCGGATGGGAATAATAGAACAGCGCATAGACCGCATCCGGGGTCAGCGTCGAAAGATTGTCCCGTGACAATTTCGTAAGTGCGCTGATCATAGGTTCGGCACCGTTCGCCAGCTTGGCGAAATGATCCGCCTGATACTCCGCCCGGCGGGAAAGAAAGCTGGTCAAGGGAGAGAGGAGATGCAGGATCGGCTCGGCGGTGATCATCACGCCAATCAATATGAGGCCATGATCCTCGACAAGCCCAAAAGCCCGGGCCAAACCGCCGCTGAACGCCCAGTCGAGAACGGCAAAGCCGGCAAAAGTTAAGACAGCCGCCTCAGCCATGCGCTGCCAGATATGGCCGAGCTTATAATGTCCCAATTCATGCGCCAGAATGGACACAATTTCCTCGGGCGTATGGTTCTGTAAAAGCGTATCGAAGAAGACGATTCGCTTCACCTTGCCGAAACCGCTGAAATAGGCATTGCCATGCGTCGACCGCCTTGAGGCGTCCTTGACATAGAGCCCGCCGGATTGAAAGCCGCATTTGGCGATCAGCGCCTCGATGCGTGTTTTGAGCTTATCCTCCGGCATGGGGGTGAATTTGTTGAACATCGGGTCGATGAATGCCGGATAAAGAACCGTCATGGCGATCATCAAAGCCATGCAGCCCGCAAACCCGATAAGCCACCAGAAGCCGGGCAAAGCATTGATGATCCAGAACAGGGCATAAAGCAAGGGGATCCCCAAAAGCGCCGCGAGCGTCGCACCCTTGATCCGGTCGACCAGAAAAAGGGGCGCTGTCGTCCGGTTGAAGCCAAATCTGCTTTCGAGGCCGAAGGTGCGGTAGAGCGAGAAGGGCAGATGCAAAAGCCGGTCGGCAAGGGCGTAGAGAACAACGATGGTCACGCTGCGCGACAGGCCAGGGGCGAGCAGCTCGGCGGCCAGCGTATAGAGCGGCCCGAGCAGGATGGTGAGCCACAGAACCGCTGTCAAAGTATCGAAAATGGTCTCGATGATCGAAAACCGGGTCCGCGCCAGCGTATAGTCGGCGGCCCGCTGGTGATCCGCGCGGCTGATCGTGCCGGCAAAAGCCTCCGGAACCTCGCTCCGGCCAGCCGCGACCGTTCGGGCCTGACGGATCAAAAGGTAAACGCCAAGCCCTCCGGACAGGACGATCGCGAAGAGAAGGATATAAGCGAAAAGGTTCATCAGTCGGTCCCAGCCAGCTGCACGTAGGAAGAATGGAGCACCGTTGACGGGGAATCAAGATCGGCGTGATGTTGATTTTGCCGGCCTGCCCAGCTTCACGATACACCACGCGGCGAAACCGATGAGGATGGCTTGGGAAGCTTCGAGCGTTGAAGCGCGGTTTTTCGGCCTCTGTCCAGTAGACCTACGCGAGGCCGCCGGGCGAGCCAGCAAATGACAATCCTAAGTCGTTGATAATGTTTTCGTGCGGTCGTGGCAATAAATGAGCATCCTTGTAAGGTGTTAATGACGGCGAGTTTATCAAAATGACGCTAGTCGAGGTCGAGGCCGGATTCTGCCGCCGACGCCTCAGCAAGAGAGAAAGACCGGAAGCTTCGCCTCGGAGAGCATATGGCTTGTCACACCGCCAAGCAATATTTGATACAATTTGGAATGCGCAAATGCACCCATGACCAACAGATCGGCTTTCGCCATCGCTATGTGGGTCTGGAGGGTTCTCGCCACATCGCCATGCTGGCTTTGGAGATTTACGACGGTTACTTTTCTGCAATGCCGGGCCAGATGAAGTTGCGAGGTCAGTTCCATCCATGCTTTTTGAGGCATCCGGAGAGACACACAGGATCTCGATCTGCTCGGCGCGCTTCAGAAAAGATATCGCATCGCCGACCGCGCGGGCTGCTCTGGCCCCTCCATCCCAGGCGACCAAAACGTTGCTGAATTTGGCATCATGGTTCCAATCCGGCGGAATAACCACGACCGGCCGTCCAGATGTAAAGAGCATGGCCTGGAGCAAATCCCTATCCACGGCAATTTCATATGAGGGCCGTGCAACGACGATGATGTCGCTGCGATGCGGTCCCGCGTATCCGCATAAGAACTCTCGATGATATGGAACTCTGCGGTTATACCAGCTAGGGTTGCCGCGCTTGCTAGTTTTTTTGCAGTCTCTTCGGCATGCGCCTTGCGCGTGGCATTGACCTCCTCGATGAGAGCATTCGACAGCGGAACGAGGCTGACACCGGGGACACTGAAGCTTGGCACTCCCATAAACACAGAGAGATGGGCTTGCTCATCGCCACAAAGCGCAATCGCGTAATGCTGAGCGGCATGATGTTTATCGGCGATATCGGTGGCCATCTCGTCGAAGCTCTGCCCAAGGAAGATACTTTTCAGCTGCATATCGATCCACCTGTTCATACATTCAGATATTGCATTGAGTTAAGCCAAGCCTTTGGCTTCTTCCCGGACTCACGCATAAGTTGGAATATTACGACTAAGGCGACACGCAGAAATAAACGCGTCATTCTAATTGCCGTGGCGAGATCGTATAATTCCATTCTGGGCGAAAAACCGCTTCCTGGATGTTGAGGGCTTCCATGTCGGCATTTGTGACCTTGATGCCTTTTTCGTAGGTCTTGGGATCAAGTTCGCAGCGTACCTTCAGTCCTGTCTTTGTTGTTGTTGCGCCGATCAGGTCAAGGATAACTTGGTGTGAGACCAGCGGCTTGCCGCGCCAGTTTTGGGTGATGTGGCAAAACAGGCGATGTTCGATTTTATTCCATTTCGACGTGCCGGGCGGATA
>DATJTB010000220.1:0-9447 GCA_035503795.1 Methylocella sp.
CATGGCTATCGACCCTGCTTCTGCAAACGCAGCAGCATGAACCGTGCGATCGCGAGAATAAAGAAAGTGATGACAAAGAGAATCAGGCCTAGCTCGATCAGGGCGGAGGTATAAAGATCGCCGACGGCTTCGGTGAATTCATTGGCGATCGTTGCCGAAATCGTCGTTCCCGGAGCGAGCAGGGAAGTGGCTATCTTGTGCGCATTACCGATGACGAAGGTCACCGCCATGGTCTCTCCCAAAGCGCGCCCAAGGCCCAGCATGACCGCACCGATCAGGCCAACCTTTGTGTAGGGAATGACAACGGACCACATGACTTCCCAGGTCGTACAGCCAAGGCCAAAAGCCGCCTCCTTCAACATAGAAGGCACGGAGTCAAAAATATCGCGGGAGATCGAGGTAACAATGGGCAGAACCATGATCGCCAGAATGATCCCGGCGGTCAACATCCCGATCCCGTAAGGCGGTCCGGCAAAGAGGCCTGCGAGAACGGGAATATCTGCAAAAGCGGAAATGAGCGGGGGCTGGATATGCGTCTGCAGGAAAGGCGCCAGGACGAACAATCCCCAGATGCCGTAAATGATCGAAGGAATCCCAGCGAGAAGCTCGATCGCGATGCCGATCGGCCGGCGCAGATTGTGAGGGCAAAGCTCGGTCAAGAAGATCGCGATGCCGAAGGCCGATGGCACCGCAATCAGCATGGCGATGAGCGAGGTGACGACCGTACCATAGATCGGCGCCAAGGCGCCGAATTTTTTCGTCACCGGATTCCACGCTTGGGTCGCCAGAAAGTTCAACCCGAAAGCCTCGATAGCCGGCTCGGAACCGATCACCAGCGAAACGATGACCCCGCCAAGCAGCAGGAGAACCACCCAGGCCGCGACCAGCGTCAAGAGATGAAACGCCGTATCGCGGAGCCTGAACCCGGCGAGAGCATGGCTCAGCCGCGGCACGGTTGGCGCCTGCTCGAAATTGTCTATAGCCAAACGATCGGCCACTCTGTCACGTCCTAAGAACCTTGTCTGCCCTACGAATGGTCGAGACGAATCTGGCCTCGCCCTTGCTTCCTGGTGATTTCCGATCAATGCGTTTCAGCTTGGGGCCTCGATGCGTCCTCACGTCAAGCCAAAGGCTTGTCAATATTTCTTCTGATGCGAAATGATCAACCGAGCTGGATCGCGTCCCATGCCAAGAATATGCCCTTGCAGCGTTGGTCGCCTCGCGGCATGGCAAGGCAGCAGCCGGAACGAAAATTAATCGCCGGGCCACGGCTCGTTCAGCGCAGTCAGAAGACCGGCTTGCCATCCGCCCCTTTGATTTCCGACCAGCTCATCTTGATGAGTGTCACGACCGAGGCCGGCAGGGGGACATAATCCAGCTCTTCAGCCGCCTTGCCACCCTCGTTATAGGCCCAGCTAAAGAATTTCAGCGCCTCCCTCGTGGCGGCGGGATCGTCCGGCTGCTTATAGACCAGAATGAAGGTCGCACCCGAGATCGGCCAGGATTTGGCGCCGGGCTCATCCGTCAGAATCTGATAGAAGCCAGGTGCTTTGGCCCAATCGGCATTGGCCGCGGCAGCCTGAAAGCTCTCAGCGCTGGGCGAGACCGTCTTGCCGCTCGAATTGATCAGATTGGTGTAGGTTAAATTATTCTGCTTGGCATAGGCATATTCGACGTAGCCGATCGCACCTTTGGTTTGCGCGACAACATTGGCCACACCTTCGTTGCCCTTCTGACCGATACCGACCGGCCACTCGACGGCCGTGCTCGCCCCGACCTGGCTTTTCCAATCCTCACTCACCTTTGAGAGATAATTGGTCCAGATGAAAGTCGTTCCCGATCCATCGGAACGGTGGACGACGACGATTGGCAGGTCAGGCAGCTTCACTTTCGGGTTTAGTTTGACAAGCCCCGGATCATTCCATTTTGTAATTTCCCCTAGGAAAATCTTGGCTAGGGCCGGACCACTGAGGGTGAGATCACCGGGCTTGATCCCATCGAGATTGACGACCGGCACATCGCCGCCAATCACGGTCGGAAACTGGATGAGACCCGAGGCAGCGAGTTCGGTGGCTTCGAGCGGTTGGTCCGTCGCGCCAAAGGTCACCGTCTTGGCCTTGATTTGCTTGATGCCGCCGCCGGAGCCGATCGATTGATAATTCAGGCCAACGCCCGTCTCCTTCTTATAGGTATCGGCCCATTTCGCATAAATTGGGTAGGGAAAGGTCGCCCCAGCGCCCGATACATCCAGGGCGCTTGCCACCCCGCAGATCAAGAGGGACATCGCGGCAGCCGCAAAAGACGTTCGCAAGAACGCAAATGTCATTTGGATTCCCTTTCAGTGGTGCCGGGGCGAACGTCTAAAGGGCGGCCGGGCCTGCGCTGAGGCTTTGCCAAATGCCCTTGGGTAGCCCGCATGGAAGAGCGGGAAGCTAGTGACCTCTCGTTTGCTCTGTATGAAGAAGCCGTGACATTGTCATGACGAGGGCAAAGTGTCGCTTCAGCTAGCTAGAGAGGGATGAGCAAAAGTGTGAAGCGGTTTTGCGCTCGCATCCCGCTCTCAATGACGAGAATCGATCACGTTTCATGATTTTGGATCGATTCGATCCAAAATCATCGTGCTTTGGTCCTTCGCTCTTGGGGCAGACTCGCCGCCATTTAGAGCGAATTCCGCAAAAGTTGACAGACTTTTGCGACGAGAATTCGCTCCAACTTCTCGATCTTGCGCGATGTCTTTCCGCTCGAACGATTCCGTTCGAGCGGAAAGCGCGCTGGGTGAAACAGCGTTATGGGATGGATGAAACAGCGTTCAAGGGTGCAGAAGCGGTGAACGATCGCCATCTTTGCCGTTATCCTGTTGCCCGAGGATATGGCAGTGGCACGCGAAATCTCCGACATCCGGCGGATCGGGGCACTCGGGTTCCGGCACTTTGTTGTTGGCCGTGATCTCGAGCCTATCGCCCGGCTGCAGATGCAGCGTCGGCGCTTATTCGCCTGCCTACGTCGGAGACTCGGAGCGCACTCAATTGGCCTCCTCGGCCGCTCTGCGCGTCATCTGATCTCACAGCTTCTGTGAAGACAAACGCCGCGCTGCGGCCCGTGTTGGGATGAAGCCCTGACGCCGACCGCTGCCGAAAATGCAATCGAGGCTCAGGAGCGTATTGTCCCATTTGTGGGACGCCCCGCCGACGCAGTAAGCCGCTTTATCGGCGGTGAAATGATAATTGTTGGCGATGTAGGCGAACTCCACAGGATCATCAAAAAATTTTGGTTAAGAGGACATTGATAGCCTTGATCCGGTCCATCCAGGGGGTCGGTCGCAAGCTTCAAATAGGCATGCCGTGGCAATCAAAGCGCGGCGAGATGATCCTGACACTGCTCCATACAGGCTCACACTCGCCCCGGTGTGATGTTGAACGGCTGGCTCTGATGCGACTGGGCCCTGACACGCCTATTCCACCGATCGTTGGGTTGGCCAATCCTCAGGTTTAGTTAACGACAACGATGAGGTTGACGACAACGGCACCGCTAATTTTCCTCTGTTACCTCAGCAGCGACCCGCCGCGGCGGAGACACTTGTACTTAATCCGTTCCCTCAACGCAACGAATCAGCTAAAGACCCAGCATGGATCCCATTCTGTTTCATCTCAACGGGACACCCATAGCGGAGGCGGACCTTCTGCTTGCCGCCGCAGCGCTGGCTTTGGTGTTGTTGGCCGCCATAGCTTTCGGCCTTGCGGTGCGGGCCAAGTTGGGACAGGCCGAGTTATGGACGGCGGCCGAGCGCCAGCATGCCTTGTTCCCGGCGATAGAGGAACTGTCGCGGCAGAATGCCGGGCTCGCCGGCTCGGTGCGCAGCGTCGCCGAGATTTTGGGCTCGCGGCAGGCCGATCTCGCCCGGCTCGTCGCCGAGCGGCTCGATGCGGTCGGCTCACGGGTCGGCGCTGGCCTCGAAGCCTCCGGGAAGACGGCGGGCGAGCATCTCGCCAAGCTCAATGAGAGACTCGCCGTGATTGACGCGGCCCAGACGCGCGTTGCCGCGCTCACGGAGGAAGTGGTCTCGCTGAAGGACATTCTCGCCAATAAGGCGGCGCGCGGCGCATTCGGTCAAGGGCGGCTCGAAGCAATCATCAAGGACGGCCTGCCGGCTTCTGCCTTCGAATTTCAGTTCACGCTTTCCAACAACACCCGCCCCGATTGCGTCCTCAGACTGCCCGGCGACCCCCGGCTTATGGTCATCGACGCGAAATTTCCGCTCGAGGCTTTCACCGCCTTGCGTAGCGCGAGGGGCGAGGAAGCGCGCAAGCTCGCCCTGGCGAGGGTGCGCACGGATGTCGGAAAACATATCCGCGACATTTCCGAGCGCTACTTCCTGCCAGGCGAGACGCAGGATATCGCACTTCTCTTCGTGCCCTCCGAATCGATCTACGCCGATCTCCATGAATCGTTCGAGGCTATGATTCAAAAAGCGCACAAAAACCGCATTCTCATCGTTTCGCCCTCGCTTCTCATGATGGCGATCCAGGTCCTGCAGGCCATCGTCCGCGATTCGCGGATCAGAGAAGAGGCGCATCTGATCCAGGCCGAAGTGCGCCGCCTGATCGAAGAAGTGGAGCGATTGGAAACAAGGGCCTTGAAACTCGATCAGCATTTCAAGCTTGCCCAGGAAGATGTCGATCAGCTTCTCACATCGGCCGGTAAGATCGCAAGGCGAGGGAACAGGATCGACCGGATGGATTTCCCGCTCCGAACCGAGATGGTTTCCGAAGACTATGATAAAGCGGCGGAATAGAAGCCGCCCCGCAACCCACGGACCCTTCGGCGAGCGTCCACACGATGGCTTCTTGCGATCGTGTGTGGGAGCCAAGCGCCAGTCCTTGAATTAACGCTGTGACGGGTGAGTTTTGTACCCGGGTGCCGGTCTTTGTCGAGGTGGCGCCTATCAAACGGCCGGGCGCCCTTGTTCTGGGTGATGAAGGAAAAAGGGCGTTGCTTCCACTTGGCCAAGCTAAAGCGCGAACGAATGGCCAACTCGTCAATCACTCCCGCAGCTATGGTATCTCGGAGCCGCAAGGGAATCCCTCATGCATCTTGCTCCTCGAACCTGATTCTCAAACAGCGTACTGCTGAATTTTTGTAAATCGCTGTCCTATCGTTGCTTCAACGTCCATTCTCTGAGGCTAAAGCGCGCCCCCCTGACAGGTCAAAGCCCAGTACGGCCTTCGCCTGCGGCCTTCAAGCTTGTGCCGGCTGCTGATCAGCACGGAAGTCCATGAAAATCATCGAGGAGAGTATGATTCACCGAGAACCCTCACCTTCATTCCGATAATGGAATTATTGCCGTTTCAACTAAAATAGATGCTGCAGCACAACATCCAGAGTGGAAGCCATCACCGGAATCCGAAAGATCGGCTGGCATTACAGGGATCATAATTACGGCGTCGATTGTATTTCCTGCATGGCTCAGTTGACGAAAGCTGGATCACGGCACACTATGGATTTTACAAAAACGGGCATTCACAACATTCAACGTGCTCGCCCGACAGCCTCCTGGACTTTCACAATTTGTCGTTGTATGGCTATTGAAACTTGTATCAGTCAATCCAACGTCCTACCTCCAACAGAACCAAGGTCCATTAATGAACCCTACACTCGACCTTATCCGGACAAAAATCGCTGAGCTGGAGACGAAAATCGCCAATCTCCGCATCGCGGAGCATGAGTTGTTGACGCTTGAAACGGCGGTCATCCCAAAGGAAAAGACCGTAGCACGGCCAAGGGCCAGCACGGCAACACATGTGGCAGTCACACCGGCTGCTGCCCCTCAAACCATCGCCTCTGCCATCACCGAGGTACTGAAAGCTCATGGTGCTCTTACTGTCGCTGGGATCGCGGAGCAGATCAAAGCCGGCGGGCGTGAGATCGACCGTCGACGCATTTCATTTTCACTGCAAGCCTTGAAAAAGCAAGGCTTCGCCAAAAGAGCAAATGGCAATTGGACTCTCACCAAGGCATCCGACAAGCGGGTTTCCAAGGCGAGACCCAAGGCAAAGTTGCCAGCGGCAAGGACGAGCAGCCAGGTGGTAGCGTCCTCTACCGTCCGCGACCTGATTTCTAGAGCGCTGACGGAAAGTGGACCTCTTCCGCTGGCCGAACTCGTAAGCAACATTAGAGCCAGTGGGAAAAAGGTAGCAAACCGGACCCTGTCAAATACGCTTCAGAAGATGAAGACACAGGGTGCGGTCAAAAGCGTGAATGGTAAATGGGGTCTTTCCGAAGCTGGGTAAATTCATCGGAATAAGATGAGGGCGTTCCGGCGTCATCACCTGTCCGCGCTTCGCAACCGGCTAGCGCCGGCCGCCATGCAAGATTTGGTGGGCTCGTCTTACCACGTCGCGCGTGCGTGAACCAACCGCTGGCGTGGCAGGTAATGGCCCAATCTTAAGACAGCGTGCCGGTCCGTCGGATTTCCAACTCATCTACTTCCGCATTCGGACTTTCCTTATCGTTGGGCTTGACGTCTTCGCTCTCGATCGCCTCAACGGCCGGCTTTTCCGGCAATGGAAAACTCGGGCACATCGGCGTTGGAATCTCGACTTCGACTTCGAGCGTCGAAACAGCCTCGCCGCGCTCCATCTTGACGGTGATGCTGTCCTCATCGACCGGGAAATGCCTGGCGATCACGGCCATAATCTCATCTTGCAGAATCGCGATGAGATCGGACTTTCCCGAGACGGCACGTTCATGTGCAAGAAGGATTTGCAGCCTTTCGCGGGCAACCGGTGCCGTATTTGTGTTCGGGATCGTCCGCCTGAAGAAACTGAGGATATTCATGCCGCCCTCCGACCGAACAATTTGCCGAGCAAGCCTTTCTTGTCTCCCGGTATGGTGACTTCCAGAGCCTCCCCATTGAGTCGCTTCGCCGCTTCGAAATAGGCGCGTGCCGGAGCGCTGGCCGGATTATTGAGGGTGACAGGCGAGCCGAGATTGGAAGCGCGCAACACCTCGCTGCTTTCCGGAATGATCCCAAGTAGCGGGATTGATAGAATTTCCATGACGTCGTTGATGTTGAGCATCTCGCCGCGGCCGGCGCGCGCCGCATCGAAACGGGTGAGGAGGAGATGTTTGTCGACCCGCTCGCCCTTTTCCGCCCGGGCCGTCTTGGAATCCAGCAGGCCGATGATGCGGTCGGAATCGCGCACCGACGAGACTTCCGGATTGGTCACGACGATCGCAATATCCGCATGGCGCATCGCCAGCGTCGCGCCCCGCTCGATGCCGGCCGGGCTGTCGCAGATCACCCAATCGAATTTTTCCCGCAATTCACTGATGATCGTCGTGACGCCTTCATCCGTCAAGGCGTCCTTGTCGCGGGTCTGGGAGGCGGGCAGAAGAGAAAGGGTCGGCACGCGCTTGTCACGGATCAATGCCTGGGAGAGCTTGGCGTCGCCTTGCACCACATTGATCAGATCATAGACGACCCGCCGCTCGGCGCCCATGACGAGATCCAGATTGCGCAGGCCCACATCGAAATCGATCAGCACGACATTCTTCCCGGCACTGGCGAGCGCCGCGCCCAAAGCGGCAGTGGAGGTCGTTTTGCCCACGCCTCCCTTGCCTGAAGTCACGACCAGTACCTTGGCCATCTTGCAGTCTCCCATCCCGGCTCAGTCCTGAGCCATCACTAATGAATCCCCATCGAGCCAAACTTGGATCGGCCGGCCGCGCAGCTCGACGGGCATATCCTCGGCGACCATATAGAGGCCGTCGATTGAAAGGAGTTCCGCCTCGAGCTTGCGGCAGAAGATGCGCGCCCGCGGATCACGCGATCCGGCGATCGCCCGGCCGCGCAACGTTCCGTAAATGTGGATCGAGCCGCCCGCGATGACTTCCGCGCCGGACGCAACCGAGCCCACTACAATCACATCACCCTCCGAATGGACGATGCACTGGCCGGAGCGAACCGGGCTGTCGAGCAGCAGGGAATTGGGGCGCTGAGGTTGCAGAGCCGGTGCGGGCTCAACCGGTGGAGAAGCAACCGCCGCTACGGCATCGGCCGCCGCCTTTGCATCCTCGGATGCTTCACCAGAAGGCGCTGCAGCCGGTGTCTCCTCGCCAGCCGCCGGCGAAGCGGTAGGCCCTCCACCCGCCTGTATTCCATTCTCTTGACGGCCGCTCAACAGCAGGGGCGGCATGGCGAATTCGAGCCAGGAAGGCTCCGCCCCCTCGATCCCCATCACCTTAATATTGCGTTCCGTGAGTTTTTCCAAAAGGTCGACGAGGCCCGTCTTGCCAGGCGCCAAGATCGAGACGTCAAGAACGACCGGCCGGCCGAGGAAGAAACCGGGGGAACGACTCAGCCAGGAATCAAGCTCGGCGAGCCAATCGGCCAAGGGCGCTTCCGGCGCCAGAACCATGGCATGATAACTGCGGCCATGGAACCTTATCGAATGGCGTGGGCTTGATTGGATCGTCACTTGCGCGCCTCAAAATCTCTGTCATTTGATTTACGCAAGGCATGGTTAACGCCCGGTTAAAAGCCAACCGGCTGGGGCCATAGAATGAAATTGGCATGTATGAACATGTATCGAGATCGCAGACGGCGCTCCGGACAGCCCGATAATCCGAGCGGCTCGTCCGGCCAGTAATCTCAATTCCTTGTAAGGCAGGTGACGACTTCGGCGCTTCGATCGCAATGGGATGCTTCGCGCCTCCGCTCCGCTCAAGAGAGAGCGGAATAAGGAGGGGTGTTGAGCGATATTCCGGTGCAATTTATGTAAACCGTGCTTCAGGAGTGGCGCAGATCGAGCGTCAGGGGAAAATCCACTGAGTGCTCTTCAGGCGGCACGGCAAAAGTCCCCGGTGTGTGGCCATGCTCCTGAAATCTCGCGAGCCTCCGTGCCTCGGCTTCATAGCTGTTAACTGGAAACGTCTCATAATTGCGGCCGCCCGGATGGGCGACATGATAGACGCAGCCGCCGATCGCGCGGCCGTTCCAGCCATCGATGAGGTCGAAGGTCAAAGGGGCATGCACCGCGATCGTCGGATGCAGGCCATTGGCCGGCTGCCAGGCCTTGAAGCGCACGCCGGCCACCGCTTCGCCCGACGTCCCGGTTGCCGTCAACGGGACACGGCGGCCGTTGCAGGCGACGCAATGGCGGCCCGGAACGAGACCGCTCACCTTGATCTGCAAGCGTTCGACTGAGGAATCCACATAGCGCACGGTGCCACCTAAAGCGCCCTGCTCGCCCAATACATGCCAGGGCTCGCGCGCCTGGCGCAGCTCGAGCCTTATCCCGCCATGCTCGACCGCGCCGAAAAAGGGGAAACGGAATTCGAATTGCGCCTGGTACCAGGCCGGATCACAATCATAGCCCGCTTCTTTGAGATCGGCGAGAACACCCTGAAAATCGGCCCAGATGAAATGGGGCAGCATGAAGCGATCAT
>DATJTB010000221.1:0-16215 GCA_035503795.1 Methylocella sp.
CCAAAACCGCCGCGGCGAGATCATCGGCGGCAGGGTTCCGCATGGGATGGCCGCCAATGAGCGCCCGGGCAAAGCGGCGAAGCCGCGGCGCGCAGGAATTTAATTCATCCCGCAAGCTCACCTCGAAAACCCCTTGGAAAACGCCCCTGCCGGCTGTGTTTTTGCACCAGGACAGCCTTTCCCCTATTAATATAGAGGGTGATCCGAAATTTCAAAACAACCTCGGGCTTCAGTCCAACTTGCACTTCGGCCTCGCAGCCTTTAAACGCGTGAACATTTGCTAGCGTTCCAAGCCCTGCGGTCTCTCCTATTCTGTGGTCCAACCTCTGATGACGCAACTGGATCTCGCTCCCAAAGGACTGCCCCTTTCCGGAATTCTCAGTGGAAAACGCGGCCTCATCCTGGGAATTGCCAACAACCGGTCGATCGCCTGGGGAATCGCTAAGGCGGCTCATGAGGCGGGTGCCGAACTCGCCTTCACCTATCAGGGGGAGGCGCTTGAAAAGCGGGTCCGGCCACTCGCCCAGGAAATCGGCGCCAATGTGCTCGGCGATTGTGATGTCACCAATACGAGTTCGCTTGCCGCGATCTTCGAGCAGATCGAGCGCATTTGGGGCAGCCTCGACTTCATCGTTCACTGCGTGGCCTTTTCCGACAAAGATCAGCTGACCGGCCGCTATCTCGACACAACGGCGGAGAATTTCACCAATACGCTGCTCATCTCCTGCTATTCCTTCACCGCCGTCGCCCAGCGCGCCGAGAAGCTTATGCCGAATGGCGGCGCCATGCTGACCTTGACCTATTACGGGGCGGAAAAATGGATGCCCCATTACAATGTCATGGGGCTTGCCAAGGCGGCACTTGAAGCCAGCGTCCGCTACCTTGCCGCCGACCTCGGTGAACGCAACATAAGGGTCAATGCGATCTCGGCCGGACCGATCAAAACATTGGCGGCTTCGGGAATCGGCGATTTCCGCTATATACTCAAATGGAATGAATATAATGCGCCGCTCCGGCGCACTGTGACGATCGATGAAGTCGGCGAAAGCGCCGCCTTCCTTCTCTCACCCATGGCGCGGGGCATCACCGGCGAAATCCTGCATGTTGACTGCGGCTACCATATCGTGGGCATGAAAAATCCGGCCGCTCCCGATATTTCCGTGGCCGGCAAAGACTGACATTCACCGCCGGTTCAGAACTTTGCCCGTAACTGGGCTCTGCACCACATGAGTCCCGCTCTAAGTTTTCAGACTCCATCCTGCTGATCTGGACCGAGCCGATCCAAATCAGCTTGATGGAAACATGACACTGCGCCCCTGACGGGAAGCCATGTTTATGAAGCCACATATATTAGGAAAACGGTTTCATTCCCAACACGTGAACCGCAGGGTTTCTCCGCCAAGATTTCAACAAATGGCGGCGTTATCAGTCCGGTGAGCCTGGATTTGTAACGCCCTCTTAAGGTTTTACTGGAATGCCACCTCATCCAGCCGGATTGAAACCCGGGCGGCGGCGGTCCAAGAGGCGGGATCCGGTCCGGCAGCATCCGAATATTTGTCCCGGCAAGGATTGATTTGCGGCTCGGACATATGAGCTAAGAGAGAGTCATTCAAACAGGATCCTTCATGCTTCACCGTCTGGCGAGCGCCCCAACATCCTTCCGCGAGGATGAGCCCCCGGTATCCGCCCCCTTGGCCAGGCTGCGTGGACCCTCACGCCCCGATTTGATCCGCGATGAATTGCTCTGCGAGGTTTTTGCCGCAACCGTTGCCCGCCAGCCCGATGCCCCCGTCCTGATCACGGCGGAGGGCCGACTCACCTATGGGCAAGTCGATGCCAGGGCCGAGGCCTTGGCCCGCAGCCTTGTGCAAAAGGGCTTACGTCCCGGCCGCGTCGCCGGGCTTTGGCTGCCGCGCGGCCCCGAACTCCTGATCGCACAGATTGCAATCGCCAAGACCGGCGCCGCCTGGCTGCCCTTTGACGCCGATGCTCCCGCCGAGCGGGTCGCCCTTTGTCTCTCCGACGCCGAGGCCTGGGGCCTCGTCACGCATGAGGTTTGGGTCGCAAAAATCGCGCCCTCTTGCCCGGTTTGGACTTTTGGCCAGCTATCGGCTTCGTCCTCGCCGGCTTACGACGACTGGAAGATTAATGCCCGCGCGCTTGGCGCCCGCCCGGAGGATCCGGCCTATCTCATCTACACTTCGGGGACGACCGGAACACCGAAGGGGATCGTGATCACCTCGCGCAATATTTGCCATTATCTGCGCGCTGCCAATGAGGTTTATGGGATTGCCGCCAGCGACGTCGTCTTTCAGGGCGCGTCCGTCGCTTTCGATCTCTCGATGGAGGAGATTTGGATCCCCTATCTTGTCGGCGCGGCGCTCTTTGTCGCCGACGCCGAGATGATGGGCGAGGCCGACCGGCTGCCCGACTTCCTCGAAGAACATCATGTGAGCGTGCTCGACACCGTGCCGACCCTGCTCTCGCTGCTGCCGCGCGATGTCGCAAGCCTTCGTCTGATCATCCTCGGCGGCGAGGCCTGTCCGCCGACCGTCGCCGGGCGCTGGTGCCGGCCGGGCCGCAGGATCTTCAATTCCTATGGCCCGACGGAAGCGACGGTCGTCGCGACCATCGCGGAGGTGCGGCCAGGCCAGCCTGTCACGATCGGGCGTCCGATCCCCAATTACACCTGCTATGTGGCGGGTGAAAATCTCGAGCTGCTGCCGCAGGGCCGGGAAGGCGAGCTTCTGATCGGCGGCCCGGGCGTCGCCAAGGGCTATCTGCGCCGCGACCGGCTGAACCGCGAGAAATTCATCGCCAATCCTTTTCCTGATGAAGCCTTATCGGACGATCCCGATCCGCCTGGACCGGATCCGGATGCGCCCTCACCCACACTCGCAGAGCGGGTCGATCCCATTCTCTATCGTTCCGGCGACGCCGTGCGGCTTGAGGCCAACGGCGAAATCGCCTTCCGCGGCCGCATCGATGATCAGGTGAAAATTCGCGGTTTTCGAGTCGAGCTGGGGGAAATTGAAGCCAGACTCTCCGAAATCAGCGATATAGCGCAAGCCGCCGTGGTGCTGCGCAATGATCATGAGATCGAGCAGCTCGTTGCCTTTCTCGTCCCCGAGATCGGTGCGGAACTCGATGCCAAGAAGATGCGCGCGGAGCTGCGCCAGAGCCTGCCCGCCTATATGGTGCCGGCCCGCTTCGAAACCGTCGCCAGCCTGCCCAGGCTTTCATCCGGCAAGGTCGATCGCAAAACGCTGAAGCAGGTCGAGCTCGCCGCCGCTCCCGAGGCCGATGCGCAGGAAGATCCGTGCAATGAGACGGAGGCGAAACTTCTCGATGCCGCCAAGCGCGTTCTGCCGCCGCAAGCCATCCCTTTCGATGCGGATTTCTTCACCGATCTCGGCGGTCATTCGCTGCTCGCCGCGCGCTTCATCTCCGTGGTGCGGGAAACGCCGGCGCTTTCCAACATCACCTTGCAGGATGTCTATCAGGCCCGCACATTGCGCGCCCTCGCCGAGCTTCTCGACCAGAAATGGGGGGAAGGCGCGCCCGCCGAGGATCTCGTCTTCACGCCACCACCTCTGTTGCGCCGCTTCCTGTGCGGCTGCGCGCAGGCTGTCGCCCTGCCGGTGATCATCGCCTTGATGAGCGCCCAGTGGCTCGGCGTTTTCGTGAGCTATATGCTGCTGACCGGAGCCGACGCGACTTTCCTCGAAGAGGCCGCCTCGCTGCTCAGCGTCTATACGTGCATCAACATCGCGACGATAGCCATCGTCATCGCGACGAAATGGCTCATCATCGGCAAGACCAAGCCCGGCCGCTATCCTCTGTGGGGCGTCTATTATTTCCGCTGGTGGCTGGTGAAGCGCTTCCTCGGCCTCGTCCATATCAAATGGTTCCAGGGCTCGCCGGTCATGCGCTATTATCTGCGGGCGCTTGGCGCAACGATCGGCAAGGATGCGCTGATCAGCGACATCGAGCCCGGCGCCGTCGATCTCATCTCGATCGGTGAAGGCACCAGCATCGGCTCCCTCGCCAATTTCGCTAATGCGCGGGTCGAGGGCAATGAGCTCATCATCGGAACGATCAAGATCGGGCCCTCGGTCTATATCGGTTCCTCCTGCGTCCTTTCGGAAAACACTGTAATCGAAGAGGGCGCCGAGCTTGCCGATCTCACCGCGGTCGGTCCCGGCGGCCATATTGGCGCCTGGGAAAGCTGGGACGGCTCGCCGGCCCGCAAGACCGGCCTCGTCGACCCCGCCGCGCTGGATACGCCACCCGAGGCCTCGATCGCGCGCCGCGCCATCATGACGCTGCTCCATGTGGCACTGCTGCTCGCCGTCCCGCCACTCGGTCTCATCCCGATCTTCCCGGCTTTCTGGGTTTTCGACCGGATCGACGACTGGATCGGCACCGCTGATTTCGACCGCTCCTTTTACATGCTGTCGATCCCCTTCATGGCTTGGCCGACCTCCTTCGTCATGGTGCTCGTGACCGTCCTTTTCATCGCCGCCTGCCGCTGGATCATCCTGCCCGTCGTCAAGGAAGGGACCTATTCGGTCCATTCCTTCTTCTATTTCCGCAAATGGGTCGTCGCGCTGACAACCGAGGTGACGCTCGAAACCCTCTCGTCCCTCTATGCGACGATCTATATGCGCAGCTGGTACCGGCTGATGGGCGCCAGGATCGGCAAGGATGCGGAAATCTCGACCAATCTTTCCGGCCGCTATGATCTCGTCGAGATCGGCGAGAAATGCTTCATCGCCGACGAGGTGATCCTGGGCGATGAGGAAGTGCGCAATGGCTGGATGTATCTAAAGCGCGTCAAGACGGGACCGCGCGTCTTTGTCGGCAACAGCGCTGTCGTGCCGGCCGGCGCCGAAATCCCGGAAGGCGCCCTGATCGGCATCAAATCCAAGCCGCCGGCGAATGGTGTGATCAAACCGGGTGAAACCTGGTTCGGCTCACCGCCGATCAAGCTGCCGGTCCGCCAGACCTTCGATGGTGGCGGCGCCCGCTGGACCTATGAGGCGCCGTTCTGGAAGAAATTCGCCCGCGCCGTGTTCGAGGCCTTCACCATCTCGCTGCCGACCATGTTGTTCATCACCTTCGGTACCTGGGCGGTCGAATGGTTCAGCGCCGATGTGCTCGATGGCAACTATCTCAAGGCCCTCGGGGAATTCACCTTTTCCTCGATGGCGATCAGCTTGGCCATGACCCTCGTCGTCGTCGTCGCCAAATGGATCACAATGGGGCGCTACGAGCCGGTGACCATGCCCATGTGGTCCTGGTGGGCGATGCGTACCGAGGCGGTCGCCGTCCTCTATTGGGGGCTCGCCGGCAGGGTCCTGCTCGACCATTTGCGCGGTACGCCGTTCTTGCCCTGGATGCTGCGGCTCTTCGGCACGAAATTCGGCCGCGGTGTCTTCATGAATATGACCGACATCACCGAATTCGACTGCGTCACGGTCGGCGATTACGCCGCGCTGAATGAGCTCTCGGCTTTGCAGACGCACCTCTATGAGGACCGGGTGATGAAAGTCGGCCGGGTTTTCGTGGGCCGAGGCGTCACCGTCGGGGCGGGCTCGACCGTGCTCTACGACACCCATGTGCTCGATTACGCGCGGCTCGGCCCCCTCACCCTCGTCATGAAGGGCGAGCAGATCCCGGCGAGCAGCGCCTGGGCCGGCGCCCCCGCCGAGCCGCAGGCGGGCGCCGAACAAAGGGCAGAAAAAGCCGCGGCCTGATCAATCCGGGAGTGTTCCGATGAGCCATTCCCGCGAGGTATGAATTATACGCAGGATTGTGATCGTCTTGGCGCTATCGTCTTTGACGTAAACAATCACATGCGACGTCTTGGTAACAAATTTTTCATAGGTTCCTGGGAACCGGCCCAAGCGACCTGAAGCTGTTTTGGTGAGACCTTCAATGGCCTTGTGCAATCGCTCCGCAACCAGCTGTGCACCTTTCGGGGAATTGGCTGCGATCTGCCCGATTTGCTGATCGAAGTCGGCAAGCGCCTGGTTCGCCCAAAAGATCCTTCTCACACGCGTTTATTCGCTTTGTCGATCGTGGCGTAGATCGTTTTCATCGCGTCTTCGTGGGAGGTCACGCGGCCGGCCTTGGCATCCTCCAGGCCCGCACGGATCCCTTCGATGATCTGGGCTTGCTCCTCGATGAAACGTGTAATGGCTTCCGCTGCCAAGAACGACTTTGAACGTTTGGTGTCTTTAGCAAGAAGCTCAAGTTTTTCCTTAGTGGCGCTGGATAAGCGCACTGTGAGCAACGCATCGGTCATTGGAATTTCCTGCGCGATCCAAGTCCTCATATGTGTACATACGACTAAGGTTGATGATTTGCAACGCGTTTTGCCGACTGTTCCAGCGCGCTTTCCGCTCGAACGAACGAGCGGAAAGAAATCGCGCATGATCGAGAAGTTGGAGCGAATTCTCGTCGCAAAAGTCTGTCAACCTTTGCGGAATGCGCTCTAGGTTGGCGAAACAAGCACTGGTTGGCGCTTCTCTCGTGCTGAGTACCATGCCTGAATGCGCCATCTTTGGTTTGGAAGTTTCCGCCTATTCATGAGGGTGGTGATCCTCTGCTCGAGCGTCCGCCGATCGTTGCGTCCTGGCGCGCCCTTTTTTCAGGCATTGGGGTACATCAAAAATTGCGTTAACCTATTGATTATACGCCTCATATAACCGACGCTCATGTCGCGTTACGTACCTTTGCGTAAAGGAACCCGTTATAGCAACGCGGCGCAAGCATAGGCCGGACAGCGAAGCGCCGCGAACCCGTTTCCGCAGAATCTGGAGAACCGAAAATGCTACTGCAATCACGCCGCAAGAACGTGCCGCCGCGCGGTGCGAGAAAGCCCGCCTGCGCGCGGAGAGGGCGCGAAGGGCGAAAGGCATCATGCCCCACCCGAAGGCGAATCCGGAACGGCGGGAGAAGTGCGTTTTGTGAACCGACTCGTCCGCCTCGCCGCTTGATCGGGCGACTTGGGAGGGGCAACGTGCGCTGGCTCCTGGAAAAGTAATCCCATGAAACTCGTCATCGCCGTCATCAGGCCATACAAGATCGAAGAAGTGCAAGAAGCGCTGGCGCAGCTCGGCATCGCTCGGTTCAATATAACCGAGGCTAAGCGCTTCGGGCCTTACAAAGGGCATACCGTTATTGGTCGCGGCCGCGAATATGCCGCCGGCTTTGTTCCAAAGATTAAGGTCGAAGTCGTGGTTCCAGCCAGTCTCGTCGACAAGGTCGTCGACGCGATCGCAAGATCGGCGCGCACAAACGAGGCCGGTGACGGTGAGATTATCGTCATGGGTATAGACCGCAGAATGGGGATTCACACCGGTGAGACGGATTTTGGCGGCTAGATGAGCCGAGGTCCGGGCCGTTTGCCAGGAAGAGCTAGACCATGATGTCTTTCAAATCCGTGCATAGGACGTGCGTGCAAAGAGCGTCTGATCGCGATTTTTCTTCCTGCCTGCATCGCGAGTTTGTTTCCCATCGGCTTCTCATACAGTAAGCCATACCCAAGCCTCTCACCATCGAATGAGCCACAGCAACACGGTGATCGCCACGCTGATCACGAGTCCTGTCATGATCGGTATGTATAAAGCGAAATTATCCCTTTTGATGATGATGTCGCCCGGCAAATGACCAATCCATCCCATCCACGGCCATAGCAGTCCCGCCGCTATGAAGAGCAACCCGATAAGGATCAATAAGCGTGACATCTATCGTCCTCTGTGACCGGTGATAGGAATGTCCGGCGCTGCGAAGGCTTTCCCAGATCTCTTTCGAATATGGGTTGCATCGGTGGATGTTTCCACGCGGCGATTAAAACCCCGCCCCAAGAGCATGATAGCGTGCCGCTCGTTCTTCGTGCCGAGGGACCTTTGCTTGCCGACTCATTGAGGCAGGCGTTCGCAGCAGCTTCGGTCGCATCCTCGGCGGCGATACTCTGAATGACGTGCAGACAGTCTGGAGCAAGTTTCCTTTTGCACCATGACAGCAACGCCACTCGAGAGCACGCGCCACCATGCAAGGACGAATCACACTCGCGATCGCACTCTGCGCGTTGGGCTTGGGCAGCGCAATCCTCGGCGCGCTCGCACAGCCCACAAAGGCGCCGAACAAGGCCGCCCTGGACGCAGCGCCCGGCAATGACGTCGCCCTTTATTGCGCAAACGTTGCTCCGGCCGTGGCAGAGGTTCGCCTCGCTCGCCAGATCAAGCGCCTGAACGAGCTTGAGACCGAGGTCAAGCTGCGCGTTCGAGAACTCGAGCAAAAGGAAGCGGAGGCCCGGGAGTGGGTCGGCAATCGTCAGGCGATACTCAAAAAGGCGAGCGACGTTGTCGTTGCGATTTTCTCCAAGATGGACCCGGAAGCCGCAGCGCCGCGCCTTGCCATGATGGATGACGAAACCGCCGTCGCCATTCTCGCAAAACTCACCCCAAAGGCTGCGGGCGCGATTCTGAACGAAATGGAGGCCTCTCGCGTCGGAAGGCTGACCGGCCTGCTCTCTGGCGCCGGTATGGCCGCGAAAAGATCATGAAAATTTGCGCCTTCGGACGCGCCCTACCCCTGCCCCATCCGCGCCGCCTTTTGTTTTTGAGCGCAATGGTCTTAACCGGGTGCGGCGGGGAAATGAACGAGTTTATGCGCGAACCTCGAATGAGCCCCATCGGCTCAGGCCTCTTGAGTGCGGGCGTGGTCCAACCCGGCCCTGGCGTCAATCTTGGCGGCGGCATGGCCCAGAACCTCTATACCAGCTACAGGGTCACTAGACCAGGCGATATCGTGACCGTTCTTATCGCGATCAATGACAAGGCAATATTTGGTAACGAAATGGACCGATCCAGAACCAACACGAACAGCCTTGTTGCCGACTGGAATTTCTTCAACAGCCTCGGACTTCCGGCATCGGCCGCCGCCACCGCCACCCCTCCCCAGCCCTCCACGGTCTCGGGAGATCTCACGTCGAACTCCTCAACGCAGGGTCAGGGGAACATCAACCGCCAGGAGCAAATTCAGGTTTCAGTGGCTGCCGTCGTGACTGATGTTTTGCCGAACGGCAATCTCGTCATCAGCGGCTCCCAGGAAGTCAGAGTGAATTATGAGTTGCGCCAGCTCGCCGTCGCGGGAATCGTCCAACCAGTCGACATAAGCCCCAACAACACCGTCACCTACGATCGGATAGCCGAGGCGCGCATTTCATATGGCGGCAGAGGGCGCCTGAACGACATGCAGCAACCCCCGTGGGGACAGCAGCTTGTGGACTTCACAAGACCGTTCTGAAGGGACTGAAGGATGGCCGCCTTGGACGTTAGGCCAACTGGCAAGCAAACGCTGATCGCTATGCTGGCCGTTTCCGTATTAGCTGGCGGATTGGGAGCACTGTTCGCACCCTCGCTGGACCAAACGGAGGCAAGAACTCAGACCCTAGCGACTGAGGAAGTCGCGAGCACCGGTGTCTTCGAACTTCCGCCCATCATCACCAATCTTGGCGAACCGCAGGACATGTGGATCCGCCTCGAAGCTTCGATTGTTTTCAATCCGAAGACGACACCTCATCCAGACGCCCTAGGCCTGGTAATCGCAAACGACCTTATCGCCTATCTTCGAACAGTCTCCGTAACGCAGATTCAAGGCGCCTCGGGTCTGCAGAGCTTTCGTCAAATACTCAACGAGCGGGCGTCAATACGCTCAGGCGGCAAGGTGAGCGAACTCGTGCTTCGAACGATGGTGATACAATGAAACGCCTAGGCATCACACTCCTGCTTATGAGCCCCGCCACCGCGGCCTGGGGACAGAGCTTCGATCTCGGCCCTCTTCTTTCCTCGGAAGGCGGCTCGGTAACCGCCCGGATCATTCAGCTCGTCGCTGTGCTTACCGTATTATCGGTGGCACCAGGGTTGCTGATCATGACAACGAGTTTCACGCGCTTCGTCGTCGCGCTCTCCTTCTTGCGCTCCGGGCTTGGACTGCAGAGCGCCCCCGCCAATCTCATCCTGATAAGCCTCTCCTTGTTCATGACATTTTTTGTCATGGCTCCAACTTTCGATCGGGCGTGGCGCGAGGGCCTGCAGCCCGTGATGAATAATAAGATCAGTCAGGACGATGCCTATGTCGCGGTCACCCAACCCTTCCGGGAATTCATGGCAGCACAGGTGCGCGAGAAGGATTTGAAATTGTTCGAAGATCTTTCCAAAGGCTCATTCACAGTCAAAGATCGCTCAAACCCCGATTTCCGGCTGCTCGTGCCTGCGTTCATGATTTCCGAACTGCGCCGTGGATTCGAAATGGGCTTTCTCATCATGCTGCCGTTTCTGGTCATCGACATGATTGTCGCGACGCTTACGATGTCCATGGGGATGATGATGCTGCCCCCATCCGTGATCGCCCTGCCTGTCAAGATCATCTTCTTTGTGCTCATCGACGGCTGGCACCTACTTGTCGGCAGCCTCGTTCGCTCCGTAACGTAGCACCGAGCTTTCTGAAGCGGGCCTCAGGACGGATTTGTCATGGCGAATTTGGCGGTGACTTCCCCGATATGATGGAGACCGGCTCAAGCGGCTTGGCGTTCTGCCTCATGAGGAGCGATATAGCCGGGCGCAGAATGCGGTCGCGTTCGGTAATCGGCGGCGCCTATTGGCCGCGATTGGTGGGTCATCATGGCCTTTGCGGCCGGATTGCCAGGATCAGAGCGGCGAATGCGGAGCAAGCATGGCTAAAAAGCACATTTAAAAAGCACATTGCGGTAAAGAAGTATGTGGTGCGGCCCGGCGCACATGGGTCTTAGAGGCCTGGCATCCGCCATGAAAATTAAGCATCTTTAATCTTAACCGCCATTGGCTTGCCGTTCGAGCCCTCTCGTGAGGACATTGCAGCCCGACGACTTAAAAAGCGCCAGCTTGCTCTTAAAGCAATAATTGACATTCTAGATTTTCTATATTTTCGCCATAAAGCCCTCTTCTCTTCCGCATTTCCGCCATTTTTTGGCTTAACAATCCACCAAACTTACTGTCTTTGTGGTGTAATACTGATCCACTACTTGTGCTGAGTCCAGCAAGCTAAGATCTCAAGAGTCTGTCGTGTATCCGTTCCGTGGGGCGCATATTTTGAGCGGGCAATTTGCCTGGCAACGAAAGGCGCCCAACAGACGTCCTGCGCAATTCTCGATCATAAGCTTCATATTTTTTTCCTCCCTTGCCGCAGCGCCTTCCACGCAAGCCGCAATTGACCAGGTTGAGGGCGCCGCCCCGTCGGGCGGGCAGGCGTCCGATGGGCCACGCGCAAAGACCGCAAATGATCCGTCACTGCGCAAGGCCAAGCCCCCGGCATCCTCTCAGCGGTTTGATATCGACGAATATCGAGTCATCGGTGCGGACACCCTGCAGCAAATTGATGTCGAGGAGGCTGTCTACCCATTTTTAGGGCCGAAGCGAACAGCGGAAGATGTTGAGAAGGCGCGCGCTGCGCTCGAGAAAAGCTATCATGACAAGGGCTATCAGACCGTCAATGTCAGCATACCCCCACAGAACCCGCAGAACGGCATTGTCGTTCTCAAGGTGACCGAGAACCGGGTTGGGCGTTTGCGGGTGAAAGGCTCCCGATATTTCGATTTCGATCCGATCAAGAAGAGGGCCACTTCCCTCGCTGAAGGCACTGTCCCCAATTTCAATGCGGTGACAAAGGACATTGTCACGCTCAACCAATGGCCGGACCGGCGCGTGACCCCGGCGCTCAGCGCTGGTGCGACGCCTGATACGGTCGATGTCGATCTCAATGTCGAAGACAAGCTGCCTCTTCACGGCAGCGTCGAATTCAACAACCGGCAAGCACCGGACACCGAGCCGCTTCGGATCAGCACAAACATTCACTACGACGATCTATGGCAGCTCGGACATTCGATCAGCTTCAGCTATCAAGTGGCGCCACAGAACCCAGCCGATGTTGAAGTGTACTCAGGCTCCTATCTGCTGCGGCTCCCGGACAATGATTTCGTAAGCCTTCTCGCATACGGCGTCGATTCAATGAGCAACGTCTCGACGGTCGGCAATACGGACGTCATCGGGCCAGGCCAAATCATCGGAAGCCGTGTTGTTGTGACCTTGCCGCCCCTCACAAATTTATACCACTCGGTCTCGTTTGGCGCCGATTACAAGCATTTCGCTCAACAGGTTGAGAATGGCACGGCGATTGCCTTTTCATCGCCGGTCACCTATGCGCCGATCGTGGCAAGCTATAATGCAAATTGGCAAGCCGAAGGCTCGTTGCTCGTGCTCGGCGCCAGCGTTACCTCTGGTCTGCGAGGGATAGGCAGCAACCCAGCTGCCTTTGAAGCCAGGCGGGACGGCGCACAAGACAATTTCGTGCATTTCAACGCCGATCTGTCCTACACACAGGAATTGCCGCTGGGATTGCAGCTCTTTGCCAGAACGCAGGCCCAGTTCGCCAGTCTACCTCTTGTTTCCAGCGAGCAGTTTTGTGTCGGTGGTCTTGACACGGTGCGCGGCTATCTTGAATGTGAGGTCCTTGGTGATACAGGCGTCGCCGGGACGTTGGAATTTCGGACCCCAAACATTGGGCCGACACTGCAATCTTTGCAGCAGGATGAAAAGGCAAAGGAAACAAAGTCCACTTACTTCAATGATGTGCGCTTTTTTGCTTTTTTCGATGGGGCAAGCGCCATGATTCTTCAGCCCCTTCCGGAACAGCGAAGCAGCTTCGACCTTTATAGCTTTGGCGTCGGCGCGCGTCTCAAATTGGCCAATCACCTGAACGGCATGGTCGTGCTCAGTGTCCCGATGATCACTCAATCCTTCACGAAAGCTCGGGAACGGCGCGTCAACTTCCGCCTTTGGGGGGAATTCTGAAATCATGGACGATCGCATGCGTTACCCGTCTCTTTACCTCCAGAGTCCATTGCCGCATCTCGCATTCGACAGATTTGTGGCCGTAGCTCTCATGGGCTTGCTGGTCTGCGCCTGCTGGCCACAGGAAGCCGCCGCCTGGTGGAATGATCAATGGACAATACGCAAGAAGATAACGATCGATACAAGCGCGAGCGGCGCGAACATTACGGATCCGATTGGCGCAATGCCTCTCTTGATCCGCCTGCATACCGGCAATTTCCGGTTTGAGCAGAGCAAGGACGACGGCAGCGACTTGCGCTTTGTGGCGGAAGACGACACGACACCGCTCAAATCCCACATCGAAAAATATGATTCCCTGCTCGGCGAGGCGCTGGTTTGGGTCAATGTGCCGGACATCAAGCCAGGCGGCAAGACGAGCTTCTGGCTCTATTACGGGAACAGGAAGGCGCCTCCATCCAATGATTCCAAGGGAACCTATGACGCCGATACGGTCGCCGTTTATCATTTCGCCGACAACGGAACGCCACCACAGGACTCATCGGCTTGGAGCAATCACGCGCAGGGTCTTGGGCGCACGGTCGAGGGCGCGATCATCGGTGAGGGATTGCAGCTCAACGGCAGCACGGCTATCTCGCTACCTGCTTCCCCTTCCCTTGTCCTGGCGGAGGGCGGCGCATTCACTTGGGCGGCCTGGATCAAGCCGGATGCGTTGCAGTCACACGCCATACTCTTCAGCCGGCGTCAGGATGCAAATGGCATTGTCATCGGTCTCGATAATGGCTCCCCCTTTTTTGAGGTCGATTTCAATGGCAACGTCCAACGTAGCTCATCCGGATCTCCGATTGCACCGGGCAGCTGGCATCATCTCGCAATAACTGCCACGTCAGGCATTGTCACAGTTTACCTTGATGGAAACGTCTACGCGACACTGAACGCGATCCTGCCGTCGCTCGACTCCATCGCTACGCTTGGGGGTGAGGCATCCGCGACGACAACGCCGCCTCAAGAACCAGCCGCATCCTCCGGCGGTTTTACTGGCGGCATCGACGAATTGCAGATCTCCAAGATTGCCCGTTCAGCCGGTTTCATCAAAGCAACTTTCCTGGACCAAGGACCCGAGCACGACAAGATCATCGCTTACGACATAGACGAAGAGCCTGCGAGCTGGTTCACCGGCTATTTTGCCGTGATCCTGAAATCCGTTACGCTTGACGGATGGGTCGTGATTGGTGCCCTCTTGCTCATGTCAGCCGTGAGTTGGTTTGCGATGATCAGCAAAGCCTTGTTCATCAGCCGGCAATACAATGCCAACGAGCGATTTCACAAATCCTTCAGCCATGTCGCGCGCGATCTTTCTTTGCTGGACCGAGGCGATGCCGACGAAATCGCAAGCCTGGGTGGCCGCATTAGCGCGAACGACAGCAGTATAGCGCATCATTCCTCTCTTTATCGCCTGTATCTTATTGGAGCAGAGGAGATTGGAAGCCGCTTCAGCGGTTCGAGGACACCGAAGGTGCTGTCGGCACCATCGATTGCCGCCATCCGCGCCTCTCTCGACAGTGGATTCGTTCGGGAAACGCAAGAACTTAACCGGCTGATGGTTTTGCTCACGATAGCGATCTCCGGCGGGCCTTTCCTGGGTCTCCTTGGAACCGTCGTTGGCGTGATGATCACATTCGCGGCGATTGCCGCTTCCGGTGACGTCAACGTCAATGCGATTGCGCCTGGAATCGCGGCAGCGCTCGTTGCAACCGTTGCCGGATTAGGCGTCGCGATCCCGGCTCTGTTTGGCTACAATTACCTGGTCACGCGCATAAAGGACCTGACCGCGGATATGCAGATTTTCATAGATGAGTTCATGACAAAGACCGCTGAGCATTACGACAACAATTCAAACGAGCAGTCCATAGCGGCGGAGTGAGTTGACATGCAGGTTCAATCAGAAGGTAAGCCCTATGATGACATCAACATCACACCGATGTTGGACCTCGCCTATGTGTTGCTGATCATCTTCATTGTGATGACGACGGCGACCGTGCAAGGCATGAAAGTCAACCTGCCGAAAGCAAGTGCCGCCCCAAGTCTCGCGCAGCCGACGACAAAGGCGATCACTGTGTCGAATGATGGGAAAATTTTCCTCGACACCATTCCAGTCACGCTCGCCGAACTCGAACAGCGCCTGACCCAACTCAAGGCAGTGACCCCCGAGTTTCCAGTGGTTGTCCGGGGAGACAGTCAAA
Organism: Methylocella sp.; assembly: GCA_035503795.1. Classification (GTDB taxonomy): domain Bacteria; phylum Pseudomonadota; class Alphaproteobacteria; order Rhizobiales; family Beijerinckiaceae; genus Methylocapsa. The sequence continues at coordinate 15,140 of DATJTB010000221.1, forward strand.
CGCAGTACCAGAATGTGATCGATGTACTGGACCTCCTTGGCCGCTTGAACATTACTCAGGTCGGCCTGGCGACAAAGCCATTGGTGAAGTGAGCGTCTCATGAGGATGGCAACGAACAATTGGCCAGTTTCATGCGCTCTGTCCACAGATCGCGCCGCGAGCCATTCCCAGGAAAGAAGATTGCGGGGCCATCGCAATGACCGATGAGGTGGAAGCGTCCGTCGCGCGGGATGCTGTTCGCATCCGATATAAGACTTCAAATCGGCCGGACGAAAGTGCGGACACTCGCTCTTTGCGACGGCGCGCTCTTCCGGTCCTGCTTGGTGTTGTGGTCATGGGTTTGATCGGCGCCGGGATTCATCTGCTTCTCAAGGGAGATGATTTGCCGCCCCCGCGCAAGGTGCAAGAGCTCACGCTTGTCACAATTGTGCCGCCGCCCCCGCCACCTCCACCTCCCAAGGTACCCGAAAAGAAGATGGTTGAGCAAACGCCGGTCAAGCAGGAGTTCCAAGAGGAAAAGCCGACCGAGACACCGAAAGAGACGCCCAAGCCGAAGGACATGCCAAAGGCGGATGAACCGCCGCCCGGCCCGCTAGCCCTCGATGCCAAGGGTGTCGGCCCAGGAGATGCTTTCGGCCTCGGCGGGAAACCTGGAGGCCATGGCCTGCTCGGGGGCGGCGGTGGCGGTGGTGGCGGGAGCCGCTGGGGCTGGTATGCCTCGATGGTCCAACAGCAGATCCAGGCCGCGCTGCACGCGAATGAAAGGACCCGTTATGCGGTGATGCAGGTTCAAGTGCGCCTATGGGTTGATGCTTCCGGTCATGTCAGCCGGAGCCAGCTCGTATCGTCGAGTGGCAATGCGGAAATCGACGCCGCCATCCGCAACGTGATCTTACCGAATATTACCCTGCGCGAACCCCCGCCAAAGGACATGCCCATGCCGATTGTGGCCCGCATCACCGAGCGCAGGCCGGTCTGATCGATCAATATGAAGGTTTAACCGCCCATGGAATGATAGGCGTTCCCTGGGCATGAAGAGTGTGTGTGGCGTTACGGGACTGACGTTATGTGTAAGG
>DATJTB010000222.1:0-11192 GCA_035503795.1 Methylocella sp.
CAAGCAAAAAAACGGTGCTTTGACGGAATGCGCGAGAAGAGTCGCGACACGGATGCGACATATCGGTACACCAGGCGGTACTCCTTAGGAGCGAAATCGTGACTTTCTCGCCACACTCTATCATTTTCGCAATCGATGCTAATATCGAGCGTTTGGCGGCGGCAGCGGAGCATTACTTCGGTAAGGTCGAAATCATGCCGGGGGACAGCAGCGAGGAAGCGCCGAATCGGACGTATGAGAAGGGGGTCGACCGCTCCAAACACGTGGGTACTGGGCTGGCCCCAGAGATCGATTTCGTAAAAGGTAGTCCGCGGCATTTTGTTGGAAAGTGTCCGCACGGCATTCCAGACGAGTTGAAAGAGCGACTGCTCAACGAAGCGATAGCCGATGATAATGGCGACAGAGAGATCGATTTTCCGAAAAGACTGCATGTCGTGCATGAGGGAGCAATCTATCGCGCCGAGACAACAACTTATGGATGCTCCTACCATGCATTTCCTTATGCTGGAAAGCTGGGAAAATCGCTCGTCATAAGGCTCCGCAAAATGGCGGATACCAAGGGCTGCCGGAAGGAATTCGACAATTGGGTATTCAAGCATATAAAGCTGCACGGAAAATGACACAGAGCGGAACCTTCATGCTCAACCTCAAACCGGTAGATCCCAATCAGTTGCCGCTCACGTTTACATTCTCGGTAGGGGTGGGAGGGGAGACAATTTGGCCGATCAGCGGCGACCCAGACCATCCGCTGGAAATTCAGCTAGATGATCTCTTTTCTTACCTCGTCGAATTCTGGAAGCCCTTACTCCTGAGACAGACTTATCCATTCGCCCTTGCACCAGCCCGCCCGATTAATCTTCCAGTAGAGGCCGCAAAGCGCTGGGAAGATATGCCTCAAGAACAGGTCGACGAAGAGGCCAGCGAACTCGACGCATTCGAGGAGGCACACAACCTTGCGCTCGCATTCAGCGGTTTGTTCGACTTACCGCCGCTTTGGATGGTTCGTGAAGCCGAGCACATGCTTTGCGACACGGGCCGCATATTCGAGCGCATACCCTTCACCGCTGTTTTGCGGGCGTTATCCAAAATAGGAGACGAGGTTGCCGACCACCTACTTAACGTGGACCCAGACAAATGGGGCCGCGTCGTCCAGGCATGGCGCACGAGAGACGACGCCGATGAGATCAATCTCTTATCATGGTCGGCGAGCCTGGAGACTAAAGTAGCGGAGCGGCTGATCGACGAGGGTTTGATTGTAGCCCCGAAAAGCTTTGCAGAGGCGGCAAACGATGACAACGAACTCCTTATCGCAGCTCGGATGGCTAGCGCGCTGCCGACTGACCAGATTATCGAAATCCTCAAGCTTGCACGCCGGTTCGGGCATCACACGGCCAAGCGGCTGGACGAGCTTTCCTCCGCTGCGCTCTCACATTTGACAGAGGGCAGCCCACGCGAGCCTTTTGCTGAAGGCGAGGAGTTGGCGACCTTTGTACGACAGTGGTTAAAATTAGGACCAACCGAAAAGTTCGATATCTTCGGTGTCGTCGAGTCGCTAGACGTCGAGATCGTCGTCGACGCGGTCGGCCCCACAACATTCGACGGCCTCGCCATTGCTGGTAACAGCTATGGTCCCGGCGCGTTCATCAACTGGCAGAGTGGCCGGATTCGTGAACGCGACGGCAGCAATCTCAGAAATAGTGCCGGAGCTCGCGTCACCTTGGCTCATGAACTTTGCCATTTGGTGGTGGATAGGCAACACTCGCTGAGCGCCATCGAAGTTCTGCGGAGCCGGATGCCCGCTGCTGTCGAGTCCCGGGCACGAGCATTCGCCGGCGAAATTCTCCTGCCAAGCATCACGGCAGAAAAAATCTGGGATGAGGCGGGATCGCCAATAGAACGTGATGCACTTCAGGCCGTACTGCAGACGCTCGTCGATACTTATGAGGTATCGTTCAGCGTCGCGGCCTGGAAGGTTCAGCATGGGGCGCGCTGGAGGCTTCAGCATGAAAGCCGCGAGAAATTCCGGCAACTGAGCGCAATGCTCGATATTCTCGCGATCCACCGGTAGTGGCTCCGGCTGACGGCCGCTCATTTAGACAGGCGGAACGGATGGCTTCTGAACAGCGGCTTTTGGGAGCTTTAAGCACTTCAGTGAATATCTTGAATTGGCGCAAATGAGCCGAAGGGAGATGATTTCTCGGCATTGCGGCGCTAGGTCTGCCGTGGTCTCTGCCAAAATGGGTGGAATTGGCTGAGGATTTGACCGGACCTCAATCCCTGTGATGGTACAGGCTAGTTGGAAGCGAACGTTCGGCTATTTCAATGGCCTCTACAGGAAATACCCCAACAGATGCTGTCGGCGTGGATTTGGATCGAATCCCGAAGCCAAGGCAGCCCGCAACAATCAGCAAGGCCGCGACCAACATTAGATAAAACATGTCCATTTTGGTCTTTGAGTGATCTTTTTCTCCGTCAGCCACAGCGTGAATGGGCTATGCTCAGAGATTTTTGAACCTAGCTAGTTCGACCTTAGCCGAGGCTTTTAGGGCGGATTCTGCGTCTATTCCGGCCCTGACCGAACCCTCGAGCAGCCAGTGATACCAGAGCCGGTCCATGAAGTAGAATGCGAGCAAAGGGAGTATCGCCGAGAATACCACTAGGCCCGCAATCGACAGCTCGAAACCGAAAGCATTGATAATACCAGCGTCCTTAATAGCGTACCATCTCAGGCGTTCAGTGAGTTACTTTTCGCAGAAGCTCATATTCAGGTTTGTGCTGACTGGCACCATAGAGTGCGTGAACGTCGGTGACCCCTGCCTGCTGCGCCATGAACACGTCCTTGAGAATATTATCGCCGACATAAACTGTCTCCTCGATCGACGCGCCCAATTCCGAAATGATTTGGAGTAGGATGTCTGGGTTCGGCTTTACCTCACCCTCTGGTGTGAAGCGGTGGATCGTCTTCTTGAAATTGTAACTGTCTGGCTCGTAATAGCGGGTACCAAGCGTGTTGTCTGGCATACTGTGGTCTTCGGGGGAGTAAAGAAAGTCAATCACACCATCCAGGCCGAGTTTGCGGAACCGGTAGTTCGTGTAGAACGCCTTGGATTCCGTGAAGGCAGCGATGACCACTCCGTTGGCTTTAAGGACCTTTAGCGTTTCCTCGACGGCGGGATAGAGTTGCAGCACCCGTCGCCGCACGTCGCGAAACGCATCGATGGCAGGCGCCATGATATTGAGGACATTATCGCCATACATCTGTTGGAGACAGGGCAATTCCTCCAGAAGCCGGGAATATTCGCTCGTCCCATACTTCTGATGGATAACGCTGCATTCCGCATACAGCGTTTCAGGATTGACCCCCGATATCTCGATGACCTTCCCGATCATGGCGGAGAAGGTCTGATACCATAGGTCCTGCCAATCTAGGAGCGTGTTGTCGACATCAGTAATGAGTACGCGTTTTTGCACCAATTCTGTCTTTCTTACGAGGCAGCGGACGATGGCTTTGTCGGGCCGGAACCATCATCCCGATTCTAGTTGAGCCGGGCCCTGACGACAACCGGCTTGGCAGAAGATGCAGACCGATGGAACATGGGACCTTGGGCCGAAGACTCTTGGACGGAACGCGCTGGCTAACTATGTCCGCTTACAGGAAGTCCAGAACCAAATCTCTATTACCTGGATTGGGCGCAACCCGGTATGAGCTAGCCTGCTTTCAGGAGCCCGAGCTCCAACAGGCTCCGGGCGGTCGCGAGGACCGCTTCCCTCGGGCTCCTCGGCGCCCAGCCGAGCAGGCGGCGCGCTTTTTCGTTGGAGGCGTTCTTGTGTTTGCCGAGTTCCGGCAACACGGCTTTGACCCGGGGATCAAACAGCCCGACGACACGCGTGAGCCAGTTCGGCACCGAGCGGGTCGGAACCTTGCGGGCGGCGGCGGCAGAGCATTTCCCGTTTCGATTGAAACGGGAAATGCTCTTAAGTCTTTGTATTGTCGCATTTTCGTGACGCGAACCGGCATCCACTTCGCTCGAAAATGCTCTTGTGCCATCCTTGAGGACTTGGACGATCTGGCGAATGCTCATGAAATCCCCGGCGGTGGCGAGAAACCGCTCGCCGCGCGCGGCCGGGTCGGTCATCGCCTTGAGATGCAGGTCGGCGACGTCCCGCACATCGACGGCGCCAAACCAGAGATCGGGACAGCCCGGCATGGAGCCGTCCATGAGACGCTTCACGAGCAGGATCGAGAGCGCATAATCCGGCCCCAGCACGGGCCCGAAAATGGCGACCGGATTGACCACCGCCAGTTCCAGCGCGCCCCCTTCCCGCGTGATAAAATCCCAGGCCGCCCGTTCGGCGATTGTCTTCGATTTTGGATAGGGTTGGAGGCTTCGATCCTCAAGGTTCGTCCAATCCTCTTCCGCGAAGGCGGTGGTCCGGCCCTTGAAGCCATACCCGATGGCCGCTAAGGACGAGGTGAGCACCAGGCGCTTGACACCGGCATCGCGCGCGGCCCGCAGCACGCGCAGCGACCCGTCGCGGGCCGGAGCGATCAGTTCATTCTGGTCCTTGGGCGCGGTGCTCGGAAGGGGCGATGCGACATGGAGCACATAATCGCAACCGGCCACCGCTTCGGCCCACCCCGCGTCGGCGTTGAGATCGGCGCGGAACAGGGCAAGACGCTCGCCCACCTCGCCGGCTCCTCACTGACGCAACATGGCGCGCACATCGCCTTCACGCGTTAGAGCATTTTCCGATTCGATGGAATCGGAAAATGCCTCTAACATTTTGTTTTGTCGCATTTTCTCAGCGATGTCGCTGTTGCGAAACATCGCCAGCGATAAGCTAACCGGTGCCCACTTCGCTGGAAAATGCTCCAGGTCACGCACCGTGGTGTGGGTTTCATGCCCCGCCGCCAACAGCCGGATCAAACAATGAGCGCCGACGAACCCCGTGCCACCCGTGACCAAAACGCGTGCCATATGACGGTTCTCCAATGGTTGATCCTTCAGTGCCCGCGCAAGATGGCCGCCGCCAAATTACGCCGGTCATCACGCCTTGATTAGGGTCAGAACCTGATTGGCGAGCCGTCATCTACCATGATGTTGGAGATGTTGTGGACAAAGTTTGATCCAGATCCCTTAGCGCGGATCGGCGCGGAGAGAACCATTCATCGCACGGCTGGCGAAGAGCGTTTCAGAAAGGGGCTGTCAAGGACGGCCCGAAGGGCCGCCTGTGGTCCGCGATCCTTGACAGCCCCTTTCTGAAACGCTGGGGATGGCCGTGCGATGAATGGTTTGGTGGCAAGCTCCTGGCTTGCCGCCAGGCGGTCTTTCCTCACGATGTTTGGAGCGGCTCTGGACGCGGCCTGGCGTTGAGTGTCTGCCCTGGATTGCATCGCGGAGCCTGTCATCGGGCCGGCGAAGCCGGACCCCTTGGCTCGCAATAACGGTCTGGAAACGACCAATAACGGTCTGGAAACGACAGCGTAATTTGGTTCCAACTCTAGGACAGTTCAAGGCTCGACCAATTTCAGAGTGAGGCATTTCGCAGCCCCACCCGACTTGAGAAATTGGGAAAGCGGGACCGTTACCGGCTTGAAGCCGGCCCTTTCGAGCTGCTTTTGCAGCGTCTCCGAGGCGTCGTTCAGAAAGACATGCGCTTCGAGATCAACCGCATTGCAGGCAAAGGCGAGCGCGTCTTCTTCGCCGACCGCAATGCGCCTCTCCTTCGGCACGTGGCGCGCGATCACCGCGTGCGAGGCTTCATCGAAGGCGCCGGGAAAATAAAGAAGCCAGCCCCCTGCGAGCGGACAAAAGCAGGTGTCGAGATGGTAGAAGCGCGGGTCGATCAGCCGCAACCCCACGCTCTCACGGTCAAAAATCCGCTCGAGGTGCTTGACCGCCTCCACATCGCTGCGCTGGCCGTAACCGCACCAGATGATTGGCGCGCCCCGGTCGAGCAAGGCATCGCCCGCTCCCTCGAAGAAAATATCCTCCGGCCAAGGCGCGAGGATGAAACCCCGCGTCCTGAACCAATCGCGGAAAAATTCTTCTTCCGGCCGTCTTTCCTGGTAGCGAAACCGACTGACGACCACCGTCTTGCCGATCGCCAGACCGGCATTGGCCGTAAAGACCATGTCGGGCAGGCCAGGCTGCGGCAAAATCAAATCAACCGGCACCCTTTGCGCCAAATGCCGGTGGAGCTCGGCCCATTGCTTCTCGGCCAAAGGCCGATCGGTCTGGCCGATCTGATGTTCCATCCACGGATTGATGATGTAATCCACGCCGAAATAGCCTGGCGCACACATGAGAATGCGCTGGCCTGCTCCAGAAGGCTGGCGCGGCTTGTCCGTTTGAGCTTCTGATGGCAACAAATGTCCCGCGGCTCCGGCTTGGTATAAAAAATCCCTTCGAGTTTTGGATTCGGGTTCCATGACTTCGGTCATCAATTCATGTCCTGACAACAAGGGGCAGAAAAATTCCATGCCCCACCTCAATATAGGTGATGAGTGATCTCCGGCTCCCTTAGTCAAGGTCTTGACGGCGTGAGCGGCGATCGAAATGGGGATAAAGGACATCCCTTTCGTTAAATCATCCCGCTTTCAAGAGAGGCCGCCGTCTTTAAGCTTGTAAGATGATGGCTTCCCATCGGACGAAAATGTTTCACGTGAAACATTTTGGTAAGGTTTGTGATCGCAATGGGTCAAAGCTGGAGTGGTCTTCGCATTTTGCCTCTGCAGAATCACGCTTCGGGATTGGCGCGAAGAATTTCCTTGGCCTTCATTTCATCCCGCTTCATCTGCTCGATGAGCGATTCGACGGATGCGAATTTCGCCTCGGCCCGGATCCAGCCCTTGAACAAAACCTCGATCGTTTGCCCGTAGAGGTCGCCTTTGAAATCGAACACAAAAACCTCAAGCAAAGCGGCCCCATTATCGAAGGTGGGCCTTCGGCCGAAGCTTGCCACGCCATCATGGATTGTCGCCCCGATCCTGACCCGGACGGCATAAATGCCATGGCGCAGCCGGCAGCTCGAATCAGGCCTCAAATTGGCGGTTGGAAAGCCGAGCACCCTGCCCCGTCGTTGCCCGGCGATCACCTCGCCCCAAATGGCGAAGGGATGGCCGAGCAGACGCTCGGCCAAACCCACATCGCCGTCGACCAGCGCCGTCCGAGTTGCGGTCGATGAGGCGGCTTCGTCTCCCGCATGGGTCGGCACGCGCTCGACGATCTCGACCTGAAAGCCATATTGGCGCCCCGCCTGCGCAAGCAACGCGGGGGTGCCGGCGCGCCTCGCACCGAAGTGAAAATCATAGCCGACGACGGCCGCGCGAATGCGAAGGCGAGCGAGAAGAATTTGCGTGATGAAAGCCTCGGCCGAGCATTCCGCAAGCGCTTTGTCGAAGGTCAAGACGATCATCCCCGCAAGCCCCATGCGGGCCAGGATTTGTGCTTTCGCCTTAAAGGGCGTGAGGCGGAAGATCGTGCCTTCGCCCTTGAAATGATCGGTGGGATGTGGCTCGAAAGTCAGCACCGCACAAGGTGCGCCAAGCTGTTGCGCTAATGCTTTGGCCCGCGCGATCACGGCGACATGGCCGCGATGGATGCCATCAAAATTCCCAATCGCCACAACCGCGCCCTCAAGGCGCGAAGGCAGAACCGCCGGATCGACACAGACGGCGAATGGGTCTTGAGCGGTGGAATCGGTCAATGGTGCCAAACTCTGGGCGGCCACACGGGAAAGAGACTTTTGGGATGCGGCGCGAAACTGCACGCGACGGCCTGCCCCGTCAAGGCCACCCTCCATCACCGACGGACGGATCAAATCGCACCTGGCGAGATCACCAGACGAGAGCCGGAATGGCGGCCTTGGGCACAAAATCCTTGGCCTCCAGGAACTGGCGATAGGCGGCCGCATCAAGGGCGGCCGCCTCGGTCCCGCCGTGCAGCTCGCCACGGTGAATGCCGGAAGTGACAAAGAGACTATCCAAACCTTGCCAATGCGCGCCCTTGATATCAGTCGCCATGGCATCGCCGACGACGAGGATGCGGCTTCGCGGAAGCGTCTCGCCGACGCGATGGTCTTGGACCAGCGCAAGCGCCCGCTCATAGATCGGTGCATGAGGCTTGCCTGCCTGAATGACCTTGCCACCCGCCCTTTCGTAGCGCTCGGCGATCGCCCCGGCGCAATAATAGAGACGGGCCCCCTCCTCCACCACAATGTCGGGGTTGGCACAGATGAGGTCCAGATTGCGGATCCGCATGGCGGCCAGCACCGCGTCATAGTCTTCCGGCGTTTGCCGCCACGGATCGGAAAGCCCGATGCAGAGGACGAATTGCGCCTCATTGAGCGGGACGAGGCGTGGGGCTTGCCCATGAAGAGCCAGGACCTCACTGAAGAGCCCAGTCTCGTCCGGCGGACCGATCGGGAACACGCCGAGGTCCGCCCGCTCGTTCAGCAGGGAAATGACCACATCGCCTGAGGAAATGATGGCATCATAGGCCATCGCTGGGACACCGAGCCGGCCGAATTGCATCTCGACAAGGCGGCTTGGCACGGGTGCGTTGGTCAACAGGACAACCGTTTTGCCTTGCCCGCGAAACCGGCTCAACGCTTCGATCGCTTGCGGAAACGCCGCCTGCCCATTGTGGAGGACACCCCAGACATCGCAGAATAGGGCGTCATATTGGCTGGCCACCTCGGCCAGCCCGCTCAAAATCAAAGACAAGCGCTTATAATTCCACGAACATGATGGTTGGATTGATCTAAAGATTAATAACGCCAGATGCGAGCGCAAAACTGTTGCGCGCTTTCCTCTCCTAATGATTTTTTTCAAGCTTTCCGTAAACTGAGCTGTTTTATTAGCTGGAACGTCGCTATGGTTTTCGCGGCCGATCGAGTCCGCGTCTCCATTCAGCCGAGTTGTGTCTTGCCTCGCCGCACGAGGGTGTGTCGTTGCGCCGGCCGCGTTTGTGTCCTCTCTTTGTTCGCCTAACCGCGCTTTGCGGATTTCTCCCGCCGAGCGTCTGTCCCTCCTGGGGAGGAGCATGGCTCCTGCCGCCGGGCGAAGGGCAGATCATCACCGACGCGCTTTACTCGGTATCGACATGGACTTTTGATTCGCATGGCAAGCTGATTTCTGCCCCTTCCTATCAGAAGTACGAGCTCAGCCCGTATATCGAGTTTGGCGTGACGGATTGGCTGACACTCGTCGCGGCCCCTGCTTATGACCTTGTCCGCACGCCGACCGCCGGCCTTTCCTATACCGGCGTTGGACAAAGCGAGGTCGCGGCGCGTCTCGGACTCGCCTATTGGGAGAGAGCCGTTCTCTCGATGGAAGTCGGTCTGCTGTCCCCGGGTGCTTCCTTGGATTCGATCGGGCCGCTCGAAGTGCGCCGTGCCGCCTCCCTCGATGTGCGCGGCCTCGCCGGCCGCAGTTTCGCTGTGGGCGACGGGATGGAAGGTTTCGTCGAGATGCAGGCCGGCTATCGCTTTTATGCTCAACAGCAGCCGGGCGAATGGCGAATCGATTTCACCGGCGGCTTGCGTCCCTTCCCGTGGCTTCTTTTGCTCCTGCAAGACTTCAACGTCATCTCCTATGGGTGGAGCCAATATGGAAGCGTGTCCTGGTCCAAGCTACAGCCGGGGATCGTTTATGACGTCAGTCCGCAATGGTCGATGCAGATCGGCGGCTTCCTGACGGTGGCTGGGGTCAATGCCGGACGGGAAATTGGACCCCTGGCAGCGATTTGGTATAGGTTTTAGAGCATTGGACCCAAAAGTGGGAACCGATTATTGTCTGTGACGGCGCCATCGATGCTCATTCTGGAGCCGGCCGATCATGGGGGGGCTTGAGCAACGGAGCCTCCTTGCCTAGGGCCTTCGCCACATCGATGATGAGCGCGCCGGGTGCGCCCGTGCCGCCTGGACGTACGATCCTGACACCGCTCGACTTTTCAGTCCGATCGGCTTCGGTGACCTGGCTCGTTGTGGTGAGGGGGACGGCGTTCGGATTCTGTTGCGCAACGGTGTTGGCTTCTCGTCCGATCGCGGACGAGAACGGAATGGCGGGCGGTGGCAGGAGAGCCGCATTGGCCGGACGAGGCAGCTGCAGTGAGGCAATGCCCGAGGTCGCGAGGAGCTGAGGTGAGACGGCCCCCAACCCTGCGATGAAAGCGCCGGTCAGGAGGATGGAAGCCCTAAGCCCATTCGGAATCCAAGCTTCAAAATTGTGTTTCTCGCGCTTTGCCGGATCTTGCGCTTGTCCAAGCGGCGCGTACCAATCATCGTCAAAAACATCCATCACGATTTGCTCCGATCACGACCGCTCGATGGATAGGATAAGACGAACCCTGCTTTGGGAAAAGCGAGTGGTAACAGCAGAATAATTTGCCGTATCGACCTTGCCTGAAGCCTTTGTTCAAAAACTTCGAGGTTCGAAGAGGCCGGACGTAAACTTGGCATGAGTCGTTAAGTTTAAGTCAGTCATTCTTCAGTTGAGTGGAAGATCTGAAGATCTTGCCCGTTGGCAAAATGCGTCTCGAATTCGCGCTTAAATTTCGCGACAGCTCGGGTGTCTAGCGCGATGACAAGATCATTGTTCTGTTTCTTGAGCCCTCTGGGGGTGAAGTTTGCCGAGCCCGTGCGCAATATGCGGTCATCGATTTGGTAGCACTTCAAATGCATCAGATGGGAGCGCGGCGGTTTGTTGCGGATGGTGACGGTTGGCGTCACGGCTAGATCCTTGAAGTCTTTTGGTGGATAGTTTGCCTCGAGTTGGCCGGCGCCGAGATAGACTCGAACGATAACGCCCCGATCCGCGGCGCGAATGAGCGCCTAAATGATCGGCGGGTAAGTCAAGACATAGGCTGCAAGATCTATCTCGTGTTCAGCACTGTCGATCAGTTCAACATCGATGCGTTCGAGGTTTTCAGCCGGGGCATGATGGATGCCGAATACCGGGTTCAAAAGCGCCTGGGACTCGGCGTAGGCTGGCGCGCTTAGAATGATAAAGCAGGCACCGATAATGGCGGATTGAAAAGTCCTCATGTCCATTTCCCCCGCAAGCATACCACGAGCTTTACAATATAGCTGGACCAGCCAGTCGTTGCTTCCACAAAAAAGAGCGGATGCAGGCTCGCATCCGCTCTTTTTGTAAAATCTGCACCGGTATCAAGCCAAAACGCGAGTAA
>DATJTB010000223.1:0-3483 GCA_035503795.1 Methylocella sp.
CCCCTTCTCGCGACGATGAATGGGGTCCGGTGCCAGCGTTATGTCGGCTTTCCGGAAGAGAACCACTTCGGCCGATCGACCGCTCTCGGCCCAGAGCGGCCATCCCACACGCGGCGCGTCCACATCCGTTTCCCTCCGGATCGGAAATTCAAACTGACGCACGACCTATTTTCCATCCATCGGCCGCGCCTCCGCTCCGAGCTTTTCGATGAGCGCCATGGCCGCCGCCGGCGCTTTGGGCTTGAAGCCATTGATGAAGTAGATCAGCACGTCGCGTGGTTCAGGCGTTCCCGGCGCTGCGCCTGCGATCGGGCTCAAGCCGCGTGGAATTTGGCCGGCCGCGAACACCCGCGCCTCCCTTGCCCAATGATCGAGCGCCTCGGCCGGGTAGCCACAGATCTCCCCTTCGGCCGCGCATTGCAGCCGCGCATAGACATAGGAGGTCGTGAGGTCGGGGATTTGCGGAAAGCCCGGCTTGTCCGTGAGGACGATGCCGACGCGATAGGCGCGCGCCAGTTCGACAAAAACCGCCGTTTGAAAAGACGGATGGCGGACTTCGACGAAATGGTGCAGCGTCCGGCCGCCGAGGCTTTGCGGCAGAAGCTTGAGAAAATTCTCGAAATCATCCGGATCGAAGCGCTTGGTCGGAAGAAACTGCCAGTTCACGGGACCGAGCTTTTCGGCGAGATCGAGAACGCCCGATGAAAAAAAACGCTCGATCGAGGCACCGGCTTCCGCCAGCACGCGCCGGTTGGTGGCAAAGCGCGGCCCCTTCAGGCTGAACAGAAAATCGTCGGGCGTAGCCTCCCGCCAATGCGCGAAACTCTCTTTCCTTTGGGTGCCGTAATAGGTCCCGTTGATCTCAATGGCGGTCAATTGCCGGCTCGCATAGGCAAGCTCGTCCTTTTGCGGAAGTTTGCTTGGATAGAAATTGTCCCGCCAGGGCGCAAAGGTCCATCCGCCGATGCCGACTCGGATCCGCCCCGTCTTGCTTGCCGCCTTTGCCATTCCCATTTCTTTCTGAACCGGCCCAACGACCGGATTTGATTTTAACGCACGGTTCGCCGCGATGGCATTTTTTGTGTCAGGTCGCAAAGCGCGGATATGGGTGTCGCATCGGACTGATTTGACATGCCGAATTTCGATCAGCTCCTGCAGGCGCTCGTTCTGGTCGCACTTCTGCTTTACTTGGCGCCAGCTTTATTGCGGGCCCGTAGAGCACGGGTGTGGAGCCAGCGCGGCGCCATTTTGACCTTGGGCGTAGCCACGGTTGTCGCGGCGATCGCCAGCCTGTTGTGGTTCCTTCGATGAGCCCGACCTTTCGTTCATGCTCCACGGAAGTCCAGCAATGAGTGCACGCTTGTCTCTGCCCGCCGGTGCTTTGGCCTCGCACGCCGACGCCAAGAACGCACCCCCTCGCGACGCCAGCCTGGAGGGTGGCGCGCCCCTTTTTCACGAGCGAATGCCGTGGATCGGCCGCGACCTGCAGACCATGCGCAACGTCTTATGCCGAGCGCCGACGGATCTACCGGCCGGGGAACGCTTCCTGCTGCCGATCTCTCACGGTGATCGGCTTGCGGCGCGGCTCGACCGGCCCAGGGAATCAACAGGCCTTGAGCCCCCTACCAAACCCCTGATCGTGCTTATCCATGGTCTGGCCGGTTGTGAAGCCAGCGACTCGGTGGTCACGAGCCTGCGGCATCTGGTTACGCAAGGCTGGCCGGTCCTGCGGCTGAACTTGCGCGGCGCGGCCCCTTCGCGTCCGACGGCAGCCGGGCATTATCACGCCGGGCGGACAGAGGATTTGGCTCAAGCGCTGAGCCATCTGCCAGCCGCTCTGACCCGCGACGGCATCATCCTTTATGGTCATTCGCTGGGTGGCAATCTGGTGCTGAAATTCCTGGGCGAAGGTGGGCATGGCCTGCCGGTGCAGGCCGCGGTGGTGGTTTCCGCCCCCATCGACCTCGCCGCCACTTGCGCCCGCATGATGGAGCGCCGCAATGTTGTCTATCACCATTACATGCTCACCGCGATGAAGCACGAGGCCCTGGCGCCCGGCGCCGGCATCAGTCCGGCGGAGCGGGCGGCCATTGAAGGCGCGAGAACGGTCTTTGAATATGATGACCGTTTCATCGCGCCGCGCTTCGGCTACCGGAATGCGGAAGAATATTATGAACGCAATGCCGCCAAGCATTTTTTGGCTAGCATCAGGACGCCAACCCTGATCCTGCACGCCCTGGATGACCCCTGGATCCCCGCTGCCTGTTATGAGGCCGTCGACTGGCCGCACCTGCCGATCATCGAGGCCGTGCTCACGCCGCGCGGCGGCCATATGGGCTTTCATGGAACCGGAAGTCTGACGCCCTGGCATGACCGGATGACGGACTGGTGGCTCCGCCGGATGATCGGTTGAGCACTTTGCCGCAGCTTTCCAGAGTTGGCCTCGCAGCGGTTGAATTGATGTAGACGTGTGGCCACATGGAAAAGCGTCTGCTCAAGGCATCAAATTGAGTTGATCCGCAATGGCTTGTCAAGCGTTCCACTCTTGCCGAGAAAGAGCGCGGTTTCGCCGGTTCATTTTCATCACGAGATATGGAAATGCGAGCCGGCCGTTCGCGGCGCGGATTCGTGACAGGCCGGCTGATAGTTTGGTTTTCGAAGAAACTGGAGGATATACCCAATGAAGTCTTTTGTACCCTCATTCGCCGTGGCCGGGATTCTGGCCTTAGGGCTGGCCTCGCCTGGCTTGGCGCATCAGGAAGAAGCCGGCCAATTGAAGATCGGCCATCCTTGGGTTCGCGAGGCGCCGGTGGGGGCTAACACTTATGCCTGCATCATCGAGATCAAGAATGAGGGAGACGAGCCGGAGACCCTGCTCGGCGCAAGCATCGAAGGGGCCGGCAACGGCGTCCTCTATCAGCTCATCGAAAACAACGGTAAATTCACTTCGAAGCCTGTTGAACACGGCCTCCTGATCAAGCCACATGGCAGCATTGAGCTGAGCCCCGCGACCTATCAGTTCCGCTTCAAGAATATCACCAAGGCCCTGGACGCGGATGCGATGGTCGAGGGGACGCTCACCTTCGAGAAACTGCACGCCGTGGAGGTCCACTTCATGGTTGAACCCGACGATACGGCACCCAAGGAGGAGCCGGTCCAGAATTGATTTGCGGGCCTTTGTCGAAGAGCTTCGAGACGCCCGCGAGTCTTGCGGCGTCATAACTTTCTAAGTCACGCTGATTTTGGATCGAATCGATCCAAAATCAGCGTGATCGCTTCTCGTCATCGAGAGCGGGATGCGAGTGCAAAACCGCTTCACACTTTTGCTGACCCCGCTTTAGCAGCACAAGTTTGTCGATCGGTGTTGGATAACATCGACCTCAGTGAGGGGCTTCGGCGTCCGTCAGAGTCGCATGTAGAGCGAATTCCGCAAAAGTTGACAGACTTTTGCGACGAGAATTCGCTCCAACTTCTTGATCTTGC
>DATJTB010000224.1:0-9825 GCA_035503795.1 Methylocella sp.
GAAACGCAAGCGCGCGCCGCCTGATTGGCCGCGCGCAGTCATGCGATGCGCTTAGAGTGCAATTGGTGTCCACCTCGTACTAGGTGGACACCAAATCAGATTCGCCAAAATCTCGGTAGGCGGTCGTCGTGTGACGCTTACCTTGCTGGCGAGGCCTGCCTCGTTACTCATGGCCGCGCGAGGGGGCCAGAGGGATCTCAGCGCGGTCAGAGCCGGCAGTGGTGACGATGCGCAGATCGTCGGGATCGGGTTGCGTTCGGCCCTGAATATCACTGAGGTCGATTTCCCGCGGACATGGTCCAGGAAAGGTGAGTGCCTTAGAGAGCATTTTCCAGCGAAGTGGATACCGGTTCGCGTTGAGGAAATGCAACAAATCTAAAAGCTGGACCCGTTTCCCGATTCGATAGAAGCCGGAAAGGCTGAGAGAGATGAGCAAAAGTGCAAAGCGGTTTTGCGGCGCAAGCAAGCTGAGGATTGCTTACGCTTATCTGCTTATCCTGCTTTGACCGCTTCGATCCAAAAGCATCGTGATCGGAGTGTCCGGTAGGGCCTTCGAGATGATGGAGAAAAAGCGATGAGCCGGCCGCCCTGCCCGCCCTTTACCGCCGAGACCGCTGCGCAAAAGGTGCGATTGGCCGAGGATCTCTGGAACAGCCGCGATCCTGCGCAAGTGGTCACGGCCTATTCGCAAGTCTGCCGCTGGCGCAACCGCACCGAATTTCTTCAGGGCCATGCGTCGATCATGGCATTCCTCACCCGCAAATGGGCGCATGAGCTCGATTATCGGCTGATCAAGGAAGTCTTTGCCTTCCATGATCATCGCATAGCCGTGTGCTTCGCCTATGAGTGGCATGACGACAGCGGCCAATGGTATCGAAGCCACGGCAATGAGAATTGGGAGTTCGACGCCGATGGCTTGGTGCGGCTGCGGCTTGCCAGCATCAACGATCTGCCGATCATGGAAGAAGAGCGCCAATATCATTGGCCCTTGGGCCGCCGCCCGGATGACCACGCGGGTCTGAGCGACCTCGGGCTTTGAAGCAGCGGATTGAAGCGCAAGACGCGTCGTTTGCCGCTATTTTAATGCAACACGCGCGTTCGCAAGATTACGATGATTTTGGATCGAACCGATCCAAAATTCTCATAATTTAGAGCGGGATACGAGCGCAAAACCGCGTCACACTTTTGCTCATCCCGATCTACAGCGAATTCCGCAAAAGTTGACAGACTTTTGCGACGAGAATTCGCTTCAACGTCTTGATCTTGCGTGATTTCTAATCGCTCGAACGATTCCGTTCGAGCGATAAGCGCGCTAGATAGGTGAGGCGCGACCGCCCCCTCAGCCGTAATTTTCACCCCATTTTTGCAGGGCCTTGAGCACCGGTCCGAGGGCTTGGCCCTTCTCGGTGAGAAAATATTCAAATCTGGGTGGATGTTTCTCATAAAGGCGCGTTGTGATCACGCTTTGCTTTTCAAGCGTCTTGAGCCGTAAGGACAGCGTATTAGGTGCTACGCCTTTAAGCCCGTCCGCAAGATCCTGAAACCGCAAGGGGCCCTTGCGGAACAAATCCCGGAGGATGAGAAGTGACCATTTCTCGCCCACCACATCAAGGGCTTTTGCCACTGGGCACTCTTGATCATATTCCTCGGTCATGGGTCAAACATAGCGGGTTGATGCATTTTTGCAATAAACTATTTATTGACATGTCACTATTTTTTTTGTAGTTAATGGCTCGCGAAACCTGACATCAGCTGCGCTCGCAGCCATACAGCGTGGATTGGTTTCCCTTCCTATGGAGGTATGTCATGATCACTCCGGCCTATCTTGTTTACTATGTCAATATCGGCGCTATCGGCATGATGGCCATGCTTTTCCTTGGATTGAATAGCGCGCTTCACAACGCTGGCTGGGCAATCCGCGAGCGTGCTGCGGCCGTGGCTTTAGCGGCTATATCGCTCGTGGGATGGTTTCTTTTGAGCAGCACGTTAGCCCGGTTCGATTTCTTTCGTGTCGACTATGGAAGAATTCCGACGATTCAATATGGCATTGTATCGCCTATCTTGATCGGCGGTGTCCTCATTTGGCGGTCAGCGCGCCTTGCGCGAGTCATTGACGCGATCCCTCAACAATGGCTGATCCAGGTTCAGCTTTATCGCGTGCTGGGCGCAATCTTCCTCATTCTTTACGCGGCAGGCAGGCTGCCGGGATTGTTCGCTTGGCCGGCGGGCCTCGGTGATGTGCTTGTAGGCGTTCTTGCGCCAGTGGTCGCGGTTGCTTATGCGCGGAGTCCAAACCAGAATGTCGATCTGGTCTTGATGTGGAATCTCTTCGGCATAGCCGATCTCATCATCGCCGTGACCATGGGATTTCTGACCTCTCCGTCGGCTTTCCAATCCTTAGCCTTTCATCGGCCAAGCGAGCTTGTCAGCCAATTCCCGCTGGTTATGATTCCGGTCTTTCTTGTGCCGGTCTCGGTGCTTCTCCATCTTGCGTCTCTGATGAAGCTTCGCCGGGATGTTTGGCAACGCCACCTATCGCGCACCGCGCACGTTGGCGTGAATGGCGTTGCATGAGGTGGAGAGCTTAACCTTGAGGCTATGAGTGGGCGCCGATTTTCGTTCGATCGTGCTCTAGATTGGAATCGGCACCGGGATCGCTTGCAGTTGGGAAGACATGGCGGCGAACACCTCTGAGCTGTGCTCAACATGCGCCAGGCGCTTTACTCTGGGCGGCGAAGCGTGTAGGTCATGGCGGCAATGGACCCGGTGCAGCCCGTTTGCGCCGGGCTTTTTATTGTCGGATGATTCTTGGAATGCGGCGCTCGCGGCCCCTCATCCTTCGAGACGGGCTCGTTTCATATCGGGCTTGATGAGGGGTTTAAGAGTACCACACCCCCATCATGCTCAGGAGCCCGCGCAACTGGGCGCCGCGAAGCATGAGGGTGAGACGCTCGCTCGCAAGCTCCGAAGTGAGAGGAAGGCTGTTCGATAGATGGCGAATGTGGTGGTGGTTGGTGCCCAATGGGGCGATGAAGGCAAGGGCAAGATCGTCGATTGGCTGTCGCTCGAGGCCGACATTGTGGTGCGCTTCCAGGGTGGCCACAATGCTGGCCATACGCTCGTCATCGGCAACCAGACCTATAAGCTCAATCTTCTGCCTTCGGGCATTGTCCGGCCCAACAAATTGTCGATCATCGGCAACGGCGTCGTCCTTGATCCGCATCATTTCGTTGCGGAGATCGCAACCCTTGCCGGCCAAGGCATCTCGATCACACCCGACAATCTGAAGATCGCCGAGAATGTGCCCTTGATCCTGAGCCTGCACCGAGAGCTCGACGCGCATCGCGAGCAGGCGAGCCTTGAGGCGTTGAAGATCGGCACGACCAAGCGCGGGATCGGACCCGCTTATGAAGACAAAGTGGGGCGCCGTGCGATCCGTTTGATGGATTTGGACGAGCCTTTAACGCTTGATCAGAAAATTGCCCGGCTCCTTGCCCATCACGAGCCGCTGCGGCGTGGTCTCGGGCTCGAGCCGGTGCGCCCCGAGGCGATCCGCGCCGAGCTTGAAAGCGTCGCCGGCAAAATCTTGCCCTTCATGGATGCAACTTGGGAAATTCTCGACGCGGCGCGCCGCGCCGGCAAGCGCATTCTGTTCGAGGGTGCGCAGGGTGTGCTGCTCGATGTCGACCATGGGACCTATCCGTTCGTGACCTCCTCGAATACCGCCGCCGCCAATGCTGCGACGGGCTCGGGGCTCGGGCCAGGGGCGATCGGCTATGTGCTCGGCATCGCCAAGGCCTACACGACACGGGTCGGCGGCGGACCATTCCCGACCGAACTGACCGACGGGATCGGGGAGACTCTCGGCGATCGGGGCCGTGAATTCGGCACGGTCACGGGAAGGCGGCGGCGCTGCGGCTGGTTCGATGCGGTGCTCGTGCGGCAAGCGGTCAAGACCTCGGGGATCGACGGAATTGCGCTGACCAAGCTCGATATTCTGGATGGGTTCGACGAGATCAAGGTCTGCGTTGCCTATGAGCTCGATGGCGAGCGCATCGGCCGCCTGCCGGCGAGCCAGGCGGCGCAGGCGCGCGTTGTGCCCGTCTATGAGACGATCGAAGGTTGGCGGGGCACTACGGCGGGAGCGCGCTCCTGGGCGGCGCTGCCCGCGCAGGCGATCAAATATGTCCGACGGATCGAGGAGCTGATTGAGGCGCCGGTCGCGCTGCTCTCGACGAGCCCGGAGCGGGCGGATACAATCCTCGTCACCAACCCATTCCGCGATTGAATGACACCGTTGTGGCAAATTTCGGTAATGGGTTGACGCAAAGCTGCTCAAATGCTCTCAACGCGGCATGGCTGATTATTACCCGTTGCTTTCCAAGGCCATTGCCGGCCTGACGGAGCCGACCGCCGAAGCCCGCCAAGCCATTTACGAGCGGGCACGCCGGGCTTTGCTCAACCAGTTGCGCAATCTCGATCCGCCCGTTGGGGACGATGTCATCGAGCGCGAGGCGCAGGCTTTGGAGCGGGCCGTCGCCCAGCTGGAAACGGAGCTGATGGTGCGCCTTGGCCCACTGCCAGAGGTGGAGATCGAAGAACCGGAGCTACCACCAAGACAAGTGCAGGACACACCATTGGCTGAAGGTGGGGCCGAGCCATATTCCGGGCCTGCGCCGCTTCCGGAAGAACCGCCGCAGGCCAGGCGCAAAACAATTTTTGCCCGCGCTCACCGTCCGACGCCGCCGCTCAAAATCCGCCGCGAGCCGCTGATGGGCCGGCCGCAGACGAAAAGCCTCGGGCTACCGTCTGAAGCGCCAAGCCAAGGTGCCGACTCTCTCGACTATGGTTCACCGGTTGAGGCCGGCAGTTCAGATGCATTTGTCCCGAACGCGGAAGTCGATGAGAGTTCATCACAATGGCAGGACCCAGCCGCCGAGGGAGCGGATGCGAGAGCCTACGAAGAGCAGGCGGGCGGCGGCCCGGCCCGCCGCATCATCATCGTCGCCGCGGTCGCCGCCATCATTGTTGCACTGGTGGCGATCGCCGCCTATCGCCTGCGTGACCGGCCCGAGGACCTCGTCCGCCCGCAGCCTGACGCGGCGCAAGGCGCGGGTGAGGGCAGCACCAGCGGCAAGATCGCCGACCGGGTCGGGGCTGGCACCGGCACGGCGACCCCCTCGGGATCGGCGCCTTCCACAACACCGGAGCCGAATCAAGCGGTCCAGGGCGCGCTGCAAGAGGCCAACCCAGTCCTGCCCGTCGCCCGCCGCGCGGCCTTGCTGATCGAGGCGCCGGGTGAGCCCTCCAAAGTCAAGACCGATCTCGGCACGGTGGTCTGGCGGGTTGAGAATGTCAGCAACGGGCCTGATCAGACGCTAAGCACGGCGGTGCGGGCGAGTGTCGATATCGCGGACGACGGCCTGCAGGTGGAAATGACCATTCAGAAGAACTTCGACTCAACCCTGCCGGCGTCCCATACGATCAAGCTGCAGTTCACCGCAAGCCCCGGCAGTCCGCTTACCAATATCAAGCAGATCAGCGTGGTGCAGATGCGCAAGGAGGATACCCCTACGGGCGATTCCCTGCGTGGGATCACCGTGCCCGTGATGGAGAATGCCTTTCTCATCGGCCTCAGCCGGGGCGATGCGGAGGCGGCCAATCTTGATCTTCTGCGGGCGCGCGAATGGTTCGACATCCCCATGGTTCTGGCCAATGGGCGGATCGCCAAACTGACATTCGAAAAGGGGCCTTCAGGACGTAGCGCGATCGAAGACGCCATCACCTCCTGGCAGGCCCGTGCTAGATGAATTTGCATCCCACATTCGAAAATCCTGAAGCAGCATCTCAATTTCAATGTCCAGGGGCGCTCGCATCCCGCTCTAATTTACGAGAATCGCTACATGATCTAATGGCTTGTCGGAGCCGGTCATCTGGCGGGCGAAGCGAACCCGTTGGCTCCTCAATGACGGATTTCCCGCAATGAGGTTCGCATCATCTTGCGTCCGGTAGATGTAGCAGACTTTCCCCCATGAGTATGCGGCGGCCTTCACTGAGACGAGTGCTGAGTGAAAAGCCGTCGGGCGCCAGGACGATGATGGTCGAGCCGTGCTCGAACCAGCCCATCTCCTCACCCTTGCAAAAGGAGGCTTTACAAGGCAGGATCTGCCAAGTCTTGGAACCGCGCGGGAGCGGCTGCTTGAGGAAGGGCAGCTTGATGCCGGCAACAAGAACGGCGGCAACCGGCACGAGCGCGATCGTCGCGCCGTCAGCCAGGCGCATCCGGATTGCGGCGCGTTCATTCCTGCAATAGAGCTTCTCGATTCTCTTGAGCGCGATCGGATTCACATTAAAGGTGTCGCCATAGATATAGGCGACCTCTTCGACCAGCCCGTCGTGCGGTGCATGGAAACGATGATACATACCGGCCGTCAAGCGCAGCGTGACATACCGCCCATTGTGGAAATCGCGGATGAGGTCATTCTCACCCAAGAGATCGTTCAGGCTGTAGGGAAATCCCTTGATCTGCAAAAGCTCCTTGTCCTTGATCATGCCGCAGGAGCCGATGATCGCATCGCAGGGGCTGACCAGGATCCGGCGGTCGGCTTCGATCGGCCGGGCGCCGGGCTTCAGCTCACGGATGAAACAATCATGCAGGCTTTTGAAATGGCTGCCCTTGGCTTCGGCGAGATTGACATCGCAAAAAAGCCGCCAGATGAAGATCGACGGATCGCGGATCAAAGGCTGCTCGATGCGGCTGAACCAGCCCATGAATTGTGTGGCGAGGCGGCGCGGAATGCGGTTGGTCAGAAGGAAATTCAACTCTTCCTGATGGGCGACTTTGGCGATCAAGCTTCGAATTGTCATGAGACGGTCATTTCATCCCTTTAGCCAGCGTTCATGGATATGTCTTATCGTTTGGTGATCCTTTCCGCCCTTGGCGTGGGGGGCAGTCTTGCGTTGTCGGCCAAGCTGCGCCAGCGGCTGCTTTTATCAAAGGCCAAGCATCGCTCCCTGACGGGGCATCCGCGGATTGCCCGGCGGATTGCCGGGTTGATCCCCTTTTATGAATATGACGAGACGCAGTTTTTCCGCTGCGACGAGCCACCGGCAGAGATTGCGGCGCGCCGCACCGCTAGTTTTTGGCGTCTTTCCAAGCTCTATCACCAACGGTTCTCCGAAACGAATCGCTTGACGACGGAGGTCGAGGCGACGATTTCGGACCTGCAATTCACCAAAGCTTATCGGGTGCCGTTCCAGTTCCGTGGTCTTGTTTCCCGTCATCTGCCGGTGGGTGCTTTTCTCAAAGCCTCGGACGGGGTGATGCTGACCGATCTCGATGGCAATCGTTATTATGATCTCACTGGTTCGTATGGCGTTAATCTGCTGGGCTATGATTTCTACAAAAGCTGCATAAGGAAAGCCGAAGAGACGGCCGGTGCGCTCGGACCGGTGCTGGGAGCCTATCATCCGGTTGTTGCTTATAACGTCGCGCGGCTCAAGGCGATTTCCGGCCTTGACGAGTGTTCCTTCCATATGTCCGGCACCGAGGCGGTCATGCAAGCGGTGCGGCTCGCCCGTTATCACACGGGCCGGTCGCAGCTGGTGCGGTTCAGCGGCGCCTATCATGGGTGGTGGGGCGACGTGCAGCCGGGCATCGGCAATCCCGCGCCGGCGCCGCAGACTTATACGCTGAAGGACATGTCGCAGGATAGTCTGCGCGTGCTGGAGGTCCGAAGGGACATTGCCTGCGTGCTGGTGAACCCGCTGCAGGCGCTCCATCCTAACGCGGGTGCGCCGTCCGACGGATCGCTGACCGACTCCTCGCGCGCCGCAAGGTTTGACAAGGAGGCCTATGCGGCCTGGCTCAAGAGGCTGCGCGAGGTTTGCACGGCGCGAAATATCGTGCTGATTTTTGACGAGGTATTTGTCGGATTTCGTGTGGCGATGGGCGGCGCGCAAGAATATTTCGGCGTCAGGGCCGATATGGTCACCTATGGCAAGACGCTGGGTGGCGGCCTGCCGGTCGGCGTGCTCTGCGGTCGCAAGGATTTGATGAAGCGCTATCGGGACGACCGTCCGGCCGACATTTGCTTTGCCCGCGGGACCTTCAATGCCCATCCCTATGTGATGGGCGCCATGGCAGCCTTTCTGAGAGCGCTCGAGCAACCCGAGATCGCAGCTCTTTATGGCGATCTCGATGGCCTATGGAACGCCCGAGCGGCTGCGATGAACCATGCCCTTCGCGAGGCGGATGTGCCGGTCGAGGTTCAAAACCTGTCCTCGATCTGGAGCGTCCTCTATACAAAACCTTCGCGGTATAATTGGATGTTTCAGTATTACCTGCGCGCCGAGGGGCTCGCCCTGAGCTGGATAGGCACCGGGCGGCTCATCTTCAGCCTGAATTACAGCGAAGCGGATTTTGAAGCGGTGGTGACTGCATTTACCGCCGCCGCCAAGGCCATGAAGGAGGATGGCTGGTGGTTTGAATCTGCCGCCAGCGATCGGGCGATCCGACGGCAGATTCTGAAAGAAATCATCTCTCACCGCCTGAAGCGGATCCGCGGCCTGATGCGTGCGCGTGCGCGCGCCGGATAATGTTCCGGTGTCATGGCGTCGAACAATTCGCCGCGCAGCAAATGGAGCGGCGCCATGTGGTAGAGCCTGATGTCATTATACGGGTCAGTCAGGATTTTCGTCATCCAGGCCAGCCCAGTCATGACGTCCTTGATGAAGAAGAGCTGAACCGTCCGGTAGAGAAGACCGCCACCCGCGATAATGAGCCACATGAGGGCCACTTTCTGGATGAAGGTTGCATCGCGCGGCGGGCTGAAAATGCCAAACAGGGTCGGGTCGAACAAGAGCACGAGAGGGGACAAGGCCCAAATCGACATCAAGACGACCTTGCGGCGTAGATTGTAGCCGACCTTGATTTCTTCCTTGTATTCATGAGTCGCCTGATTGACCTCGTCATAGCCCTTGGGCTCGAAGAAGAAGTGGCCGATCTGCCTCGACGTCATCGCGGCAAGCCAGCCAGCAAGGACCGCTGCGACTGGGTTGGTGAAGACGATCACATAGGCGTAGACGAAACTGACTGCGCTGACGAAATGCAACGACTGGTTGATCCGACTATGATGGTAATAGCGATGATCGTCCCATCGCTGAGTTCTGAGAAGCTGCAGAAATTCCTCCATCTCCCTCTACCTCTCTCTTTATGGTCCTTTTACGGTCCTTGCATCCAGGAATGACACTCACGCGCTGCGCTCTTTTGTGGTGGGCTAACGGGTGGCGGGACTAATTATTGCCGCAGACTCGCGAGAGCGGCAATGGCAGGTTTCAGTTGATCGCCGCTTCTTCCAGAAGCGCCTCCTGCGCAGCGGCGGCTTTGGGGGCTTTGACGAAGCGGACGAGTGAGAAATGACCAAAGGGCGGCATCGGGCGGCGCTCGACGAGCTTCATGCCATGCGGCCGCTCGGCCCAGCGCTCATAACGGGCCCAAGGAAATTGTAGCCGCCAGCCAAGTTGATGTGTCAAAGGCGTGAAGGTCTTTTCAAACAGGGCGCGCGGGCCGTTATCCGCACCCACTCGCGTGATCAGGACAATTTCACCACCCGGTTTCAACACGCGGGCGAATTCATCGAGCGTGCCCTCCGGGTTAGAAACGGTCGTGATTACATATTGGGCGACAATGACGTCGAAAGATTCGTTTGGAAAGGCCATGTGTTCCGCGTCCATGACGGCGAGCCCCTCGACCTGATGGAGGCCGAGTTCGGTGACTCGCGCGCGTGCCTTGCGCAGCATGGGTCCCGAAATGTCAACGCCGAC
>DATJTB010000225.1:0-4028 GCA_035503795.1 Methylocella sp.
GTTTGCGCTTGCTTCAAGATCACGTGAGACCGGCCCTTCATACGAAACACATAGAAGTTGAGTTGAAACAAGGCTTGAGGCGAGCCATCGTCGGGATCGATGCGGTCATTTTCCGTCGTCTCGACCACGCCGGTCTTGGCATAGGCCTTGATTTTGAGATGGCCGACAGCCATGAGAGGCTGATTCTCCACTCTATTTCATCTGCGTGAGGTAGGTTTGGACTTTGAACAAGCAAGATGAGGAAAGCGACCGCTTCGTAGCCCGGGCGGCCCGCTATGCGCGGGTCGGTGCCAGCGCCAGCTCCGTGGCAGCCCGCTTGGCGGGCGCCCGCCTCCTTGGCGCGAATGACCCAGCCGCGCGCGCCGCCGCTTTGGCGAAGGCGTTGGGGAGCCTCAAGGGCCCGATGATGAAGGTCGCCCAGATGATGGCAACCATCCCCGATCTTTTGCCGCCCGAATATGCCGAAGAATTGCAGAAGCTGCAGAGCGAGGCGCCCCCGATGGGCGCGACTTTCGCACGGCGGCGGATGCAGGCCGAGCTTGGGCCGGAGTGGCGATCGCGCTTCGCCGCCTTCGATCTTCATCCCGCCGCCGCGGCCTCGCTCGGCCAGGTGCATAAGGCCAGCGCCCAGGGCGGCGAAAAGCTAGCCTGCAAGCTGCAATATCCGGACATGGCGTCGGCTGTCGAAGCGGATTTGCGGCAGCTCGACCTCATCTTTGCCTTGCACCGGCGGTTGAAGCCGGTCATCGACACCACGGAAATGGTCAAGGAAATCGGAGACCGGGTCCGCGAGGAGCTCGATTACGGCCGCGAAGCCCGCCATGCCGCATTGTATCAGGAGATGCTCGGCGACACGATGGACGTGCGGGTGCCGCGCGTTTGGAGTCATCTATCGACTGCGCGGCTTTTGACCCTCGATTGGCTAGAAGGTGCCAAGCTGCTCGCCTTCAAAAATGCACCCCAATCCTTACGCAACCGCATCGCAACAGCGATGTTCAAGGCTTGGTGGGTGCCGCTCAGCCGATATGGCGTCATTCACGGCGATCCGCATCTCGGCAATTATACGGTGTTCGGTGGAAAGGATGGGAATGATGCATGCGGTATCAACCTCCTGGACTACGGCTGCATCAGGATCTTCGCCGCACCCTTCATCGGCGGCGTGGTCGATCTCTATGAAGGCCTGCTGCATCACGATTTCGACCGCACCTTCCACGCCTATGAAAGCTGGGGGTTCCGCGGCCTCAACCGAGCGCTCGCCGAGACCTTGAATATCTGGGCGCGGTTCATCTATGCGCCGATGCTGGACGACCGGGTGCGCAGCGTCGCCGATGGCGTCGCGCCGAGGCTCTATGGGCGCAGGGAGGCATACACCGTCCATCAGGCCCTGCGGAAATATGGTCCCGTGCTGGTGCCGCGCGAATTCGTCTTCATGGACCGGGCGGCGCTCGGCCTTGGCGGCGCTTTTCTTCATCTCGACGCGCGTTTGAATTTCTACAAACTCTTCCATGAGACCATGGGCGCATTTTCCGCCACCGCCTTGCTGGGACGGCAAGAAGCCGCCCTGACCCGTGCCGGGCTCACGCGGCCGCACTATTAGATCACGATGATTTTGGATCTCACCGCCTGAACGGTGGGGTCGCCCGCCCCTGCCGCATCCTCGACCGATTTGAATCTCCGGCTTAAGCCAACAGAATTTCAACCGGCACATGATCCGATGGCTTGTCCTCAGCCCGGCGTTGTTTGTCGATCGTCACTTCCATGAGTCGGTCCGCGCCAACTGGCGACAACAAGAGATGATCGATCCTGATACCCTTGTTCTTTTGCCAGGCGCCGGCCTGGTAATCCCAGAATGTGTAAAGCGAGCCCGAATCGCTCGTCGCCCGCAGGGCATCGGTCAGTCCGAGATTGAGGAGGGTGCGAAAGCGCGCCCGCGTCTGCGGCAGATAGAGCGCATCACCCTCCCAGGCCGCAGGATCGGCGGCATCGCGCGGTTCCGGGATCACATTGTAATCGCCAGCAAGGACCAGCGGCTCCTCGAGCGCCAGCAAATCCTTGGCGTGCTGGATGAGCCGGTCCATGAAGGCGAGCTTATAATCATATTTGTCGGTGTTCGGCGGATTGCCGTTCGGCAGATAGATCGAGGCGACGCGGACGACGGTTTCGGCATAGGGGACGATCGCCTCGATATAGCGGGCCTGCTCATCCTGCGGATCGCCGGGCAGGCCGCGGGCGACTTCGATCGGTGCCTTGGCGAGAATCGCGACGCCATTGAAACCCTTCTGACCATGCACGGCGGCCTGATAGCCTTCCGCCTCGACCTCGGCATAGGGAAAGGCTTCATTGACGCATTTGATCTCCTGCAGGCAGAGGACGTCCGGCTTGGCGTCGCGCAGATAGCGCAGCAAATGCTCGCAGCGCTGGCGCACCGAATTGACGTTCCAGGTGGCGATCTTCACGGGTTACCTCGGTGCGGCAAGGCTTGGCGGCTGGTTGCGCCATCATGAATCAGATCATGGCGTATGCGTTCCTGCATCAGGCGAGGCAGACCGCTGTGCGGCAGCACGCCTTCCCGCATCAGGGCGCGGCGCAGCGGGCCGATCGCCGAGAAGGCGAGCATCCCAGCGCCTCGCAGAACATCGACGGGGAAGAGATCCCAAAGGAGCGAGCGGTTGAGAAGATCGATGCCATGGGTGCGCAGGAAGATATCGCCGCGCCGCGCCGTCTCATAGTCCTTCAGTGTCCTTTGCGAACCCAAATCCTCGCCGAGCGCACGCGCATCCTCCAGCACTTCGACGAGCGCCGCGCAATCCCTGAGGCTGAGATTCAAGCCCTGCGCGGCGAGCGGCGGGAAAATATGGGCCGCCTCGCCGAGGAGCAGGATCCGCTGACCGGTGAGCCGCTCGACGCTCATGCCCGCCATTGGGAAGAAGCCGCGCGCCTCTTCCAATTCGATCCGTCCCAGCAGCGCGCCGATTTGGTCCTCAAGCTCTTCGGCAAGCTCCTCGCCTGACAGAGTCTTGCGCCGCTCGGCTTCTTGTGCCGTCATCAGCCACACAAGGCTTGAACGGTGCGGACGGCCTTCGATCGGGCGCAGAGGCACCAGCGTGCAAGGGCCGGAGCGCGTATGAAACTCGGTCGAGATATTGCGGTGCGGCCGCTCATGCGACAAAAGCGCGGTGAAAGCGGTTTGCGGATAGGTCCAGCTCCGTGTGCCAATACCCGCCTCGCGCCGGCCAAGCGAGTTGCGGCCGTCGGCGGCGGCGATGAGCAAAGCCTTGATGCGGGAACCGTCGGTGAGTTCGGCTTCGATCTCGTTCGGTCCCGAGCGGATCTCGCCGATCCTCCCGCGTCGAAGGGCGAGATTGGGTGTCTGCCGTGCGATCTCGCCCAAGCCTTCGGTGAGAACATCGTTTTCGATATTCTGGCCAAAGGCGGCAAGGCCGATTTCCCGCGCGGCGAAAGAAACAGTGGGGGCGGATATGCGGGCGCCGGTCACATCGATCATGGTGATTTGGGCAAGCGGCGCCGTCTTCCCGCGAAAATGCGGCCAGACCCCGAGCGCGCGGTAAAAACGCAGCGAGGCCTCGAACAGAGCGACCGTGCGCCCGTTGGCGCGCCCGTCGATCTCGCCGACACAGGTGACGGAAAAACCGGCCTGCGCCAGCGCGATCGCGGCGGAAAGCCCGGCGGCGCCGGCGCCGGCGACAAGAATGTCGGCTTTGGTTTCGGGGGTTTCGAGGGACATGGGACCGCCTTTGGCGCCTATTTACAGCGGCGGGGTGCTTTTGGCGAGCGATCGCGTGGCGGGACGCGCTTGAAAATGCTCAACGACGGTCAAATCAATCGGACAAAAATGTTTCACGTGAAACATTTTTGTCCGATTGGGGCCGAAAACCATACAAGGCGTCGCACGCCCCGTGGCCGCGAGACAAGAGGAATCGTGCCAAAAATTGGTCATATAGGCAGGTGGACGTTCAAGCCCGAAGTTGGCGCCCGAACAGCGAAGCCGAGGATGAAAATCCCAACGG
>DATJTB010000226.1:0-9554 GCA_035503795.1 Methylocella sp.
AGCTGTGGTTTCGTCGAGTGGAAGTCCACGACGCGGTCCGAAAGGGAAACGCCAGGATGGTCAATATCAGGACTTTCGACCTCAATCTGTTATTGGCGTTGAAAGCTCTCGTCGAGGAGAGAAGCGTGTCGCGCGCTGCGAACAAATTATGCATCAGCCAGCCGGCGATGAGTCACGTCCTGCGCAAACTCCGCAGCCAACTCGACGATCCGATACTTGTGAAGTCGTCGTCCGGCATGGTTCCTACGGCACGCGCGCTTGCACTGCTGGATCCGACTGTCGCGGTTCTTCGGGTGATCGAAAGGATCGTCCAACCCCCTCCCGAGTTTGATCCGGCGACAAGCCACCGCCGTTTTGTGATCGCCACGAGCGATTATGTCGTGTTCACATTGCTGCCGACGCTTGCGGAGGGGATGGCACTCGCCGCCCCCAACACCGAGGTGCATGTTCGGCCGCCAATAACTGGACCACTCCACATAGCTCTCGAGGAAAAGAATATCGATCTGGCGATTGGCTTCGACGCAATATTCGGCGATACGCCGCACATCCACTCGGACACGCTGATGCGCGAGAACATTGTTTGCCTGACGAGGCAACGCAACACCACGGTCCCGGGCAACGACATAACCCTAGAACAATTTCTGGAATGCAAGCACATGCTCATAACGTGGCGTGAAGCGGGAACAGGCCTCATCGATGACTGTCTTGCCAAACTTGGCTTGCATAGAGACGTATCCATCGTCCTGCCGAATTTCTTGACGACGCCATGGATTCTTGAAAAAACGGACTTTCTGCTCTGTCTGCCTCAGAGAATGGCAGAGAAGTTCATACAGCTGGCGCCGCTCAAAATTCTGCCGATCCCAATCGACCTGCCGCGCTACCACTTGATGATGCTGTGGCATCCCCGTCAGGAAAAAGATCAGGCGCACATGTGGCTGCGAGAACGTCTGCGTGCAGCCTGCCGTCAACGCGACAAACGCCAGGTGGCAGGCGTATAACAACTCAACTTGGAATGCGGCTAAGTCCGCCGCTTCCGCTGGGAGGAGCAGCCGGCTTTTTGGCCCATTTTCAAGGGCAGCATTCCAAGCCTCTTCTCAATAATAATAATGGACTTGTTGCAAGGACGAAATAAGACTTCGCAAATTCACTCGGAGAGGCAGGTCGCCCAGCTGTTGACCAGGTTCGCGGCATTGATGGTGCCGATTCCGCTCGTAAAGTCATAGCCGGTGGTTGCAAGGTAGGTCGGCACGTAGTTGCTATCCGAGGTCGACTCAACCCCGATGGCGCCGGATGGCCTGTAACAGTCAATCGCGTTCGCGCAATCCATATCGTTGTCGCCCAGCGTGATGTCGTAAAAGACGCAAGACCGCGAGATCATGTTGCCCTTAGTGGAAGAGCCCGCGGAAAAACCGTTCGCGCCATATTCCTGGGCCGCCAATCTGTAATAAACATAATTGGGGTTTCCTTGCGCCTCTCCGTTCATCTTCTGGTTGATCAGGGCCTGGATCCCGGCCACGATCGGCGCTGAAAAAGAGGTGCCACCGTTGCCCGGCCCCGCCCATTTTCCCGGATTGCCATTGCACGGCACACCATAGGTGCGCGGATCGGAATAACAGAGGGCATAGGATTGATTCCACACGGTTCCGTCCGACGCGAAGATGGAAACATCCGGGACGTCACGGACGCCATCCTTGGGGATACCGATAACGCCATGCTGCCAGCGCGGTTTAGGATA
The DNA here is from genome assembly GCA_035503795.1 of Methylocella sp. Classification (GTDB taxonomy): domain Bacteria; phylum Pseudomonadota; class Alphaproteobacteria; order Rhizobiales; family Beijerinckiaceae; genus Methylocapsa. The sequence continues at coordinate 1,736 of DATJTB010000226.1, forward strand.
GCCCTTGCACGTGCCGAGCGTTGGATCGCCCGTCGCGCAACTGCTCGGCCCGCCGTTGGTTCCCGTGATGGGCTGCAAGATCTGCTGGTTCTTCAATTTGTGTGCTTTCTGGCTGTTGCAAAAGCCGGTCAAACCGTAGGTCAGCGGGAAACCATAATAGGCTGCGGTCAGCGTACTGGCGCAGGTATCGTTCCACGGAATTTCAGGGATGTAAGACTTGGCCGAGCCCCAGGGTGCAACGGAGCTGCTTGCCCAATAGACCGAATTGGTATTCGCATATGTATCGCCGAAATCGGTCCCGCCAACCGCGACGTCGTGAGGCGTCGATACCCAACCATCGACACCTCGTCCTGTCGCCTCTGAGGCCGTGTAAGGGAAGTTGAGATCTTCGACGCAGCTTTCAGGCCCCGTATCGCCCGCCGCGACGAAAACGGATATGCCTTCCGCCACGGCTTGCTGGTAAAGAGTGTCGAAGGCGATGCGGAGCGTCTCGGGCATTGAGGCTTCGCAGGCGCCGTAACTGATGCTGATGATGAGCGGTGGTTGATCACCATTCACAAGGTTCTCGATCGCAAGGTGCACACCATCCGTTGTTTGCGTCGCTTGGCAGGTCGCGACAAGAAGCGTGGCGTCGGGCGCGGCGGCGCTGGCCCATTCCGCGTCGATCGTCGCCTCGTCGTCGTCGAACAGCTGAGTGCCATCCTGGTCGACGACGGGATCCCCGGGGTCCACACAAGCCGTACCGCCTGCGGGTGCGGGATGCACGATTTCCAGCGAGCCATTCTGATATTTCGACAGCCCAAAAGCGTCGCGAAAATCAGTCCAATCCTTGTTATCGTAAAGGTCAGAATCCTCCACGACGGCGATCGTCTGCCCTTTGCCGGTAATGGGTACCGCCGCCTCAAACAGCTGATTGAAATTATAGATGATCGCGAGATCGCTCTGGGTTACTATATAACATGGGCCGTTGCATTCTGTGGTTCCCGTATATTTGGACCTGGGTTTATGCTTCGGATGCCCTCTGAAATCGGTCAGCGAAATGACACCCGCGACCATCGGCCGGAGAGCCGCGGGGATGGAAGGGTCGCTGGCATTGGCGATATGGGCGACGCCATTCACCTCCAGCCGATGAATCTTGGTGTGGAATGCCACCTTGACCAGTCCGGCCGTCCCGGAAAAATCGATGATCATTCGGCTGGGATAGACATAATTGACCTGGAAGCCATGCCCAGCGAGCCAGCGCTGCAAGGTTTCGAGATCGGAAGTTGCCACGCCGAAACGGGCGCCGAATTCTTGAGCCGATAGCCACTTGTGAAACTCTGGCGCCTTCGGGTCATGCATCGATAAAGGCGTCGACCGCCTGCTGTTGCGCGGCGGAGCGCTGTAACTGGAGTTGCAGATGCTCCAGCGGGACATCATCCGCGATGACGCCACGACCGTTTGCGGTGTTGAAAGCCTAGACGTTGTTTGGGATGCGGACCAAGTCTGTTTCGTTGATCGCAGCGGTGATCCGCGGCTGATCAAAGAGCGCATCAGCGGCCATCGTTTGAGATGACATTGTAAGTAGTTGCACGAGCGACAGCAGACACAAGGCAACGATCTGGACAGCGTAACGGACGTCCCTTGATTGATCCCCCCTAAACCGACAACCCTCGAAGGACGACATCAAGCCATCCTTAAGCTGCCCAAATTTAGGCAACAAATTCATCCCTTGAGGTCTTGATATGGAGTATGAGGCAAAAGGCACAAAAATAGCCAAATATATTGTCAACCATGACAATATATCCTTTGCTCCTCCCCTGACTGCGCTGATCGAGCCCGCGCGGCTAATTCGGCCGCCAGACACGCGCCATCATGCGACGACCCGATGAAGCGCCCAAAACCCCGCGATCGCAGGTGTCACCCGTCACGAACAGATGGGCGCGGAACCCGGGGCGAAATAAGCGAAAGCTCACTCTTCGGTCGTCAGTCGATCAGCAACTTTGCCACTGTGGACGGCTGCCGGAAACCCACCAGCTGCTCGCGTCGTCTTGGCACGAGGTCGTCGCCGATCGTCAAATGAACGATTTCCGGCGGCCGCAAGAAGCGCACCGGCACAATCGAGGTTCCGAGCCCCGCCGAAATGATGAGATGCCGGTCATTCTCGACGATATGCCCATAGAGCAGACCACTGAGATCGTGACGCATGGAAAGCTTTGTGGTGACCATGGGGAGATTGACCTGGCCTCCATGGGTATGACCGCAGAGTGTCAATGAGACTCGCTCCGGCACCCGCCTGAATATGGTCGGCTCATGGGCCAAAAGGATGACGGGGTCGGCATCCGTGATTTGCGCCAAAGTTCCCGGAAGATCCGCCTGCACGTTGGGCGCAAATAATTGATCACCGAGTCCGGCAACCCAGAATCCATGTCCGTCCTTCATGAGGTGCAGGGCATGGTTTTCGAGGACCTCGATGCCAGCCGCTCGCAAGGCCCTGCGAACGCCTTGGGCACCATCGGGTGGCATGTTCGGCAAAGGGCCATGCCACCAATCATGATTGCCAAGGATGGAATAAACCCCAAGCGGGGCTGTGAGGACGGAAAGCGCCTTGCCCCACTCATCCGGCATCACGGGCCCGGTGACGAAGTTATGCCCTCCCGCAAAATCGCCAAGCAGGAATATGATATCCGGCGAAAGCGCATTGGCCAGATCGGCAATTCCCCGGATCCGGGAAGCCGGCATCCAAGGCTCGCAGGCGTGTATATCGGCCAACACTACGGCCCTGACCGTCAACCCGGACGGCCAGCCCGGAGGCTTTAAAGCGTAAGGCGTAATATTGAGGCGAAGCGCCGGCTCAAAGCCGAAAGCATAAGACCCTGTGCCGGCTGCCGCCAAAGCGAGCCCACCGGCACACTGCAAGAAAAGCCGTCGGCTCAGTTTTTTCATGGAAAAAACCTTACCGAAGCGCGGCAGGATTTTCAATCTTCAGTTTGATGAGTCCATCCCTGTCGGGCGGCCATCTTGGCGGCTCGTTACGCCGCTTCTTCATTCCGCAGCACGGCCGGGATCTCTTTGCGGTCCGTCACGGGCTTTTCTGGCTCGCGCGAGGAGGCTTCAAGGGCCGCGGCAACCGCCGAAATACCGATCTCGCGATAGAGGCGCGATATAAGGTCACGCGGCCCATTTGGAGCATGATGACTTTGAGAAGCTTTCTGTTCACTTGTCATTTTCATAATTCAAATTCCAATCAAACTCGGGGGCAGACCACAGAGTCCCCCTTTGAGCAGTCTCGTTGGCATCATCTAGGGAGAAGGTTAAAGGCTTGTAACCGCCGCTCGTCGAAATTTTTGAAAAAACCACCATCAAATTCGCGTCATGATGATTAATCACAGTCTTATACTTGGCCGACGTTTCGCCACTCATATGGCCGATCCCCAGGCGCGTGCTGCATCAAAGCGCACAGCTTGGGGAATCGAGAGAGGCTCCGCTTTCGGTGCAAGTCGATCGATAGGATAGGAACATCAACACAAGGCCTGAAGCTTGCCGCAGAATCCTTGCCTGAAACCTCCCACCAAAATCCTGACCGTTTCATGGGTTGGCCAGGGGTGGGGCCTTGAAGCCTAGGCCCAAACCTTCCAACATGGCCGCACAAGCGATCGCTGTTCTGTCCTCATGAGCGGCGGCAAGAATTTGGACTCCGCGCGGCAAGCCGTCCGGCGCAACGAGGACCGGCGCTACGACAGAGGGCAGTCCCGCGCCGGTTGCGAGGCAAGCCCAAAACATCAGGTCGTAATAGGGTCTTTCCTGACCGTTGACCTCAATCCCTCGGGCATGCAGATTCGGCGTGAGATCATGGCGGATCGCACTAACCGGCGCCGGCGGACACAGAACGACGTCGATGCGTTCAAAAAAGCGAGCCCAGGCTGATTGAAGCCGCTTCCGGCGCATTTCGAGATCGATCAAATCCGCTTGTTGAAGGCGCATTCCTCTCGCCTGGAGGGTGCGGTGAGAGAGATCACCCGGCACAAGATCGCGGCTGCGATCGGCGAGCTTCTCACGGATTTTTTCCGGCAGGCCCGCACCGATGAGCGCATGGATCAGCACCGCCGCAATCTCCCAGGCCTCCGCAAAGGAAAACTCCGGACGGGCTTTCGGATCAACGATCGCCCCCGCCTTTTCAAGCCGGGAGGCCGCCTCTTGCACTGCATCAACCACGGTCTGATCGGTCACCGCCAGTGGCTCGTCGATCCAAACCGCGACACGCAGACCTTTTGGCTCGACTTTGCGCGGCGGCATCGGGACGGGCCCCGGCTGTGTAGGATCGCGAGGACCGGCCAGCACATCGAGAGCCATGGCGAGATCGGCCGCCGAGCGCGCCAGAGGCCCGACGACGAGAAGCTCCGGATCGCGTTCGAGCCGCATATCTGGAAGCGGCGGGATATGGCCGAATGTCCAAACGAGGCCCCACGTCGTCTTGAGGCCAAAGACCCCGCAGGCCTGCGCCGGCCAGCGAATGGAGCCGGCGAGATCGGAACCAAGCTCGAAAGCGCTCATGCCTGTCGCCACCGCGACCGCGGCGCCGCCGGAGGAGCCACCCGGCGAATAACCCAAATTCCAGGGATTGCGGGTTATTCCGTAAACGTCGTTAAAAGTCTCCAAATCCCCGGTGAGCATGGGAACATTGCTTTTGCCGAGAATGATCGCCCCAGCCCGGCGCAGGCGCGCCACGGCGCGTGCATCTTCAGTCGGGCGATAGTTTCGAAGGGAAGGCGCGCCGACGGCCGTGATCAACCCGGTGGTTTCGAAGCAGTCCTTGATCGTCACGGGCAGGCCTTCGAGGGGACGGGCCTCTCCACGCGCAATGCGCCGATCCGAGTCCGCCGCGGCCCACCAGGCGGCTGCTTCATCCATTTGCACGATGGCATTGAGGGCTGGATTGAGGCGTTTGATCTGCGCCAAAGCCGCGCCAAGAAGGTCGCCGGCCGAGAACTCTTGGGCCAGGAGCGCGCTTCGCAGGCTTATAGCTGGAAGAAGCAAATCCGGCATGCTTTTCAAACGATCTACTCCAGATCATGATGATTTTGGATCGATAGCCGTTAAGAATCACTGTGAATCCGGGCAGGAACGCGGCAGGGCGACCGGCCGATTTGATCGCGCGAGCCGGCAGCACCGGCTGTCTCACGAAGCCAACATGACGAAGCCGATGAAAATTCTTGAGGGCGATATCCTCCTGGTTGTCGACCTTCAGAACGATTTCTGCCCCGGCGGGCGCTTGGCCGTGCCACATGGCGACGCCATCGTCGAGCCGGTCAACTGTCTCGCGCGAGAATTCGCTCATGTCGTTTTGACTCAGGACTGGCATCCGCCCGGCCACTCTTCCTTCGCCTCAGCACATGAGGGGCGAAAGCCCTTTGAAACATTTGAGGCCCGCTTCGGGATCGAGACTCTGTGGCCCGACCATTGCGTCCAAGGCACGGAGGGCGCAAAGCTCCATCCCGATCTGCGCATCCCGCATGCCGAGCTGATCCTGCGCAAGGGCTTCCATATCGACATCGATTCCTATTCGGCATTTCTTGAGAATGATCGTCGGACACCCACCGGCCTTGGCGGCTATCTGCGCGAACGAGGATTCGATCGCCTGTTCCTGGTCGGCCTGGCGCTCGATTACTGCGTGCGCTACTCGGCCGAGGATGCCCTGCGGCAGGGATTTTCAGCCGTGATCATCGAGGATGCCTGCCGAGCCATGGGAGACCAGGATTCGATCGACACACTTCGCCGCCATCTAGTCGAAAGCGGGATCTTTCTATCCCAAACCAGCGCCATCCTTTAACGGTGTCCTACAAACAATCGGACAGCGCATTTCATGTCGAGCCTGCCCGACATGAAACATTTTTGCGGATCTCGGCGAGAGGCGAGATCCGTGCACCTCAAGATGAGGGGTGAAGCCGCCCACACCCTCATCATGAGGTGCTCGCGAAGCGAGCCTCGAAGGATGAGGGGCAACCGAAAGCGGTGTCTCCAAGCCTGAGCGATGAATGGCTTAGATCCAGCCGCTCAATTCGCGCGTGACGAGGTCGCGAATGAGCATCATCCCAAGCTCGCTGTCATTGAGACAGGAAAGGGCGGCAAAATTCACGCCGCCATTTTCCAAAAAGAAAGCCCGATTCTCCAGCGCGAGCTCATCAAGGGTTTCAAGGCAATCGGCGGCGAAACCGGGTGCCACGATCACGAGGCTCTTGGTCCCTTCCCTGGCAAGACGCTTGACTTCCGTTTCCGTATAAGGCTGCAACCAGTCGCCTTTGCCGAGACGCGATTGAAAGCTCATCAGGCAGCTCTCTTCGCTGAGCCCGAGCTCGGCCCGCAGGAGCCGCCATGTCTCGAGACATTGGTCGTGATAGGGATCGCCTTTGGCGATTTCCGATTTCGGCAAGCCGTGAAAGGAAACCAGGATCGTATCGGGAACAAAGCCGAGACGGGACACGCCGGCCCGAATGGATGTGGCGAGGATGTCGATGTAGGCTGGATCATCGTAATAGGAAGGCGCCATGCGCACCGCCGGCTGCCACTGCATTCCGTGCAAGGCTTCAAAAACCTTGTCATGGACGCTCGCCGTGACCGCCGCCGCATATTGCGGATATAAGGGCACGACCAGGATCCTCGCGCAGCCGTTCTCCTTGAGAGCGACAATGCCTTCTTCGATATTGGGCCTGCCATAGCGCATGGCCCAAGCGATATAAAACCTTTCGCCTCCTCCATGGTGCCACTTCGGGTCCAGGCCGCCCGCCCTGATCCAGGCGGTGAGTTTCTCGGCTTGCGATCTTGTAATCGCCTTCAGCGGGCCTTCGTTGGTGTCCCGATTCCAGATCGCCGCATATCGCTTGGCGAGACCGAACGGCCTCACCGTCAAGACAATCAAATGCAGAATCGGCAACCAAAGGAAGCGGGGGAGCCTGACGACGCGCGGGTCGGACAAGAATTCCTTGAGGAAGCGCCGCACGGGCCAAAATCTAGGGGCGTCCGGAGTCCCCAAATTCACCAGAAGAATGCCGATCTTTCCAGATTGGACCGGCCTGACATTGGTTTCAAGAAGATTGATCGTCATTGATTGATGAGTCCGATTTTGCGGGAGGTTTTCCGGCTGCCGATTTCGGGGCACCGGTGGTGAAGAGGAGCGACGGGTAGACAAGAGGCATGGCGATAATGGCAAGGCTTTGATTGAAAAAGCCCACAGGAAAATCGCCGAATGGACCAGCCTCGATGTTTCCTCTCCGGATGCAAGGCACGCGGCTCTTATGCCTAGCATTTCAAGAATTTTTCTTTTTGAATTTTTCTGCGTCTCTCGAAGAGCCTCCTCACGCGAAGAGTCTTCTTTTCAAGGCGTAATAATCCTTGATATTAGCTTTTCTATGATGACAGGCTGTCGCAGACCGATCACGAAGGTTTTGGACCTGGTCGATCCAAACCACGAAGCTCTTCCTCGCCGGCTCGACAGGCTTTTTGGTTCTTATGCGGATTTCTGGGTCGGCGGGTCCTAGAGCGAATTCCGCAAAAGTTGACAGATGTTTGCGACGAGAATTCGCTCCAACTTCTTGGTCTTGCGCGATTTCTTTCCGCTCGAACGATTCGGTTCGAGCGGAAAGCGCGCTGGAGCGTTTCCACTTGAAGAGATTTTGCATTCTGTTGGGGTCGTTTGCGGAGAGGACGACGAGCAAACTGGAGCGGCGCTCGACTTTGGTCTTTCAACTTGACTTCGCCTTATAAAATAGCGAATTTCCAGCCTCCTTTTCTCCGAGCGGATGAAACTTGGCGCGTTAAGGCGCCATAACCGCGCCGGAACGCC
>DATJTB010000227.1:0-2995 GCA_035503795.1 Methylocella sp.
TGAAACTGGACGAATGGCTCAAGCGTAACAAGATCAGCCGCGCGGATTTTGCCCGCCGGACGGGCCTCTCCAAGGGGGCCGTTTCGCAAATCTGCAATCTGGAGACGGCCTGGGTTTCCCGCGAGACGGCGGCGCTCATCCTGCGCGAAACAGGTGGCGCCGTCACGCCCAATGATTTTCTTCAAGCCCCGACTGCAAAGGAGGCAGCGCCCATGGCGCATTCGGTCCTAGCGGCCATTGCCGCGATCGCGCGCGGCGAGATCGTCATCGTCACCGATGATGACGACCGCGAGAATGAAGGTGATCTCGTGTGCGCCGCCTCGCTCTGCACGCCGGAAAAGATGGCCTTCATCATCCGCAACAGCTGCGGCATTGTCTGTGCGCCGCTGACCCTTTCCGATGCGCGCCGCTTGAATCTCCAGCCCATGGTCGCCGCCAATGAGGCGCCGCATGGCACGGCGTTCACAGTCTCGGTCGATGTGCGGCACGGCCTCACCACCGGCATTTCCGCCGAGCAGCGGAGCAATACGGTGCGGGCGCTTGCCAACGCCAATATGGGCGCCAATGATTTTGTCCGCCCCGGTCATGTGTTCCCGCTGATCGCGCGGGAAGGCGGCGTGCTCATACGTACGGGCCACACGGAGGCGGCTGTCGATCTCTGCCGGCTTGCCGGCCTGCCGTCGGTCGGTGTGATCTGCGAGCTCGCCAATGACGATGGCACTGTCATGGCCGGGCCGCAGATCGAGGCGTTCGCGGCAGAGCATGGGTTGAAGCGCATTTCGGTTGCGGAATTGATCGCGCATCGCCAGCTGCGCGAAAAAATCGTCGAGCGGGTCGGCACGTTCCAGGTCACAGGCACGAGCGGTCCCCTTACCGGCTATGCCTATGTCACGCCCTACGATCCGGTCCGTCACTTCGCTTTTGTCCAGGGCGACATTGGCGAAGGCCGCGATATTCCAGCGCGGCTGCATCGCGTCGATATTGTTCAGGATGTGATCGCGGGGGGCGAAAGCATCCGCAAGACTTTTGCCGCTTTCAAGGACTATGGCTGCGGCGTCTTCATTTTTTTGCGCGATGGCACGGCAGGCGTGCCGGTCGACCTCTCTGCGCCCGAAAAGCCGGATTCCGAGGCGATGCGGATCAAGCAATGGCGAGAGATCGGCCTTGGCGCGCAAATTTTGCGCGATCTCGGCATTTCGTCGATCCGGCTTCACACGAGCCGGCCGATGACCTATGTCGGGCTCTCCGGTTTCGGCATTGAGATCACCGCCAGTGAGGGTTGTCCCTGAGCATACGCGATGTTTCGCATATGCTCCACTTGATCACCGGTAGGGGCGGCCGAAGGGCGGCGGGGGTGGCTCGTCGTCATCTCCGGCCGGTCCATAGTAGCCGGCGAAGAAGGGCGAGCCATAGCCTTCGATGGGATCGAAGACGCCATAGCGATAGCCATTGGGCCCCACGACCCAATCAGGATAGCGGGCGGCATCCGCGGCGACGGCGAAGCGGACCGGGTTTTGCCAATAAGGCCGCGCGTGCGCCATGCGATAGCGCCAGGCGCCGACCCGGACCGGCATCGGCAAGGCATAAAAACCGAGCCCCGTGCCGGGCTCGCCGACGAGCGCGGCATAGCGCCGTCCATGTCCCCGGCGAACCCGGCTGGAGGCAGCCCAGCGTCCGAACTCGACGTTATGAAGATAGACGTTATGAAGATGATGATGTGGCCGTCCTCTCTGAGAAAGCCTGTAATGGGAAAGCCTGTAATGGGAAAGCCTGTAATGGGGATGTAAGGCGTGGCTTAGGTCTTCAGTTGCATCAGGCGTTCTGGCAAAAGCTCCGGAACTGCCAAACCACAAAGCGGCAACGGCAAATATGCCGCTCATCCATACGCGCCGCATCGACTCCGTCCTCACTTGATTATTCCTAATGACACTCCCGCCATACCGGCAAACGGGCGAACGGCCTTGCCGGTTCCGTCGTCAGCGCATCGCGGGCGAAATATTCTTTGCCTTCATTTCACTCTTGAGTCTTGGCGAAAAATTCTTGGCGAAAAGCAACTCTCGAATTTTCAGCTTTGAGTCCTGGCGCGTCATCTGCTGGGAGCGCGCCCATCTGCAAAAAAGATTGGGTCATAGGCTGAAATGATAACACGCTGAAAATTCGATGGCTCTTCTTCCTCCACCAAATCGAAATGCGATCAAAGATCCGTGAGGATTTTTGTCGATCAGGCGTTCTTCCCATGGAGGATCACTCGTTCTGATACACGCATCAAATCAATCAATTTCCCTCGGCGTCATGTCTTACGTAACCCTTGTGAGCCGTGCACACCGGAAGAGCGGAAGACAAAAGTCCGAAGCCAAGCCGGTAAGCGAAACTCTGACAAAAGGTTCATGACATGAGCTTAGTAACTGGAACAACGCGCGCCGGCGAGGCTGCGGCCATCGCCGAGGCGCCCCTTCTTGACGGAAGGCTAGCAATCTTCGCGACGCTCGCCATCTGCACCTTCTATGTTGGCGTGCGTACCTACGAGCAGGTGTTTGGCTGGTACGCGGGTCTCGATTCCTTCGCGCCCGAGTTCACCACCTATTGGATGACCATCCTCTACATCGAGGAGCCGGTCGAACTCATCTCCTTCCTCGCCCTCGTCGGCTATCTTTGGAAGACGCGCGACAAGGACGTGGCCAATGTCGCTCCACGCGAGGAGATGCGCCGGATCTTCACGCTCTGTGAGTGGCTTCTCCTTTACGGGGTCGCGATTTATTGGGGCGCCAGCTATTTCACCGAGCAGGATGGCACCTGGCACATGACGGTCATTCGTGACACCGACTTCACCCCGAGCCATATCATCGAGTTCTACATGAGCTATCCGATGTATATCGTCGTGGGCTGCGGCGGTTTCTTCTATGCGCGGACCCGTCTTCCGATCTTTGCCTGCAAGGGCTGGTCGATTGCCTATGTCCTTCTGTTCGTCGGCCCGTTCATGATCTTCCCGAACGTC
>DATJTB010000228.1:0-12267 GCA_035503795.1 Methylocella sp.
GGCCTGATGAAACGCCGAGTCGTTCATCGGTTTTTTCAGGCGCCTGTTGGTTGACGCGACAAAGCCGGTTAGCTGCCGGAGGAGCCGAGCCTTGGTTCCATCGTTCCAAACATCGCTTGTGGTGCCTCCACGGTTGGCGGCGCCGATGGTTTACCGTCGACCAGCCTATGCAACAGATTCAAGACAGGGGTTTTTGTCGGCGCGCCATCGCTCAGAGCCAGCTCAACGGCGCAAAGCACGGCTTGTTCGTCGTGCTGGAGAACCAAAGCCAGGATCTCCACCATTTCCCTGTCGCCGGCGGGATATTTGAGGAGATGTTCATCAGCTGAAGCCTTAATGTGGACACTCAGGCAGGCACCTGAGTTTTGAGCGGCCGATCCAAGCTGAGAATTGTGAAAGATCGGCTGGATCGAGACGGGCGAGGGACTTCTTCCCAAGATGCGCGCTGGTGCCAACAATCACCCCCTCAACGGTCCTACCCGAGAGGAGTGCAGCCACCTTGGGTCCGCTTAGCGCGCTTTCCGCTCGAGCGGAATCGTTCGAGCGATAAGAAATCGCGCAAGATCTAGAAGTTGGAGCGAATTCTCATCGCAAAAGTCTGTCAACTTTTGCGGAATTCGCTCTAGCTAGCTAGCCTGCAATCGTGACAATCGGCTCGCGGCCGACAAGGCGGGCGAGCTGCGTCAGCCGGTTGACGAGGCGCTCGCTGACGAGATCGGCGAGGGTGGCCGGAAGAGTGAGGACCAGTTTGCTCTTTATCGCGGCAATGGGCGCCTGTGGCAAAACCCCGGACATTCCCCCGGAGACCACGAAGGCGATGCGCGTCGCCGCGGCAAGCATGCGGGCATTTTCCAGCATGCGGGCCGAGACGAGCATGCGCAGTTGCGGGCTCACATCCGCATCCGGGCCCAGATAGCGATAGGAAGCGGTGAGCGCGAGGAAGGAACGGCCGGGATGATCAACGCCAAGGAAAGCGGCGTTTTCGATGATGTTCAGGCTCTCTTCGTGTCGGTGGTCTGGATGCGCCCGCCAGTTCACGTCGGACAATAGGCAGGCCGCGCGGCGCAGCCGACGTTCTTCCTTTGTCTCCTCGGCATTCAGCGATTTGACGAGATGATCGGTCCAGCGGCTGAGCTCCTCGGCGTGGCGGGGGGCGCGGGCGTAGAGCCCATTGATCTCTTCCGCCGCGGCGACGAGCGGATCCTGCCGGCGCTGTTCTTCATCGAGCATCTCGTAAAGCAGGCCTTCCCGCACGCCGGTGACCGAAATCATGATGTCTCGCGGCTTGGCTCGGTGGAGGATCTCGTCGAGCACCACGGCGCCATAGGCGAGCAGCGGCCGGCGGGCGGCGTTCACCGCATTGATCGCGAGCAGTGTCTCAGCATTGGCCCGCTCGACGAGGCCGGCGAAATCCGCCGCATCGCGCGCCAGAATGACATAACCATGCGTCACCTTGAGCGGATAATTGCGCTGGCCCATATGTAGCTTCGCAAGCGCCCGGAAGGTGCCGCCGACCGCATAGAAAGTGCGCCCGCCGAGCCGCTTTGCAATCCCCGACTTGGCAAGCGACTCCCGAACGATCTTGAGCGCGGCACGAGGAGAGCGGTCCGAAGCGTCCATCAATGTGAGCCCGCCGAGCGGAAGGCTCATGCCCTTCCCGGCATGGCTGCCTTTCACGTCGATCAATTCGAGTGAGCCGCCGCCCAGATCGCCGACGACACCATCCGGTTTTGCAATGCCAGAGATGACGCCATAGGCGGAAAGCTCCGCCTCGCGGCCGCCCGAGAGAAGGGTGACGGGCGCGCCGATGGCGGTCGCCGCGGCAGCCAGAAATTCCGGCCCGTTCGTGGCGTCGCGGGCGGCGGCGGTCGCCAGCACATGAATCCGGGTTACGCCCATGATCCGACAGAGCACCCGGAAGCGGCGCAGCGCGGCGAGCGCCTTGTCGATGCCGGCGCGCGGCAGCTTGCCGGTCGTCGCCACGCCCTTGCCAAGCGCGCACAGGGACTTTTCGTTGAAGATCGGACGTGGTGAGCGCGTGAGGCCTTCATAGACGACGAGCCGCACCGAATTCGATCCGACATCGACGATCGCGATCGGTCCAGTGCTTTCCTTGAGCGAAACGGCCATCGAGCCTTGCGCCGTGCCGAAGCCCTCAGCGCGCATCGAGGCGTTGACGCAAGGTCTTGGGGCTTGAATGTTTGAGCGATTTGCCACGGCCGGAAAGCGAAGGATTGGTCATGAAATAGCTGTGCGCGTTGAACGGCTCTTCATTTTGCGCCGCCTTTATGCGTGAGCTCGATCCATCCGGCAAGACCCGGTAGCTTTGCTGATTGTCGAGCAGATTGGCGACCATGATCTGATCGAGGACCTGCTCATGCACGGTCGGATTAAGGATCGGCAGCAGCGCTTCGACCCGGCGGTCGAGATTGCGCGGCATCAGGTCGGCCGAGGAAATATAGACATGCGCCTTGGGGTGCGGCAGCTCCTGGCCGCCGCCAAAGCAATAGACGCGGGCATGTTCGAGAAACCGGCCGACGATCGATTTGACCCTGATGTTCTCGGAAAGCCCCTCGACGCCCGGCCGCAGGCAGCAGATGCCTCGCACGATGAGCTCGATGTCGACGCCGGCCTGGCTTGCCGCATAAAAGGCATCGATGATCTCGGGATCGACCAGCGCATTGCATTTCGCCCAGATCGAGCCGGTTTTGCCCGCTCGGACGAAAGCGATCTCCTCTTCAATGTGCTCAAGAAGCCGCTTCTTCAGTGAAATGGGAGAGACCGCCATGCGTTCGAGTCCGGCCGGTTCGGCGTAGCCGGTGATGAAGTTGAAGATGCGCGAGATATCACGGCCGATGACCGGGTCGGCGGTAAAGAAGGAAATATCGGTGTAAATCTTCGCCGTCACCGGGTGGTAATTGCCGGTGCCGACATGGCAATAGGTGACGAGCGAGCCGGCTTCCCGGCGCACCACCATGGAGAGTTTGGCGTGCGTTTTCAACTCGAGAAAGCCGAACACGACCTGCGCGCCGGCCCGTTCGAGATCGCGCGCCCAGCGGATATTGGCCGCTTCGTCGAAGCGCGCCTTGAGCTCGATGAGTGCGGTCACCGATTTGCCGGCTTCCGCCGCATCGATCAGGGCGCGCACGATCGGACTGTCGGAAGAGGTCCGGTAGAGCGTCTGCTTGATCGCGACGACATTCGGGTCGGTGGCCGCCTGGTTGAGGAACTGAACGACAACGTCGAAGGATTCATAGGGGTGATGGACGACCAGATCCTTCTGCCTGATCGACACGAAGCAATCGCCGCCATTGTCGCGGACGCGTTCGGGGAAGCGCGGATTATAGGGTTTGAACTTGAGATCCGGTCGGTCAAGGCCGACAAGCTCGGAGAGATCGTTCAAGGCGAGCATACCGTCGAGGACGAAGATTTCCTCGCCAATCACACCGAGTTCCTCGGCGACGAAACTGCGCAATTCATCCGGCATAAGACTGTCGAATTCGCCCCTTATGACCGAGCCGCGGCGGCGTCTCTTGAGCGCGCTTTCGAAAAGCCGCACCAGATCCTCGGCCTCTTCCTCGACTTCGAGATCGCTGTCGCGAACGATTCGGAAGACTCCATGGCCGCCGACCTGATAGCCGGGAAACAGGCTTTGCGTGAACATGCCAATCGCGGTCTCAAGTGCGACGAAGCGCACGTCCTTTTCGCAAAATTCGTCCGGCAGTCTTATGAATCGCTCGATCTTGGCCGGTAGCCGGATCAGGGCTTTGAGGTGCCTATTGCCGTTCGGCTCGTTAAGCTCGAGCGCGATGGTGAAGCCCAAATTGGGGATGAAGGGGAAGGGATGGGCGGGATCGATCGCGAGAGGCGTCAGGATCGGAAAAATATGGGTGAGGAAATACTGGCGCAGCCAATCGGTTTCCGGGCCGCTGAGATCGGGTGGCTCCATCATGCGGATGCCGGTGCTTTCCATCTCCTTGCGCAATTCGCGCCAGCGCCGCTGCTGCTCCGCCGCCAGAAGCGCCACGCGCTCACGCAGCTTGGCGAGCTGCTCCGGGGGCGAAAGTCCGTCCTCCGAAGGGGTGGCGATGCCGGCCCGCACCTGGCCGCGGAGACCCGCGACTCGGACCATGAAGAATTCATCAAGATTATTGGCCGATATCGATAAGAATCGCAATTGCTCGAGCAGCGGATGATTATGGTTCGAAGCTTCAAGCAGCACCCGCCGATTGAATTCGAGCCAGGAGAGCTCGCGATTGATGAAACGCTGTGGCGAGTGCAGGAGTCCCGCTTGCGGGACAATCGCCTTTGCCGGTTCCATGATGGAGATGGCGGCGGCGGGCGTACGCTCGATGTCTCTTTCCTTGTCTTGACCGTCAGGTGTAATGATCGTCTCCTCTACGGCTTCCGCCTCGACGATCGTCACGGACGCGAAGGGGGTAGCGCTGTTGGCGGCTGTGGTCCGGCTTTTTGAGCTCCTTCTTGAGCGGGCCGGTGGCTTTCCGGCAATCGGGCTTTGTCTTTCCACGGACGACGTCAAGCTTGCCTCCTCGGGCGATAGGAATGAAATCTCGTCATCTATGATGACGGCAACATGACACAGAGTAAACGCGGACCATGGCAGATCGCTCCCGCGTCGCAAATCTTGGAGTTACCCGCCGGCCGTCATTGCGATCATGGGACGAGCCTACCACATTGAGGAGGGCGTCGCGTCGTCCCCTTGAAGCCTTTGGAGCATTTTCCAGCGAAGTGGGCACCACTTCGCGTCGCGAAAATGCGACAAGACAAAATGTTCGAGCCATTTTGCGATTCAATCGAATCGGAAAACGCTCTCGCACAAAGGGATGAGAGCGCAGGACAAGGAGGCTTTCTGACCGATGCGGATCGGGGTACCGAAGGAGATCAAGGAGGGGGAACATCGCGTGGGGCTCACCCCCGAATCGGTGCGCGAATATAGCCGTGCCGGGCATGAGGTTCTTGTCGAGAAAGGGGCGGGCACCGGCATAAAGGCCCCGGACGACGCCTATCTGGCGGCGGGTGCCAAAATCGCTGGCGATGCCGCTGAGATCTTCGCCCATTGCGAGATGATCATCAAGGTCAAGGAACCGCAAAGGAGCGAATGGACGCGGCTGCGGGAGGGGAAAATTCTCTTCACCTTTCTGCATCTGGCTGCCGACCGCGCGTTGACGGAGGGCTTGCTCGCCTCTGGCTGCACCGCCATCGCCTATGAGACCGTCACAGGGCCGAAGGGCCAAGGACTTCCTCTGCTGGCGCCGATGAGCGAGATCGCCGGACGTCTTGCCATGGAGGCGGCTGGGCTTGGACTCCAGTCTCACAATGGCGGGCGCGGCCTCCTCTTGGGCGGTGTGCCGGGCGTTCTCCCGGCCCGCGTCGCCGTGCTCGGCGGCGGGGTTGCCGGAACACAAGCCGCCCGAATGGCCGTGGGGCTCGGCGCCGATGTGACGATCCTCGACCTTTCGCTCAGTCGCCTGCGTGAGCTCGATGACTTGTTCCAGGGCCGCGCCAAGACCTGCTTCGCCTCCACGGCCGTCCTTGAGGCGGTGGTTTTTTCGTCCGACGTGGTGATCGGCGCTGTTCTGATCCCGGGCGCCGCCGCGCCGAAGCTCGTGACGAGATCCATGCTCAGGGCGATGAAAAAAGGCGCGGTGCTTGTCGATATCTCCATCGATCAGGGCGGCTGCTTTGAAAGCTCGCATCCGACCACCCATCAAAATCCGTTCTTTTGCGTGGAGGAGGTGGTTCATTACGGCGTCGCAAATATTCCAGGCGCCGTCCCTCTGACTTCGACGCAGGCGCTCAACCATGCGAGCCTGCCTTACGGCTTGGCTCTGGCGAATGGTGGGCTCGCCGCCCTCGCGGCCGACCCCGGCTTGCGGAGCGGCCTCAATGTGCACCGTGGCCAAATCACTCATCCGGCGATCGCCAAAAGCCTTGGCCTTGCCTTGCAGCCGCCCGAGAGGGCGCTTGCCGCCTGACCTGAGATCTTGAGGGATCAATCCGTGAGAAAAAGAGCCGCGATCGGACAAAAATGTTTCACGTGAAACATTTTGGTAAGGTCAGCCAGCCGTTCCTTACAAAGCCATGCACGCGAAGCGGCTCTCCGGCCGGGAAGATGGCGCGAAACCCTGGTCCGATCGGCGGTTGCCGTGTCCCCCTTGCTCTTGATAGCGGGCGATCGCGGTAAAACGGAGTTCGCCGACAAAGCGGTACAAAAAGTACGAGCGCCACGAATGCAAATCCCATGACCGAGAACGAAAAAGAAAAACTCATCCGCCAATATGCCGCTGGAGAAATCACATGTCGCGCCTTGCGCGAAAAGGGTTTCGACAGTTTCCTTGACGTGCTGGCGGGGCTTGGCGAGCTTGGCTTGCATCAGCCCGTCGCGCCGATGGATGGCGCGAACATGGATGGCCCGAACGTAGAGGCGCGCCCGCGCGCCCGCGCCCTTGTCCGCGAGGCGTTGAAGGCCACGCCGTGACGACGCGGTTTGGCCTCATTGTCACCGACGCTTTGCCGCTTATGACCTTGTCGGCGGCGGACGCGCTTTCCTGCCTACTCATCCCCGACGTGCCGGTGTTGATTCCCGACATGGTTCACGCCGAAGTGGCGCGGGACATGACGCGCCTCGGAGCCAAGGAAATCGTCGATTGGATTCGCACCCACGGCGAGCAAGTCAAGATCATCGCCACGGAAGATTACGCCGAGTTCGAGGCATTGCGAGCGATCAATCCAAACATGCGTTCGAAGGGGCGCGGCGAGCAGGCGGCGGCCGAGGTTTTGGGCTACGAGATTGACGCCAATCCCGGCCTTCACATCATTCTGTTGTTCGAGGACAGCGACATTCGGAACCGCGAATTTGTCCGGCTTTTGCCGGAGCGCGTGACCGCGTCCTCGACTGGTGATTTGTTGCATGAATTGGAGGCGGCGGGGCGCATCCAATCATCCGACCGGATTCTCGACGAAGCCGCCGCTGCGCGCGGGCGTGGCATCGAAGCCCAAAGGCAGCCGGCGCGAGCGAACCGTCGCGTGCCGCGTTACGCGAGCAGTTAGCGCGGCGGGACACACCTACCCGCGGCCGGTGAAGGCGATTCCGCTCACCACCGACACGGAAGCCCTCGCCCGGCGTGTTGTCTGGTTTGAGGGACCCAAGGACGCGCCGGCGACATTTCCGCTTTGTCGCCTCCACGGTCACGCGGGCGACGCGTGAGGACACGAAGTTGCTGCGCATGTTCCTGAACGACGACGATTTGCGCGAGGCTCTTGACCACACGCCATCCATGCCGAACCGTCAAATCGGTTGAGCGACAAGCTGTTCGCGCCACCGCCACCAGAACGCCAAGAGCAGGCCAGATTTTACGTAATGGGCTTGTGGTTCGCCAAGCAAAGTTGGCGCGTTCAAGCCGGTGAAATTCCTCCTCGAAAGGAAAACCCGACGCGGCGCGCTTCGACCCCGCAGCCAGAGTGACAGAACATCGGAGGAGCGATGCGCCAAGGATTGCTAACGAATGGCTTCCCAAACCCAAAATTCTTCGTCCGTGGCCGTCTGAGAGGTTTGCCGTCAAACATCCGAGGTGGGAGCCTTATGCCGGAAAGCCGCACGTACGGATCTATGGCATGGACCGGCAGTGTTCCGGGGAGCACTCGAAATGGACCAGGATGCTTCGCCACCGTTCACGGCTGGGTGCTTGTCGCTCGGCGTGCGCGGTCGCCATCAAGCCTGCGCCTTTGGCGCATCGCTAGGCGGCTGAAGGGCTTGACTGCTCAGCGCAGCCGATCATTTGGCCGCCGTGCCGTGAATGCGATCTTCGGGCAATTCGAGCCTCTATCGGAGGTTGTGGCTAACTGTAGCGTTAATTCGAGGGCTGCAGTCTAGCACCCCTCTAGATGCTTTGATCATGTCGAATACCGCAGCTTCTCCGAGCGATTGTCTTTTAACTTATCGCGCATTCGACCAAAGTGGTTGTGTTCCTGGTGGATTGATTTGTTGTTCGTTTTGGACTACTGTTTTGACGCGGCAGCAGCACGTGCTGTGGTGTGCAGTTGTAACCGAACGTCGGCCGCTTCAACCCGCCAGCTTTCGTAACGGGCTAGGTGTCACGAGATGGCTCCTCGCTGCTTGGAGTGGGTGAATTACTCATGAGATCAGTGTATCAATGGTTCCATTTGCTCATCGCTAGCGCCGCGCTGGTCATCGCGCCCCCCGCGTCGGCTGAGACGCTTCTAGACAGCTATCTTGCAATTCGAAAGCTTTACATTCGCCCGCCTGGAGAAACCGAACCTGCGTACCGTAGGCAAATTCAGCACCAATATAAGAAGCTTTTCGCTGTAGCCCAATCACACGTCCACCAAGTCTCCGACACTGATTTGAGCGTGCTCGTTCGCGCAGCCACTGAAGCAAGTCTTTTCACGCAACGTGCGCAGTTTCTCTATAACGCGTTAGCCGACCTAAAAGAGCTCGCATCCAGAGGTCAGGCCACAGATAGACAGTATTTTGAAGTCTACCAGGAGCTTATACATCATCGAATGTTCGCGGAAGCGGCGGCCATGTTCAAAGACCATCACGCCGACGGTATGGAGCCGCTACCCAGCGTCATCGACAATGTTGGCGACTTACCGCACGCGCGTACTGAATATCAAATCGCTAGCAAGGGCGACGAATTGATCCGACGGGCTTCGGAATCGCCGCAGACTGGGATTTTGGTGGTCGCAGACCCCCTTTGTCACTTTTCAGTTGCTGCGATAAGCTACATCCACAGCGACCCTATCTTGAACCCAATCTTTCATGATCACTCGAAATGGATAGCGCCATCGAGCCGTTATATCAATCTCAGACAATTCCAGGAATGGGATAGAACGTATCCAGAAGCAACGCTGTCTATAGTATATCGGCAGCGCGATTGGAAATTTGTCGACGAATGGACTACGCCGACCTTTTATTTTTTCCGTAACGGGCGATTGATCCGGAAGCTGACGGGCTGGCGTGGGGCGGGAGAAGCTCAAGCGATTGAAGAAACATTGAGATCGCAAGGCTTGATTGATCGTAGCGTTGCATTTCGTCCGCCAGCGGAACAGAACAGTTCCGCTGCCAATGGCGTTTCCCCCGATGGTGCGCCGAAAAGCAGTCACAACCAGCACACCATTGACCTCGCTACGGCGCCCATCAGGTCGAAAGATGATCTTGACGCCTATCTTCAAAGAACTCCAATATCAGAATCTCCCTTTCAGTATCTTTCACCGCTTGATCGGAGAATCTTTCTCAACGAAGTCACATTTAGTGAAACTGGATTGACAGAATTTCCGCCTGACACATTTGAGACGCTTACTGCAAGCCAAGCACATCAGCTGCTTGCCCTTTTTGGGTGGCAAATTGTTGTTCCCTCTCTTCCAGGTCTTCGCGTGCAGAGCTCTCTCGATAAGGCGATCATGGGGGCGCCGAGCGGTCATTGAAGCGCACTACGGGCACTAGGGAAGGAGGATGACACCCCCCGACCATCATCTTCCCCTACCCCTCAAACCCGGCGCACTGACGCCCTGACCGACAGCAGCCATCTTGTCCCGGAGCTCATCGGCGCCGAAGGCGAAGAAGCCGCCTGGCGCTACATCGAATTCTTCACCGCGGATATCCGCAACCCGAACACGCGCCGAGCTTACGCACCGGCCTGCACCCAATTCTTCGTCTGGCGCGAAGATCGCGGCCCGACGCGGACCACGATCCGGCCTGTCGTTGTCGCAACTTATGTTGAGACGCTCCAGCAGACACATTCCGAGCCAGCCGTGAAGCAGCTCGCCGTTGGCCGCATGCTTTTGATTGGCTCATCACCGGCCAGGTCGTGCCGGCAAATCCAGGCTCCGCATGTGCACGGTCCGGAAGACCTCCGCCCGAAAGGCGCTGAGTGGGAGCTCCGTTTGCACGAGAAAAATGGCAAGCATCACGTAATGCCCTGTCACCATGGCCACGCCCCTGCGAAACTGTCTGACCAGCCGATGACGCAGCCCGATGCGGGGCGGATGATCCGCCGCCGCGCGATTGCATTTGGTATCCACGCACCAATCGGCAACCACGGCTTCCGCGCCACGGGCATCACTGCTTATCTTGAGAATGGCTGTGCGCTGGAGCACGCGCGGGAAATGGCGGTCCACGAGAGCCCGCGCACCACCAAGCTCTATGATCGGACGAAGGAGCGGCTCACGCAGGATGAGGTGGAGAGGATGAGGTGGAGAGGATGAGATTGTAGATGATCACTGGATATGAACTCTATTCGGACGACAGGACGGACCGCACAGTTGGGAGCGAATATAGTGGCTTTAAGGGCTTGAGCGAATTCCGCAAAAGTTGAGAGACTTTTGCAACGAGAATTCGCTCCAACTTCTTGATCTTGCGCGATTTCTTATCGCTCAAACGATTCCGTTCGAGCGGAAAGCGCGCTAATGTCCTGCCGGCGTGCTGGAGTAGGTGAAAAGGAGGCTCGATTTGCCTAAAATGTGTCCCCCTAGGGCGTGCAGAAGCAGCGCCTGATAGAGCGTCCCGCTAAAAGTCGGAAAGTTGGCCTGCAATGGAAGTTCAAGAGGTGTATCCAGCGCATAGACTGTGAATATGTACCTATGGGCGTCGGGCTCAAGATTGTGCGGTGGGCAGGGCCCACCGTAACCAGAATTTCCAAAATCGTTGTAAATCTGCTTGCCGACGGTGCTGCCGACCGCCCCGGCGTTGCTCGGCAATCCGGTCGCGTTCCCAGCGATATTGTAAATCCCCCAATGCGTGAACGAAGCTGTCAAATCGAACAAGGTCACTACGAAACTACGGGTGCGACGCGGCACATGGGCCCAGAATAAAGGCGGCGATTTGTTACCGCCTGCGGCGCCATCGGCGGTGCAGGTGTTCACGTCATTGACCAGGATGTTGTTGACGGCGCTCAATGGCAAGGGCTTGCCGTTGCCGACCGCGGTGCTGGAGAGCTGAAAACCTCTTGCGTCAATGGGCTGAGCCGCCGAATTGACCGCATTTAGCGAACAACAACAAACCGACAAACCCAAGACGATGCGCAACGAGAAGGGATTGATCCGTGTCATCCCATTTCTCCTCTTCGGTCCCGCCACTCGGGCGAAGGGCAAGTTGTAGCGTATCATAGGACAGCACCGGTCGCAACACCTTGCCAAATACCTGTCCCCGCGCAAAAACCTATCCGGCACAAAACCTCTCATGGGCTTGCGCGCTGCACACTACACGTGGCTCGACCGGCCCGCGCGCTCGACCCCCGATCTTCCCAACACGCTTGCGGCAATCGCGGAAAAGGGCGCGGCCTTTCGTTCGCTTGGCGTCACATGGGCGGGCACCACGACGGCTGACGGGCGCTTAATGCTGACGATCCGGCTTTATCGACTTCGAGCGCGAGTTGATCCGTGCTCGCGGGCGCGAAGGACGCGAGCGCGCCAAGGCAAAGGGCGTGAAGATGGGGCGAAGCCGAAGCTCACCGAGCACCAGAAGCGCGAGGTGAATAAGCGGCGCGGGAGGGGCGACGAGACGCTTGCGGAGATTGCCGCTCTTACAACGTGAGCGGTTGAACGATTTCGATGCTGTCCCAATGTGCGAAAGGCTTACCGAAATACCGTCAGCCCGCCACATACGGTGGCGTCACCAAGTGCCTTGTATAGAGAGCTCACTGCTTTTGCGACGTTAACTGGAGGATATCTTTAATACCTCCGCGGAGTTCGTAGTAGCGCCCATGCGCAACCCAATGACGAACTGGCAACATCTCCTTCAGCTTGCCAATGCATGTCAGAATCCTTGCTTGGTCTTGCGACGTAACCTTAGTCAGTGTCGCCGTATAGCTCTTCCAAGCTTCCATGATGCCGCTCTCGTACAAAGGCACCGCCCAGTCCTTATCCGCGTCAGAAAAAAGCACGTTGAGCCTTCCGGCCAGCGTGTTCGCCCCCGTGTTCCCCGTTGCATCGACACGCCGTTTTGCATCTAGTCTAATTCGTCCCTCCGCTGCCGCTATCAGTGTCAGGACAGCCGATAAATCCAATTCATCTCTGCAATCCGCAAAATAGAAGTCAACTTCGTCGCTGTCTGCGCCGAGCAGGATAGAAGCAACGTACGAGGGAAAAGAGGATTGGTTTAGCAAGCATGCGCGAATTTTGAGCCGTTCTTGGTCGAGGCCAGCACGGCACAGCGCGTGCCAAGCTAAAACTTGGTCCGGTTCCAGTTGTTCCGGCTGATCGAAAAGCATCCCCTCTACTCACCAA
>DATJTB010000229.1:0-12346 GCA_035503795.1 Methylocella sp.
CCAACCACGGCCAGCCACAGAAGGTGCGCACAAGTTGCCGACACCGCAACCCGTGCAGCCGCAAGGACAGTACGCTACCGTGCCGCCTCCCGCTGGCCCGCAGGGAGAGCACGCGTTGCCCACGCCGCAAGCCGCGCCACCACAAGGAGAACGCACGCACGTACCCCATCCCGCTGGCCCACAGGGAGAGCATGCGTTGCCAGCGCCGCAACACCCACCCCAGCAGGAAGAGCGTGAAGGGCTCCATTCCCAGACCCCGAAGGCAGAACGCGCAAGGTCGCCCTCGCAACCCGTACCGGCGCAAGTAGCGCGCGCCCGCGCCACATCCAACGGCCCCACAAGCCAAGCATGCGGGGCCAACGCCGCAACACGTACCGCCACAAGGAAAACACGAAGCGTCAGCTCGCCCGCGGCCGCAAGTAGAAAAAGAGAAAAAATAGGGTGGGAAATTCCCGTCTTCGCAAATTAAGACCTGCCTTGAGGGTCTCAAGTAGGCTCGTTTGGCAATTGGGGGAACGCCGAAGAGTGATACGCCTCATTTCAGGCCTGTCTGCAGCTCGGTGAGGATGGCATCGCCCATCTGCGCCGTCGAAAGTGTCTGCTGCCCACCTCCGGCGATATCGGCGGTGCGCAGACCCTTGTCGAGCACATTGGAGATGGCCTGTTCGATGCGATCGGCGAGATCGCCGCGATCGAGGGAATAGCGCAGCGCCATGCCGAGCGAGCCGATCATTGCGATCGGATTGGCGATGCCGCGACCCGCAATATCGGGCGCCGAGCCATGCACCGGCTCATAAAGCGCCTTGCGGGTTCCGCTCGCCTCACACTTCTCGCCGAGCGAGGCCGAGGGCAGCATGCCGAGCGAGCCGGTCAGCATGGAGGCCACATCCGACAGCATGTCACCGAACAGATTATCGGTAACAATGACATCGAATTGCTTGGGTCGCCGCACGAGTTGCATGCCGAGCGCGTCGGCGAGCTGGTGTTCGAGCTCCACATCCTTGTATTCGCGAGCGTGCAGCGCGTGGATCTCGTCATCCCAGAGTACCCCCGATTTCATGACATTGCGCTTGTCGGAAGAGGTTACTTTGTTGCGCCGCTTGCGGGCGAGTTCGAAGGCAATGCGGCCGATTCGCTCGATCTCATAAGTGTCATAGACCTGTGTGTCGATGGCGCGCCGCTGGCCGTTGCCGAGATCGATAATCTCCTTCGGCTCGCCGAAATAGACGCCGCCGGTCAATTCGCGCACGATCATGAGATCGAGCCCGTCAACGAGTTCGCGCTTCAACGAAGAGGCGTCGGCAAGCGCCGGATAGCAGATCGCTGGGCGTAGATTGGCGAAGAGTTTCAAATCCTTGCGCAGCCGCAGAAGGCCCGCCTCCGGGCGCAGGTCATAAGGCACGCCATCCCATTTCGGCCCGCCGACCGCGGCGAGCAGAACCGCATCTGCCGCCTGCGCGCGCGCCATATCCGCTTCGCTGATCGCCACGCGATGCGCGTCATAGGCCGCCCCGCCGACAAGCCCCTTCTCGATCTCGAATTGCACGAGACCCTGATTGGTGAACCAAGCGACGACCTTCTCGACCTCGGCCATGACTTCGGGGCCGATGCCATCGCCCGGCAGTACGAAAAGCTTGTAGGATGCCATGAATGAAAACCCGGAATGAGAAATGGAAGGGAGCAGCGCGAAGCCTTGCCACGACAACCTTGCGTCATTGCGAACCCAACGGGTGTGACTCTGCCAGCCCGATGGCAAGCTCGCGAAGCCGCCCGGCACACGCCAGATTCGAGCTTGTTTCCAGCCGTGCCACGGCCGCGGAGCTTGTCATCGGGCCGGCGAAGCCGGACCCGTTGGCGGCCCCACGAGACGCTCCGCAGCCTGCGAGCGCTCCCGTTAGCACAGGACAGAGAAATTGGAAATTATCGAGCCTGGTGACGCACGGACCAGAGAGAATTCCGCAAAAGTTGACAGACTTTTGCGACGAGAATTCGCTCCAACTTCTTCATCTTGCGCGATTTCTTATCGCTCGAACGATTGCGTTCGAGCGATAAGCGCGCTAAGCAGCTGTCCACCACCCGTTTTCCGAGTTTGACTCATTCCATACGGAAGTGTTTCGACAGCTTCAGTCCCTGGCCTTGATAATTGGAAGTCGAGCCCTTCTCCCCATAGAGAAGTTCTGGCGCTTCGGCCATTTTCTCATAGACGAGACGGCCGATCACTTGCCCATCTTCCAGGAAGAAGGGAACTTCATAACTTCGCACTTCGAGGACGGCGCGGGCTATCGGGCGACCCATCCCTCCTGCGCCAAAGCCGGGATCGAAAAACCCCGCGTAATGAACACGGAACTCGCCCATTGACGGGTCGATCGGCACCATCTCAGCGGCGAGATCGGGCGGGATCTGCAGCCGTTCGCGGGAAGCCAGAATATAAAATTCGTCCGGGTCGAGAATCAACCTTTTGTCGCGGCGCGCTCGGATCTCACCCCAGTAATCGGCGATGTTGTAGCCGTCTCGGTCAACATCGAGAATGTCGGCATGTTTTTGAGCTTTGTAACCAATAATGCCATCCGCCGGCTCCGTGCTTAAACCAACTCGGAGGACAAGTCCTCCCCGACGCAATTCTGGTTCACCATCCAAATCAACTAACCGGAAATTCTTATGGCGGGCACGCAATTCCTTTTCGTCCAGGCCAAAATCTGATCGTTCCAATTGCTGGGAATTGAGCCGACGAAAACGGATCTGGTTGAGCTTCGTTCCGCTGCGCACCCTCACGCTGAAACTGCGGGGCGAGACCTCGGCATAGAGTCGGCCATTATACCCTCGCCCAACCCGATCAAATACCTCGCTATTATCGGTGGAGAGGCGGGTAAAAATATCCAAGCGCCCGGTCGAACTCTTTGGATTTGCGACGCCGAAGATACTGTCAGGTAGGTGCAAATATTCTTGCAGTGGGATTACGTAAACGCACCCACGTTCGAGCACCGCGCCACTGTCCTTGAGGCTGATTTTTTCGTCGCGGCTCTCGAGAGCCTGTAATCGATCCATCACAGCGTGGCCAGGCCCGGGTAGAAAACTTGCCCGCACGCGATAGGCCCAATCACCTAAACGCAAGTCGAGGCTTGCCGGCTGGAGCTGTTTTTCCTCGATATCGTTTTCAGCTAGAATCATCTTGCGCCGCACCATAAACTCAATCTTTTGGCGTGGGAGCAAGCCGAATTGGGTTCCGAAATCGTGTCCGCCAAACAGCGGCGTGCTTCTGAGGCTGTCACGCCCAGCGCATGTAAAAAGTGAAAGCAATTCCGCGCTCATGACAGCCTACAAATATCCCTATGAAACTCGCAGATCGTCTGAAGACTGGAACGATGCCACGGGATGGAATGAAACGGCCCTAGCGGGACCTCCCCCATAATCCCCGCTATCCTTCCACTGGGTTGAATTGTCGTGCAGAAATAAGTAGACGATTTAGGTACGCTTTTGCAGCCAAAATGCCATAGAGCGATTGTGCTGGAGAATGTTTTCGTAATCAGGAGACCGGGATGAGTGCGCATGGCGAGAAGCCGGACATGAAGAACCTGCATCCGGCGACAAGGCTCGTCCATGGCGGCACCCTGCGCTCGCCTTTCGGCGAAACCTCCGAGGCTTTGTTTCTCACCCAGGGCTACGCCTACCCCGACATGGAGACGGCCGAGGCGCGGATGAAGGGCGCCGAGCCGGGCTTTGTCTATTCGCGCTATTCGAACCCGACCGTGGCCATGTTCGAGGAGCGCATGGCTTTGATCGAGGGGGCAGAGGCGGCACGTGCGACCGCCAGCGGCATGGCGGCGGTGACCTCGGCCCTTATGGCCCAGGTCAAGGCAGGTGACCATGTGGTGGCCTCCCGCGCCATGTTCGGCGCCTGTCTTTACGTCGTGGAGGAGCTGTTGCCCCGCTTCGGTGTCGCCTCGACCCTTGTCAATGGAGCCGATCTCGACCAGTGGAGCTCCGCGGTTCGCCCGGAGACCAAGCTGTTCTTTCTCGAGACCCCGACCAATCCTTGCCTTGAAGTCTATGACTTAGCTGCGATCGCCGCAATCGCCCATGCACATGGCGCCCGCCTCGTGGTCGATAATGTGTTCGCCACGCCTATACTGCAAAAGCCACTCCAGCTCGGGGCTGATTGTGTCGTCTATTCGGCGACTAAGCATCTCGACGGACAGGGCCGCTGCCTCGGTGGCGTGATCCTCGGCAACCGGGATCTCATTGAAAACGAAATCTACGCCTTCTTGAAGCAGACCGGCCCCTGCCTTTCGCCCTTCAATGCCTGGATTTTTCTGAAATCGCTTGAAACCTTGGGTTTGCGGGTGCGCCAGCAGAGTGAAACCGCCTTGCGGATCGCGCAATTTCTGCAATCCCACAGCCACATCCGCAAGGTTAGCTATCCTGGGCTCCCGGACCATCCACAGGCCGATATCATCAAGCGGCAGATGGCCGGCGGCGGCACCCTCGTCGCCTTCGAGGTCGTTGGCGGGAAAGAAGCAGCCTATGCGGTCGGCAACCGGCTTTCCCTCATCACCATCGCCAATAATCTGGGTGATGCCAAAAGCCTCATCACCCATCCGGCGACGACCACCCATCAAAGACTGACCGCGGATGCGAGAGCCGCCTTGGGCGTCACGGACGGGCTCCTGCGCCTTTCAGCCGGGCTCGAAGACGCCGAAGATCTCATAGCCGATCTCGAGACGGCGCTCGCCGGGCTCGACCAGCAGAATTTTTTGGCGGCCGAGTAAGAGCTTGGCATGGACTGGTATAGCTTGACGCAGGCCATTCGCCTTCCTACCTTCCCATGAACCAAGCGGCGCATTCGGCCCGCATCTGAGAGAGTTTGCCATGTCCACCGTTAAAGTTACGGATGCCACGTTCAATTCCGAAGTCAAGCAAGCCAGCGGGCCGGTCGTCGTGGACTTTTGGGCCGAGTGGTGCGGCCCCTGCAAAATGATCGGTCCGGCGCTTGAAGAAATTGCCAATGAGCTGAAGGGACAGGTCACCATCGCCAAGCTCAATGTCGATGAGAACCCCGGTGTCGCGGGCACCTATGGAATAAGAAGCATTCCAACCTTGATGCTGTTCAAGGGTGGCAATTTGGTCTCGACCAAAGTCGGCGCCGAGCCGAAGGGCCAACTCAAAAAATGGATCACCGAGGCGATCTGAGGCGTTGTGCCGCCAGACGCTCATGGGATTCCCCGGACGCCCTTTTTGCCGATTTAGAGAGCGGGATGCGAGAATCCGGTTTTTCGCATCCATCCCGCTCTAAACCATTCGATCGCGATGAATTTGGATTGACGCGCTTCATCGTGGTCGAGGGGCGCCGCCTCGGCGGCTTTGGCGCACCCCCCGGCTCCGTTGACAGGGCAACGACGCGCTTCGATTTTACATTCGTGGCTTTACCGCCTCGAACTCGGAGCGAGGCAATGACCCGCTATGCTGTGAAAGAGGTCTTTCTCACCTTGCAGGGCGAAGGTGCCCGGGCTGGGCGGGCAGCCGTTTTCTGCCGTTTCTCTGGCTGCAATCTCTGGTCGGGCCGGGAACCGGATCGCACCGGCGCACTTTGCCGCTTCTGCGATACGGATTTTATCGGCATGGATGGTCCCGGTGGCGGCCGCTTTAAAATTGCAGGGGATTTGGCTGCGGCGATTGAAAGGGCCTGGACCGGTGGCCCGGCGAACCGGTATGTGGTGTTCACTGGCGGCGAGCCTTTGCTGCAGCTAGACGAAGCCCTGATCGAGGCGGTCCATGCCCGTGGTTTCGAAGTTGCCGTGGAAACCAATGGCACGGTCGAAGCGCCTCCTGGCCTCGATTGGATCTGCGTCAGCCCCAAGGCCGGCGCACCGATTGTCCTTGATGCGGGGTCCGAATTGAAGCTGGTCTATCCTCAGGAGGGTCTTATTCCGGAGCATTTGAGCGATCTGGCGTTCTCGCATTTCTTCCTGCAGCCGATGGACGGCCCCGAGCTCGCCAAAAATACGGCTGCGGCGATTGCCTATTGTCTTCACCATCCGCGCTGGCGGCTTAGCCTGCAAACGCATAAGCTCATCGGCATAGCTTGAAAGCGATCCATGAAGATCTTACAGGCCTTTCATTTCGAGGCGGCGCATTTTCTGCCCAATGTGGCCGAAGGCCATCGCTGCCGAAGACTGCATGGACATTCCTATCGGGTGGAATTGAAGCTCGTCGGCCCGGTCGATCCCGTCACCGGCTTTGTCGCCGATTTCCTGGACATTGAGAAGGCCTTCAAGCCCTTGCTCGATCAGCTCGACCATCATTATCTGAACGAGATCAAGGGCCTTGAAAATTCGACGGCGGAAAATATCGCGATCTGGATCTTTGACCGCGTCAAGCCTTCCCTTCCGCAGCTCGCAGGCGTCACGGTCTTTGAGACGCCCGACTGCTTTGCCGAATATGATGGCACCTGACTGAGAGGCTTTCGAAAAACATCTGCTAGTCAACAAAGGAGAAGTTTGCTCGCGTATCTCCGTTGCTCGTCCGATCCAGGATGGAGCGATCAATGGTTCCGATGTACGATTCCATGCAATTGGCTTCCCGCTCCGAACGCCGATCGCCGCTGCAGCGGTAACTTCGATCCAGCGCGCTCAGATTGGCATACCCATGAACCGGAAATCTGTACGTGATCCTCGGAAGCGGGTCGTCAATGAGGTTTGGCATGATCAAGATTAGGTTCTCTCGTCGGTCTCGTCACCTCGGGAGGTGGCTGGTGCCGGTAGGCCTCCCAGCTTTGATGGATAAGATAAGCGTGAATGTTTTCGACATCCTTTTCGCTTAAAATGTCGGCGAAGCTCTCCATGCCTCCGGTGGCGAAGACGCCGCCGAGCAAGATGTCCGCGAACTGATCATGGACCTCCTGCGGCATCCTCCGCAGATCGGGCGTAATATTGGGACCAAGTGTATGGCAGCGCGAGCATTGCTCGATGAATTTGGTCTCCCCAGCCATGATCTCAGCAACGCTAGCTTTCTCCACCGGGGGCTTCGGGAAGGCTTCTTCGTTCCGGATCTTAGGCTTTGGGACGTCGCTTCCATCGAGCTTGAAGGTGATGATCCGGTTTACGTTTTCGTATTTGAGAGCAGC
Source organism: Methylocella sp. (assembly GCA_035503795.1). Lineage (GTDB taxonomy): Bacteria > Pseudomonadota > Alphaproteobacteria > Rhizobiales > Beijerinckiaceae > Methylocapsa. The sequence goes on from DATJTB010000229.1 coordinate 7,121, forward strand.
GCTCGTCGGCGGGATCGGTCCGACGCCCATACCAGTTCCACCATAGCCAACCTGAATCGCGACATATTGGATGCCACCGACCGCAAAAGTGACTGGCCCAGCCATGATGTGGCTCCCGGTTTGAATTATTTTTAGGACCTTGCCGGTATCAGCGGCATAGACCCAGAGTTCGCCATTGCCCCGGCCCTGAAACACGAGATTGCCAGCCGTGCTCATCACACCCCCGTCGTATCCGCGCACCCCCGACGTTGTCTCGTGTTCCCAGACCGTTTTCCCGGCGATGGGGTCCCAAGCCCTAATGAGTTCCCTCAGCAACACGACCTGGCGCGTTGCCTTAAGCGTCTTGCGACTAGGGAGCGGTCCGTAATAGGGTTCTAATGCCTCCGGATCGTAGGTTTTGTCCGGAAAGACGCCGATCGTGGTGAAGAAGCTATTGATGAATCGGATCCGCCCGCCATTGTGCAGCAGATCGACCCAGACGCTGGGCGCATCAATTGCTGGAATATATACGAGACCTGTCACCGGGTTAAAGGACATCGGCTGCCAGCTGTGCCCACCAGCCCACGAAGGATAGACAATCTTCGGTCCCGAATACCAGTTGGCCTCTTTAGTAAGTCGAGGCCGGCCGGTCTTTATGTCGATTCCTGACGCCCAGTTCACGAAAGTGAAGTTCTTTGCTGAAATCAATTCACCCGTCTGGCGATCCAAAACGTAGAAAAAGCCGTTCTTGTTCGCCTGCATGATGACGGTGCGCGTATCGCTACCGATCTTAATATCCGCCAGAATGAGCTTTTGCACTGCGTCGAAATCCCACTGATCGCCGGGGGTCGTCTGATAGTACCAAGCGAGGCGGCCTGTATCTGCGTGCAGTGCAATAATAGAGTCGGTGAAAAGTGCGTCCTTAGAGTTTCCACCTATCTGCCTCAGGTCATAAGGAGCAGGATTAGCCGTACCGAAGTAGATGAGATTGAATTCTGGATCATAGACGAAACCGTCCCAAGCCGTCCCGCCGCCTTTGAATAAAGGAGATCGACGCGGGTTCCAGGTCTTCGCCGCGAGAACCATGGCTTGGTCCTCTGGCCCTTGTCTGGGTCGCGTACCCGGCACAGTGTAAAAGCGCCAAGCGAGCTTGCCCGTCTGCACGTCATAGGCAGAAACATAACCGCGAACGCCGCCCTTATCCATATCGGCGCCGCTGTTGCCAATCACCGCCAGATCGCCGGCGATATAGACGGCTCCAGTGCTCGAATAGGGAAGTTTGTGGTCAACAATTGTATCCGCGTGCCAGACCTCCTTGCCCGTCTTGGCGTCGAGAGCATGAAGGCAGCCGTCAACCGAGGCAACAAAGACTTTCCCCTTCCAGATTGCAACGCCGCGATTGACAAGGTCGCAGCAAGGATTGCGCGCCGCACGCGGATCGGCTTGCGGGTCGAATTTCCAAAGTTCTTTCCCGGTTGCCGCATTGATGGCGTAGACATAGCCCCATGTCCCCGATGTATACATAATACCATCGATCACGAGCGGTGTCGCTTCCTGGCCGCGGGCCGTGCCTAAATCATATGCCCAGGCGAATCCAAGCCGGCTCACGTTGCTGGTATCGATCTCCGCCAGGGGCGAATAATAAGTCTGATTTTGATCGCGCCCCAGGGTGAGCCAATTCTGTGGCTCCGAACTCGCCTCGCTCATCCGCGCCTGATCGACATCGCCGGCGGCGAGTGTGGACTGCGACGCAACGGTGAACGCCAAGACAGTGAAGAGCGCCGTTTGTCGCAGGATGGTCTTTGGATCGCGCCCAGGCATGCTGGCCTCTCTTTTGGCTAGATCAGGCGGCCCTCAATAGCGACGAGAGTGCTGTCATGCTGTTCAAAGAAGAGCACGAAAATTCGGCTTGCGTGACAAAATCTGGTGGGCGACCGTCTCATACACGCTCAAATTCAGCCGGAATAAGGGCGCTACATTCTCTGATGGATTCCCTGAGTGAATCGGAAAGCGCTCTGGACCGATGCCGAGAACAATGGGGCGGATGAGAGCTTCTCATCTCTTGAGCGGATTGTGGACGCCGTCAATCAGATTGACCGACAGGAGCCATTCGGTGGTGAGGGACGGGTGCAACGGCCGCAGGCTGCGCGCGGTTGCGGCGATGTCGTTCTCCAAGGCTAGAAGCGCGCAGCGGGCTTCCGCGGCGCTGACCGGCATGAAGCGGCATATCTCGCCCGGCCGCATTTGCGCGAGCCGCCCGATGTCGGCCCGCGCGACATGTCCGATCTTCGGATAGCCGCCAGTCGGCTGGCAATCTGCCATCAGGACGAGAGGCTTCCTGTCGCCGGGGATCTGGATGGCGCCGAGCGCCACGCCATCCGAGACGATGTCATGACCCTTGGAGTGCGGAATCTCCGGCCCGTCGAACTTATAGGCCATGCGGTCGGCTCTCGGCGTCAAAGCGAAATTGGCGGAAAAGAAAGCGGCCAGAGTCTCGGATGCGAAAAAATCATCCTGTGGCCCTGGCACGACCCGAATGGGCGCCAAATCGCGGGCGAGCCAAGGCGCCTCGATCCGCGCCTCGCAACGGTGGCCCTCGGCCCCGCCGGGCGACGCGAGCGGCGTCAGAATATCGCCTTCCTTCAGCATCCGGCCGTCGACGCCCCCAAGGCCGGAGCGCAGATGCGTCGCGCGGCTGCCCATCACCAAAGGCGCATCAAAGCCACGGGCGATTGCCAGATAGGCGAAGGAACCGAAATCGCCGGCTCGTGCCACAAGAAGGCTTCCGGGCTCGAGCTTGACTCGTGCGGCCTTGGGGAGATCCTTGCCGTCGCGTCGCCAAATAAAGGCCCCGCCAGCGAAGGCAATCCATAGGGGCGTGGCCTCACAGATCAGCTCCACGCCGCCGGTTGGGATTTCAATCGCCGCCGCCCGTGCATCATTGCCGAGCGCCAGATTGGCGGTCAGGAATGACGCCCAGTCCATGGGACCGGACTGCGTCACGCCAAAGCGCAAATAGCCGAAACGGCCGCGATCCTGAAGGGTTGTGCCGGGGCCGCAGCGCAGCATCCGCAAATTTCCGCCTGACACTTCAGCCGCTCTATCTTTTGTTTGAGCATCGCATTTTCTTGACGTCAATCGGCGTCCACTTCGCTGGAAAATGCTTCAAGGCTCGCAGTGGACGATGATCTCGCCGGCCTCGGCCGCGCGGCTCAAAGCCGCGAAGCGGACGCCGTCGATCGCCTCAAAACGCAATTCGTCGCCAGCCGCCACGAAGAAAGGTGCTTCCCGTTTGGGATCGAACAGCTTGACCGGCGTGCGCCCGACCATATACCAGCCGGTCGGCATGGCGCCGCCGGCTATGAGCGCCTGGCCGGCCGCAATGAGGAGCGCGCCCGGCGGGATGGGCGGGCGCGGCTGCGGCCGCCTCGGGAGCGCGAGTTCTTGCGGGAGACCGCCAAGAAAAACATAGCCCGGCGCAAAGCCATACATATAAACCCGATAACGGGCTTCTTGATGCAAGCGGATGATGCGCTCTTGCGGCATTTGCAAAGCCGTGGATAGCTCGTCAAGATCCTCGCAATGGGGCGGCTCGTAACAGGTGGGAATGGACCAAAAGCACGTCCGCCGCCCGGCTTCTCCTGTCGAAGTTGAATCGGAGAGATTCGTCAGCCACTCAATGAGTGCTTCGGTCGTCAGCCTGCGCGGATCGAAATGGATCGTCAGGGAGCGATAGGTCGGCGCCGTCTCGCAAAGTCCTTCGATCGGCTTATTCTTGAGCGCGGCGTCCAGCGCCAGCACCTCGGCATGGATCGAGGGATCGATGGTCGCCCCAAACTCCACGGTGAGCGCGCATTCCCCGACGGGCAGATAGCGCGGTGCCAATTTGTCGATCATCGGCAGCTTCGGGTCAGGGGGTTGCGAAGGGTTTGAGGGTGATGCCGGAAGCTTCGAGTCGCCCTCGCACCGCCTTGGCCATGGCGACGGCATTTGGGCTGTCGCCATGCACGCAGAGGCTATCGATTTTCGTTGGGAGATGCTTGCCGGACTGGGTCACAATGGCGCCTTCACGCACCATGGCAAGGATGCGTTTTGCCGCCGCTTCGACATCCTCCAGCACGGCGCCCGGGTAAGACCTGTCGACCAGCAGGCCGTCATCCGTATAGGCGCGGTCCGCGAAGATTTCCCGCGCGACAGGGAGATCCAAAGCCAGCCCGGCGCGCTCCAGTTCCGTCCCCGCCGGGACCAGCAAAAAGAGGTCGGGCGAGGCGGTCTTGACCGCCCGTGCGGCCGCCAGCGCAACAGAAGGCTCGACCATCGCGAGGTTGCTCAGCGCGCCATGAACCTTGACATGGCACAGCTTCGTTTCGGCCTGCTGGCAAAGCGCCTGCGCCGCACCGATCTGGTAAAGGATGAGCCGCTCGATTTCATCAGGGCTATACGGCAGGCGGCGGCGGCCGAAGCCATAAAGATCGGGAAAGCCCGGATGCGCGCCAGCCGCAATTCCCCTAGCCTTGGCGGCCCGAAAAAGCCGCGCCATGATTTCCGGATCGCCGGCGTGAAAGCCGCAGGCGACGTTGATGCTGGTGACAACGCCGAGCATGGCCTCATCATCGCCCATCCGATAGGCGCCAAACCCCTCGCCGCAATCGCAATTCAAATCGACGCTCCGCAATCGGCTCGTTCCCAAATCATCATGATACGGGAGCGCCTTTGACAAGGCTATCCCCGGATCCGTGCGTAAAATTCTCGACAAAGTCGGTGTGCCGGTATCCTTGCACATAAAGAAGCGCAGTCAAATCGCCATAATCGATGCGCGCCTTTGTGGCGGATGCCACCCGCGGCTTGGCGTGGAAGGCTACGCCAAAGCCCGCGGCTTCGAGCATGCCGAGATCATTGGCGCCATCGCCGACGGCGAGTGTCTCCTCCACCGCGAGGCTGAGCTTTTCGCGGAAATGCTGCAATGCCTGGCGCTTTCCTTCCCGGCCGAGGATCGGCTCGACTAGCTGGCCGCTGAGGCGCCCTTCGGTGTCGAGCATGAGCTCATTCGCCCGATAGTCATGAAAGCCGATCCGCTTCGCGATGGCGGCTGTGAAGATCGAGAAACCGCCGGAGACGAGAACCGTATGGGCGCCATGCGCTCGCATGGTGGCGATGAGGGCTGGACCACCGGGCGTCAAAGTGATTTTATCGGTCAGCACGTGGCGGATGGTCGGCTGATCGACCCCCTTGAGGCGCGCCACTCTT
>DATJTB010000230.1:0-10418 GCA_035503795.1 Methylocella sp.
TGCGGCAAGGATCATTCAGACATGCCGATCGCCATTCGTGTCGTGAGCGAAGAAAACTATAATACGTGGCTAGCCGAAGCGAGCAAGAAGTTTGCACTGAAGGACGGGGCGTTCGTTCACTTTGCAGCCCGTTGATTCACAGGCTGGCCGGCAGCCATAGGCTTGCCAAGTTTTGAGGAGACTGACCTTGGCCGCAAACACACTGCAACGCACGGGCGAAGCGCAGGAAGTTCATGAAGGACATGCCATTCCGACGGGATGGCGGCGGTATCTCTATGCCACCAATCATAAGGATATTGGCACGCTCTACATAGTATTTGCGATTGTCGCCGGCTTTATCGGCGGCGGTCTGTCACTGTTGATGCGTATGGAACTGCAGGAACCCGGTATTCAGGTTTTCAACGTCCTCGCCCGTATCCTTGAAGGCGCGACGCCTGACACAGCAACCGATCTAGCCAAGAATCTCTACAACGTCGTGATCACAAGCCACGGTCTCATCATGATTTTCTTCGTGGTGATGCCGGCGCTGATTGGCGGCTTCGGAAATTGGTTTGTCCCCATCATGATCGGTGCGCCGGATATGGCCTTCCCGCGCATGAACAATTTGTCTTTCTGGCTCCTTGTCGCTTCCTTCTCTCTTGCCATCCTGTCAATGTTCTCTGAAGGCGCGCCAGGCATGCGGGGTTTTGGGGGCGGTTGGGTCCTTTATCCGCCGCTTTCCTCCAGCGTAGGACATCCGGGGCCTGCGATGGATTTTATTATTCTTTCGATCCATTTAGCCGGTGCTTCTTCGATCCTTGGAGCGATCAATTTCATCACGACGATCTTCAATATGCGCGCTCCCGGCATGACCTTGCATAAAATGCCGCTGTTCGCCTGGTCCATATTAGTAACCGCCTTTCTATTGGTACTCGCCTTACCCGTGCTCGCCGGCGCGATCACCATGCTGCTGACGGACCGCAATTTCGGCACGACGTTTTTTGATCCGTCAGGGGGTGGCGATCCCCTGCTGTTTCAGCATCTTTTCTGGTTCTTCGGCCATCCGGAAGTCTATATTCTCATCCTGCCGGGTTTTGGCATCATCAGCCATGTTATTTCGACTTTTTCACTCAAGCCGATCTTTGGCTATCTCGGGATGGCCTATGCCATGGTTGCCATTGGGGTCGTCGGTTTTGTCGTTTGGGCCCACCATATGTATACGGTCGGCATGTCGCTCGATACGCAGCGTTATTTCGTTTTCGCGACCATGGTCATCGCTGTTCCAACCGGCATTAAGGTGTTTTCCTGGATTGCGACAATGTGGGGTGGTTCGATCTCCCTTCGGGCACCTATGCTTTGGGCCATTGGCTTCATCTTTCTTTTCACGGTTGGCGGGGTCACAGGTGTCGTGTTGGCCAATGCCGGCGTCGACCGTAGCTTGCACGAAACCTATTACGTCGTTGCCCACTTTCATTATGTGCTGTCGCTCGGGGCAGTTTTCGCGATTTTTGCCGGTTTTTATTATTGGTTCCCGAAAATGACCGGCTATATGTATAGTGAAACTCTCGCCAAAGCTCATTTCTGGGTGATGTTCGTCAGTGTGAACTTGACTTTTTTCCCGCAGCATTTTCTCGGACTTGCGGGCATGCCGAGGCGCTATATCGATTATCCTGAAGCTTTCGCCCAATGGAACCGGATTTCCTCTTATGGCGCTTATCTATCCGCCATTGGTGCGGTACTGTTTCTCTATTTGATCTATGAAGCTTTCGCCAAGAAACGCCTCGCCGGAAACAATCCCTGGGGTAAAGGGGCAACAACCCTGGAATGGACCTTGTCTTCGCCGCCGCCGTTCCATCAATTTGAGACTCTTCCTGTTTTTGCGGACGTCGAACATTAGTCTTGGCATAGCTCCAACGGAATCGGAGGGAGATCCTATCCGGTGAATTGTGCGGGCGCGGCTGGCGGAGCCTCCATTTGAGGCTGCCAGCCAAAGTCTCCGCCACAAGGGGTGAATGAATTCGATGAGTTTCATCAGCGAGAGTCACACTAGCCGCAACGAAGCGATCTCCACTGCTCTGCCGGGCGATTTCCTGGCGTTGCTGAAGCCGCGCGTCATGTCGCTTGTGATTTTTACGGCTTTCACTGGGATTTTGATAGCACCTGTGGCGGTTCATCCGGTGATCAGCTCAGCTTCGCTCCTGGCGATTGCGATTGGTGCCGGCGCGTCAGGTGCTCTCAACATGTGGTATGACGCCGACATCGATGCGCTGATGCGCCGGACGCAAGATCGGCCGATTCCAGCCGGCCGCATGCACCGTGACGATGCTTTGGCCTTTGGTCTCGTGCTCGCCTTTTTCTCGATCCTGACGCTCGGAATCGTCACCAATTGGCTCGCGGCGGGACTTTTGAGTTTCACCATTTTTTTCTATATCGCCGTTTATACGATGTGGCTCAAACGAACGACCCCCCAGAACATTGTGATCGGCGGGGCAGCTGGCGCATTGCCGCCGGTCGTCGGCTATGCAGCGATGACGGGTGACGTTTCTCTGGCGAGTCTGAGTCTTTTCGCGATCATCTTCTTTTGGACGCCGCCGCATTTCTGGGCGCTTGCCCTTGTCAAGGCCGATGACTACGGCCGGGCGGGCATACCCATGCTACCAAATGTCAAGGGGCCCGCCCGGACCCGCCGTGACATTCTCTTATATACGCTTCTTCTCGCCCCTTTGGGCCTGCTTCCCTATTTCATGGGCGTCGCTTCGCTGACCTATGGCGTCATCGCCAGCGCCCTGGGTGCCTTCATGCTGATTTTCGCGCTGCGTGTCTATCGTCACAGAAGCGGACCGCAAGCAAGCCGCTGCGCTATGCAATTATTCGGCTTTTCGCTACTCTACCTCTTCGTGCTTTTCGCTTCTCTGGCTGGCGAAAGGCTATTGGTGATCTCAGGCGGACAAGGAATTTGAATGATGCCGGAGAGCAGAAGAGAAGAAGGCCTTACCTTGACTTCCGAGCAGAAACGCGCGAGGCAGCAGCGCAATGTGGCAATTGGCTTGGCCATCGGCGCATTTGTTTTGCTCTTTTACGTCGTAACGATTGTCAAGCTTGGACCGGGTGTCCTCAATCGGCCCTTGTGAGGACGCGTTGTGGGTGTGAAAGGCGATTCTCGTAGGCATCTTGTCGCGCTCGTGGTCGCGGGGACGAGTCTCGCTATGCTCGGGCTCTCCTTTGCCGCCGTGCCTCTCTACCGGCTGTTTTGTGCCGCGACCGGTTTTGCGGGAACCCCACAAATCGCCAAGCTCCCTCCCGGCATTAAAGGCCAGCGAGTGCTGAATGTCAGATTCGATGCCAATGTCGCGCCGGGACTTGCTTGGAAATTCGTTCCCGAAACCCCCCTCCTGAGATTGCGCACCGGCGAGACCGCCACGATCTTCTACAAGATCACCAATTTGTCGGACCAGCCGACTGAAGCTCGCGCCATGTTCAATGTGACACCCGATGGTTTCGGCGCCTATTTCGACAAGATTGCTTGTTTCTGCTTCAATGAGCAGAAACTCGGTGCCGGTGAATCCCTGGACCTGCCTGTGGTCTTTTTTCTTGATCCGGCTCTGGAAAAGGATTCGAGCTTGGCGGCGATATCGGAAGTCACCTTGTCCTATACTTTTTTCGCTTCCCAAGCCCCAACCAGTGACCGGTCGAACAAGCAGCGCGCGCGTCTGTGAGGAATTTCCAAGATTCAGATAGAGACGTTTGGTCGCCTTGACCCTTTGGATTTCTCGCGGCAAAGGGCGGAAGTTCATTCTGCCGGGCAGATCTTGGATAATCGATAGAGAGGGAACCAGTCTGATGGCGCAGGCTCATGCCAAACCGAACCATGATTACCACCTCGTCGATCCAAGCCCGTGGCCGATCGTCGGCGCGATCGCGGCCTTCACTATGGCGGTTGGCGCGATCCTATGGATCAAGCACATTCCGATAGGCGGCATCAAACTCGGAAGCTATGTATTCGGCGCGGGCGTGCTTGGCGTAATTCTCACCATGTGTGCTTGGTGGACCGATGTCATCAAAGAGGCGGAACATGGCGGTTTTCACACCCGCGTCGTGCAGATCAGCCACCGCTATGGCATGATCCTATTCATCACCTCGGAGGTGATGTTCTTTGTCGCTTGGTTCTGGGCATTTTTCGATGCCAGTCTGTTCCCTGATTTTGTCGATGAATATTCGAGAGCCGAGTTTACCGGCGGGATTTGGCCGCCGAAGGGCATCGAAGTTCTCGATCCCTGGCATTTCCCGCTCCTTAATACGTTGATTCTCCTGACCTCCGGAACGACCGTCACCTGGGCTCATCATGCGCTCCTTCACAATGACCGTTCGGGGCTGAAGATCGGACTGATCCTGACGATCCTTCTGGGCCTTACTTTTACCTGTGTTCAGGCCTATGAATATATCCATGCACCTTTCGCCTTCAAAGGCTCGATCTTTGGCTCGACATTCTTCATGGCGACCGGCTTTCATGGCTTTCATGTCATCATCGGGACGATTTTCCTCACCGTCTGCCTTCTCAGAGCGTTCGCTGGGCAATTCAAAAAAGATCAACATCTCGGCTTCGAATTTGCGGCTTGGTACTGGCATTTCGTCGACGTCGTGTGGCTGTTCCTCTTCGCCTGCATCTATGTTTGGGGCTCGTGGGGCGGTACGATCGAACAGTGAAGGGAAGGCCGCCCCGCCTTTGAGTCGGTTCTCAATGCTGTAGAAGCGCAATATGGGCAGTGTAACGAATCGCGGAGCGCAGTCGCCTTTTCTTTGCGGGCTGAAGGGCTTGTGCCCGCGGTGTGGACAGGGCAAGATTTTTGCCGGTTTTTTGACCCTCAAGCAGGCCTGCAGCCACTGCGGCCTTGATTTGCGCTTTGCCGATTCGGGAGATGGACCCGCCGTCTTCGTCAGCCTGATTGGCGGCTTTCTGGTGCTGGGCGCGGCGCTCTGGACGGAGTTGCGCTATGAGCCACCTTTCTATGTGCATCTGCTGATTTTTCTGCCCCTGACCCTAATCGTCTGCCTGGGTCTTCTGAGACCGCTCAAAGCGACCCTCATTGCCTTGCAATACCGCAATAAGGCTGAACAAGGGCGCCCGCTCAATTAGAAATTAGAAAATGGAAAGGCACACTCAGAGCCGGGCAAGCCTCTTATGGCCGTCCATCTTCACGGGCATCGCGGTTGCCATACTGGTGTCCCTCGGCATCTGGCAGCTAGACCGGCTGGGCTGGAAGGAAAAGCTGATTGCGCAAATTGATAGCCGGGCTGATGCTCCGCCAACCCCCCTGCCGCCGCAGAAGGAATGGTCGAATCTTGAGCCCAATGATTATGACTATTCCCATGTTCAAGCCCAGGGGATCTTCGAGAACGACAAGGAAGCGCTTGTCTTCCGCGCTTCCGGAGGTCCCGCGGCTTACGAGCCCGGTTATCTGGTCTTGACGCCGCTGCGGCTTGCTTCTGGCGGCACCGTCATCGTCAATCGCGGTTTCGTCCCTATGAACCGCAAAGCGCAGGATCAGCGCCGCGCCGGCCTGATCGAAGGTGAAACCACGGTCACTGGCCTGATGCGGTCTCCCGAGGCACGCAATATCTTTACGCCAGCAGACGTTCCAGCCACCGGATCCTATTTCACCCGAGACCCCTTCCTTATCGCTCAGCAGTTTCATCTCACGGATGCCGCCCCTTTCACCCTGGATGCCGATGACTTACCCGTGACCGGGGGCTGGCCGAAAGGCGGCACGACTATTCGCAAACTGCCAAACAATCATCTCTCCTATGCTCTGACCTGGTTCTCGCTGGCATTTGTGACCTTCACGGCCTTCGCCGCCTTCATCTGGCAAAGACGGAAGTCAGAAGAGACAGCGTAAGCTTCGCCTTTTGGTTGCCCCGGCGCCGAAGCGTGGCATGAGCATTGATGCTTGGGGTCGTTCGACAGGTTTCGATTTCTCTTTTCTGATCTTATGTTAGACAGGTCCAGCGGATTAACTGACGTACAGGTAAAGCTGGTGAACTATATCTCGACGCGCGGCGAGGCGCCGCCAGTTTCCTTCCTTAAGACGCTGCTCGCCGGGCTGGCTCCTGACGGCGGCCTCTATCTGCCGCAAGCCTACCCACACATTCAGCACGAAACGATCGCCGCTTTCGCCGGGCGTCCTTATGCCGACGTCGCGCAATCTATCATCTCGCCCTTCGTCACAGATGAGATCGCACCATCGATTCTTTCTGAGATGATTGCCTCGGCCTATAAAGATTTCCGTCACAGCGCAATTGCGCCGCTCGTCCAGCTTGACGCCAATCTCTTTGTTCTGGAACTGTTTCACGGGCCGACGCTGGCCTTCAAGGATCTCGCGATGCAATTGCTCGCGCGATTCATGGATCATATCTTGAAGAGCCGCGGTGAGCGGGCCACGATTATTGGCGCAACCTCAGGCGACACCGGCGCGGCGGCAATCGAAGCATTTGCCGCTCTCTCGCAAGTAGACGTCTTCATCCTCTATCCCCACGGCCGCATTTCGGACGTGCAACGGCGGCAAATGACGACGGTCGACGCGCCAAACATCCACGCGATCGCGCTCGAAGGGTCATTCGATGATGCCCAGTCCTGCGTCAAGGCACTGTTCAATCACAGGAGCTTGCGCGAGGAGTTCAATTTCTGTGGGGTGAATTCGATCAATTTCGCCCGCATCCTGTTCCAGGCCGTCTATTATTTTACCGGCGCAACGGCCCTTGGCGCACCATACAGGAAGGTCTCGTTTGTCGTCCCAACCGGCAATTTCGGGGATATTTTTGCGGGCTTCCTGGCGAAGCGAATGGGGCTTCCCATCGACCGCCTGGTGATCGCGACAAATGCCAATGATATTCTCACGCGCACGCTTGAAAGCGGTGAATATCGCGTGACGGAAGTCACGCCTACTCAATCCCCTTCGATGGATATTCAACTATCGTCGAATTTCGAGCGGCTGCTGTTCGAGGCCCATGACCGCAATGCGAGCACGCTTCGCCAATTGATGGCGGAGCTTTCTCAATCGCGAAGCTTTTCCATTGCGCCGGAGCCGTTGTCAGCCATCCGTAGTGAGTTCGATGCAAGGCGCGCCAGCGAGGCGGAAACCACGCAGGAGATTGCTCACAATTTTGCGGCAACCGGCTATCTCGCCGATCCGCACACCGCCGTTGGACTCAGCGCCGCGCGGAAAATCATGCCGGAGATAAGGACGGGTCCAATCGTCGTTCTCGGCACCGCGCATCCCGGCAAGTTTCCCGAGGCTATTCTTCGCGCCACAGGCGTCGAGCCAAGCCTGCCTGAGCCGCTCTCCGATCTTGCTGCCAGGCCCGAGCGCTTCACCGTCCTGAGAAACGATTTGCGCGAGATCGAACATTTCATCAGGACGCGTTCCATTCATGCGGCGAAACGGGTTGCATCATGAGCCTCGAGGTCACAACCCTTCCGTCCGGGCTACGGATCGCAACTGAGCGCATGGTGAATCTTGAGACGGCCTCACTCGGCGTATATGTGGGCGCCGGATCGCGCCATGAGAGAAGCGAGGAGCATGGCCTTTCGCATCTCCTTGAGCACATGGCCTTCAAGGGTACGCGACGACGTTCGGCCCGCGCCATCGCCGAGGAGATCGAGACGGCAGGCGGCGAGCTGAATGCAGCGACAAGCATCGAGCATACGGCCTATTACGCCCATGTGCTCGGCGCGGATATTACGATCGCACTCGATATTCTCGCCGATATTCTGACGGAAAGTACCTTCGACAGCGCCGAGCTCGAGCGCGAGAAGAGCGTCATTCTGCAGGAAATCGGCGCGGTCGAGGATACGCCGGATGATCTCGTCTTTGAAATCCTGAATGCCGCGGCTTTTCCCGATCAGCCGATCGGGCGGCCTATACTTGGCACCAGGGAGCACGTTGCGGCCTTCAGCCGAGAGGCGATCGGCCGCTATCTTGATATTCATTACCGGCCGGAAGGAATGGTGATCGGAGCGGCCGGTGCGATCGATCATGATCGAATTTGCGAGGAGGTGGTCCGTCGCTTCAATCTGCCAGTCGAAGGAAAGACCCCGCCCGTGCGCGCTGCGCCGGCTCGCTATCAGGGTGGCGAGCGACGACTCCGGCGGCGGCTTGAGCAGGTCCATTTAACGATTGGATTTGAAGGTGTGAGCTATGCGCATGAGGATTTCTACGCGCTCCAAATCTTTGCCAGCGCTTGCGGTGGCGGCATGTCCTCGCGCCTGTTCCAGGAGGTGCGGGAGGCACGTGGCCTTGCCTACGCCGTCCATGCCTTCCATTGGGGCTTTTCAGATGCGGGCCTCTTTGGATTTTATGCCGCGGCGAGCACGGCCGATGTTACCGAGCTTTTGCCTGTCGCGCTCGATTGCCTTGCCAAAGCGACACAGGATTTGAGTGAAGCCGAAGTGCGGCGCGCCAAGGCTCAAATGAAAGTGTCGCTCTTGGCCGCTCTCGAATCGCCAGGCGCCCGATCTGAGCAGATCGCCCGCCAGCTGATGGCGTTCAACCGAATTTTGACTCGCGAGGAGATTATCCAGGCCATCGATCGCTTGGATGTCTCTGAGATTCGCAAGGCGGGGGCGCGCGCGCTTGGATCAAAGCCGACGTTGGCGATGATCGGGCCCCCCGCTAAGGTTTTGACATGCGGGCGTATCACCGAACAGCTCGCTGGAATTTAAGGGATTTTTTCGTGGCATTTTTCCGTCTCTACCCCAGTCTCCCGCCTGCCAAGCTCCTACGCGGCCAAAACCTCTATCTGCGTGCACCGGAAGTGCGCGACTTTGAGGCTTGGTCAGACCTGAGGACAAAGAGCCGCAATTTTCTGACACCGTGGGAGCCAACCTGGCCAAGCGATGACCTTACCCTTGCGGCATTTCGCCGAAGAGTGCGCCGTAACCAGCAGGAAATCGCCACCGACGAAGCCTATCCCTATTTGATCTTTCGCGATGATGATGTGCTGGTCGGCGGAGTCACACTCGGGCAAGTCCGGCGCGGTGTCGTGCAAACAGCGACGCTCGGCTATTGGCTCGGTGAAGTCTTCGCCCGGCAGGGCTGGATGACAGCCGCAGTGCGAACCGTGACCACCTATGCCTTCGCGACGTTGCGCCTGCACAGGATCGAAGCATCTTGCCTGCCTCACAATGAAGCGTCGATACGGCTTCTTGAACGGGTCGGTTTTACCCGGGAAGGCTATGCGCGAGGCTATCTGCGGATCAATGGTACCTGGCAGGATCATCTCCTCTACGGCTTATTGGAAGATGATGTCGCCGGAAGATAACCTGGCGCCGCAATGCGCCGGTTCTCCCAAAGCTCAAAGCCATTACAAAAATGTTTCACGTGAAACATTTTTGTCCGATGGGGAGCTGAAATCTTACAAACTTACCAAGTAGGATCGGCAATCAACCGTCGCGGAGTTGCAGGAGCAACTTGGAGAATTGTTCCCGCACAGCCTTGTGAAGCCGCACGGAAATAGCCCATATCCACGTCGCATGGACGAAGGCCAGAAGTCGGTCACGAATGCCGATCAGCCAGTTCATGAGCCTGGCAAACCAGGGAATGGTCTTCAGCTTCTCTTCTCCCGCATGATAAATCCGGTCGGCGAGCACAAGACTGACGAGATAGGCCAATGCTAATGTGACCAGACCCGCTGCGATTTGTCCTTCGCTCAAGAGAAGAAGCCCATAGATTTTCGCCGGTTCCGCGAAAAACAAAGGTACCGCTAGTAGAACCAAGATCACATAAGGTGGCAGGGCCCTGATAGCTTTCTCGAACCGGATGACGAGACGCAAGCCAGCAAGCCAGCGCAGAAGCGGCTCAACGACCGGCGAAACCAGGCTGTCGAGAATGACATAGATGACCACGACAATTCTCGCCGCGCCGAGGAAGAAGCGGCGTAAATCCGTGTACTCTAGCTCTTCTGGCACTTTAACCAATCCTCGCTTTATGTGAGCGCTGAGCGAACAACTTATTTTGAGGATTTACCAATAAAGGGATTGTCGCTGTTTTTCTTCGATATCCGGATGGGTACGCCAGGCAAATCAAAATTTTGCCGAAGGCCATTGACGAGAAAACGCTCATAAGACGTTGGCAACGCATCAAGCTGATTGCCGAAGAGGATGAAATAGGGCGGGCGGGCGCGCAATTGCGTCATATAACGGATCTTGATGCGCCGTCCCGAGACGGCTGGCGGTGGTGTCTGTGCGATCGCCTGAGCGAGCCAGCGGTTGAGCCGGGCCGTGGCGATGCGCCTGTTCCAGATTTCATGGGTATGAAACACCGCTTCCATCAGCGGCTGGAGCCCATGCCCGGTGGCTCCCGAGACCGGCATGACCAGCACGCCCTTGAGCTGGGGCAAAAGCCTTGCGGCCTCCTCGCGCCAGTGCCTGAGATTCTCGCTTGCAC
>DATJTB010000231.1:0-15230 GCA_035503795.1 Methylocella sp.
AAAGCGTGCGCCGTGCCGGCGATTCTGCTTGAGCGTAAGCCGCGAAAGACGCTGGTAAAGACCGCATCTCCGCGCGACCTCCTGACCAATCTGGCCGATGATTTTGGATCTAAGCGATCCAAAATCATGCATCGTGATCTAGTCCCAACCCCAATGCGCCAGGTTCTTGTCCTGTCGTCACTCAGTTTCACGTATAGATATGAGCTACTGGCCAGGTGTCCTACTCGCCGGGCTGGCCAACAGGCGTTTTAACGCCGCCATCGCTTTTCCAAATTTCTCCCAATTCCCCTGCTGCATCGCCTTTTGGGCATCCTCAAACTGCATTCTGAACCGAGCCAGGGCCGCCTGCTGTAGACCGGTCACCTCGGCCGCTGCGCCATTTGTTTGCGTCGCGCTTACTTGCGGTGAGACTGTTTGAGATTGCGGCCTGCCGAAGAGCGCATCGAGAGCCTCGTCAAGTGTGGGCTCCATCACAACCTTGTCGCCTGCAGCCGCAATAACGCGTTTGAGCTGTGGAAAGTTCGTGCCTTCGGCAGTAAGGTATAGGGGCACAATGTAGAGGAACGAGTTCTCGATCGGAGTCACAATCTGTTTCCCGTGAATAACTCGCGATCCGAGTTGGTTCCAGAGGGTAAGTTGCTGAGAAATGGTGGTATTTTGATTGATCATCGCCTCAATTTGGCTTGGTCCGTAGATGAGCTTTTCCTTCGGTAGTTGATAAAAGAGCATCTTCCCATAATTAGGAAAATCGCACCTTGCGGCCATCCAGGAGATCATGTTGTCCCGGTTGTGCGGTGTAAGGGGGGTCATGAGGAGAAACTCAAGCTGGTCGCTCCCGGGAAGCTTCATCAGGATGTAATAGGGCTTCATGAGCTGAATCTCGCCTGCGTACGTCTCCATCGGAGATGCCCACAGGTCCTCCTGATTGTAGAATACCTGAGGATCCGTCATGTGGAAGGTTTTGTACTGGTTGGCTTGGACGGCGAAGAGATCTTCTGGATAGCGCAGGTGATTCTTTAGATCGTCGGACAACTGACTCAGGTGATTGAAAACACCGGGAAATGCCCGGCGATAGACGGCTAGGACAGGGTCCTCGGGATCCATGACGTAGAAGCTGACGGTTCCGTCGTACATGTCCACGACAACCTTCACGGAGTTGCGGATGTAGTTCACCCCGTCAAAGGCGGACCCGGAGCGGGCCTCCGTCCCTCCTGTGTCAACGAATTGAGCTCCGCCCGTCGTTCCGGCATCGAAGTTCGGCTGCGATGCATTTACATACTGCGTTCCCCACTCTGGATTGCCGTAAGGAAAGTAATTCGAGACCGTATAGGCATCCTGAATCCAATAGAGCTTACCCTCGCTCAATACAGCGTAGGGATTACTGTCGAGGCGCAAAAACGGGGCGATTTGTGCCACGCGCTCGCGAACGTCTCTATAGATCTGGATTCGACTTTCAGGCTTGAGATAGGAGGTCAATAAAATGTTGACGTCCGCTCTGTTCCAGGCGAACAAGAGCCTCTTCCAAAAACTATCCAAAGGGATTCCGCCTTTTCCGGCGTAGCTCGTATAGACATTGTCATTGCCCTTGGGGTAATCGAACTCTTTGATGCCCGTCGCGACGATCCGATATCCCGGCATCGATCGTCCGTAATATATGGACGGCTGGGTTACAGTCAGGCCAAAGGTTGACTCGGGTGGGACATTTTCGAGCAGGTATTGCGGGAACCCTCCTCCGACGGTCTTTGAGACAAAGTTCATGACCGCGCCATAGCCGTGCGTGAACTGCAGGTACTGGTTGATCCAGGTCTGCGCTTTCGTGGGGAGTTCTTGTGAGATCTCGCGGGCGGAAAGCATGACTTGATGATAACCGTCCACCAGGTGATAACGGTCGGTCTCAACATCATAAAATCGGTAGTAGAGGCGTATCGCCTGGGTCTGTTGATAGGTCTGAAGCAGTGGTCGCTTGTCCCAAAGACGAATGTTCTGAATCGTGTCTTGGTTCCTCGCAATCACCTCGGGCGTCAGATCTGCCAGCGCCGGATAGGACATCTCCTGTATTGTATCCAGTTGGTAGGCCTTCCGCGTGAACTCAATGTAGTTTTTCAGATAAGGTGTCTCGAGAGCCAGCTCGCTCGGCTGCACAACGAATTTTTGAAAGAAGAAGGGAAGCAGCGACAGCCCGATGACCCACAGGGCCGCGTACATCCCGGTTCCCACAAGCAGCGATTTGAAATGCGGGCGGAAGAAATTGAACGCGAGCAGCGCGCATGCCACCGCCGAGACGACGACCATGCTCCAGAGGGCCACCCGCGTCACGTGATCGGCCGTATAGCCGGCTCCGTAGACGACGCCCAGAGTGGAATAGAGGAGCTGGTAGTGATCCAGATATAACCCCCATCCCCAATTGGCGACTAAAATAAAAAGGAGAACGGAAAGATGCGAAGTGGCGCCGGCGCCTGCCTGAATCGTTCCACCCCCGCTCGCACTCAGTAATCCGAAGAACACGTAGGTCAGAATGACGGCCGCCAGCGTCAACACCGTCAGCAACGTCAGGCTGTTTTGCATCAGCTCATAGAAGGGCAGATGAAAGACATAAAATCCGACATCGACGCCGAATAGGGGATCGGACAGTCCGAACGATCCGCCGTAACGAAAGCGGAGATACGTATCCCATTCGGCGAAGTATCTAGCCGCAAAGAACAAGGCAACGCCGGCACTAACCAGGAAAAACGCCAGCTTCAAAAGACTGAAAGAAAAATCGACGTCGGTCTGCGCGTCCACATCGGCTCGGGACCGAAATGCCGCCCTCCATGCGCGACCATCGTGGAAAACGACGCTGTTTCTGGCAGCCTGATGGAGATTGGTCCACAGGAACAGAAATGCGAAGGCAAAAGCCACGCAAAACATCCCGCATTGAACCGACAGAAGCGTCCAGAAGATGCCGGCGTAGTCGAGTTGCCCCATCCACAACCATTTTTCTACGTAACCAGCGATACCTGCCAGGACAATAATGATTAAGACCGCGGCCACAATAATGAGTGTCAGCAGATTCCGAGCGGGGGGCATTGCTGTCGCACCAGCAAGCCACCTTCGTTGAGGGACTGTCGGTCTCTCGGTCATTGTCGATTCCAATTCACTTTGACGTGACGTCTCTCATGACGCTCGAATGCGTTCCAATGTGAGTGCGATACCCTGGCCTCCCCCGATGCACATAGTGACGAGACCACGCCCGATGCCGTCGCGGCGCATAGCGCGCATCAACTGCGCCCGCTTGACACATAAACCAGGGACGGAGCTGGAGCATGCGCTACTCTGGGCCATGAAGCCAATTTTCTATTCTCGTCATCCATTGCCACCTGACATCATCCGGCATGCCGTTTGGTTCTATGTCAGGTTCACGCTGAGCTCCCACGATGTTGAGAACCTCCTGGCGGAGTGTGGCCGCATTGTCAGCAATGAGTCAATCCACCGAAGGAGGCTCAAATTTGGCCCTGTGATTGCCCGGAACCTGCGGAAGTCCCTCCGCAAAGTTACAGGCAGTGGTACCGGGCCAAAGTCTCTACTCTAGGCGCCGGCCTTCAATGTGACGGAAGCTTCCGTCGTTAGCAGGAGGAAGGTGAAGGTCTCCTGGAGATAAAGCCGCACGGCTGTCTCTGTATGGTTCAAATAGCCAATCGAGAAATCCTGACCCACATGCAGATCGAAATCGCCGCCGCGCGTTGTGAGAACGACAGCGCCTTCGATGGCCGGCGCCCAGATGATCTCCTTTTCGATAAGGCGGCGGATGTGCTGCAGGATCGGATATCCATTGTCGCTCGACAAGGCGAGCTTCGTATAGGCTTCTGCACCGAGGAGAACACTATAAGGTCCGTTGACGCCGGCGAGACACAACTGGTTCAAGGCTTGCGCGATCGCATCGGGATATCGTTTGACATCCTCCGGCAGGGTCATCACGGGATTGCTTGTGCCCTGTCGAATGCCGACGATGCCCGCTGCAGGATAGCCTTCGAAAACCGCGCGATCTTCCGTGAAAGCGATCTTGCGCGCGGCGTCTTTGGCCGGCTGCCAATCCGAGTCATTCGCGCCCCGCGCGACGTCATCGATCTGCTGGCGATCCAGATCGAAGGGAACCCGGACTTCGACCAAGGCCTTCACGTCGCGCCGCCAGGTCAATATGCCGTCGCCTGCGCCGTTGAGCGACAGAAGATGACCCGTGCCGACCGCGGAGAGCTTGGTCCCTGCCGGACCTTGCAGATCGACGACGCGGCGCGCGGCGAGATAGCGCTTGAGCGTCCTTGAGACTTCCTCCTCGATCTGAGCCCAAGCCTCATCCGAGATCGGGGCGAGCTCGCGGTGCAAATTGTTCATGACGGGCTTCCTTTCAGAGAACCGATGCCAAGCGAACCATCGCGCACCGGTGCACCGGGCGCCACGGACCCGTTCGAAGGGCTCGCTTCCGGCGCCGGATCGCCGGCGCCTAAATTGCCCAAAAAGGTCCGGGTAGGAACGAAGAACAAGCCGCCCGTAACGGCACGGCTATAATCGAGCAATCGGTCGTAATTGCCGGGTGGAAACCCGATGAACATGTTTTCGAGCATCCGCTCGATGATCCGCGCCGAGCGACAATAGCCTATGAAGTACGTGCCGAACTCGCCTTCGCCCGGTCGACCGAAAGGCCGGTTCTCGCGGAGGATCTTCCGCTCCTGGCCGTTTTCGGTGATCACCGTTAGCGCGTTATGCGCATGGGTCGGCTTCACCGTCGCGTCGAGTTCTATGTTTTCCAGTTTCTTGCGCCCGATGATGCGCTCTTGCGTTTCCACGGGAAGCGCGTTCCAGCCCGTGAGGTCATGGATGTATTTTTGGACGACGACATAGCTTCCGCCAGCGAAAGCCGGATCTTCAGCGCCGATCAGAACGGCCTCGACAGCTTCCTGATCCTGCGGATTTTCGGAGCCGTCGACGAAGCCTAGGAGATTGCGATTATCGTAATATTGAAAACCCCGGATTTCGTCGGCCACCGCAACGGCCGCGCCCAAACGCTCCATGATCAATGCGGCGAGATCGAAACAAAGATCGTCGCGATCGGCGCGAATATGGAACAACAGATCTCCGGGCGTTGCGATCGCGTGACGCGTGTCCGCATGAAACTCGCGAAAAGGGTGGAGTTCCAAGGGCCGTGGGGCATCACCAAAAAGCCGCTCCCATGCCCCGGCGCTAAAACCCATCACGCAGGTGAGGCCGGCATCCGGATCGCGGAAGCCAAGCGAGCGAACGAGGCCGGAGAGATCGGCGCCAAGCGCGAGAACGACTGTGCCATCAGAGGGGGTGGAATTGATGGTTAGAACCAGAAAGATCGCCGCGCGCGTCTTCAGCGAGGTGATCTTCTGAAGGACCGTGTCATTTACTTTGGTCGTTGTGCCAGTCATGCCGCGACACCTGTAAACTCGCTTGATCCTGGTTGTCAGCGGAGCGCTATCTCAACGCGTGAACGAAGCAATAGGCGGACCATCTGCCGATAACGCTCGCGGCGAGGATCGCTGGCGGATGGTTAGCAGCAGAGAGCCGGCGCCGCAAAACACAATCGTCATTTCCATGATCTACGTGTTCGAGGTTTCATCCAACCCATCGTTTTTGAAATCGCGCCGCTGGAGAACGGCTGCATAGTGAAAGCGGCATAGTGAAAAAAGAGGAAAACCTGCCACGATCGCTGGCCCAGTGCGCAAGGACGGGCACGATTTATGCTTGAACCTGCCATCAGTATGTGATGCGTCGGCCAACTCCGCCGGCCAGCCTTTACCGGAAAATCAACACGACCTTTAGCCGGAGGACCTTACGATGACGGCGGTGAGCGACAGTGCGGACGCACCATTCAATTGGAGCGTAACGGACGCCGACTATATGTCGCCGGCCTACCTCAGGAACCATTTTCGGGAAGTGTTCGCCACATTCGAGAAGGGAATCTATTGGCTGCGGGCGCCCGCCGGCACCGGCAAGACTCAGTTTATTCGTGGCATGACCGGCAAGCGTCCCGGCAAGGACCCGGCGAAGACGGAAGCGCTCGACCATTCGATCGCCACCAATACGCGAGTGATCGCCTTTCATATACGCAAGGAAGACGCCATAGGGTGCCGCCGGTTCGTCGAAGGGTTGAAGACAGCCTTTGACGCCGAATTGGAGCTCGACGCGGCAGCACAGGCGGAGACCGTCGCCGCGCTGCGCTATGAGGACCCCGCCGCCGCGCGGGAGGATTTCATCACTTGGCTGACCCGGCTGCGGGATTGCGCGGCGGCGAAAGGCGCCAAGCGCCTCATCATCTGTATCGACGGCCTCGACCAGATGGCCGAGCCCGAGGCCTTAGGGGAAACCTATCCGCTTCTTGAATTGTTGCCGTCGACGATGGAGGTTCCCGCCGACGTCACGCTGCTGCTCACCTCCCGGCCGGCGGCCGACTGGCCCGCTGGCCTCTTTGAGCGCGCCAAGGCCAGGATCGGCGAGGGACAAGGCCTCACGACGGTGGATCAGACGCTGCAGGAAAAAGCCTATGTCGAACTGGTGCAGCGCTATTGCACCGAACGGCTGCGGTCGCTCTTCCGAAGCCGCGTGAAAGCGCATCTGCGCGGGCTCCTGGAAAACAAGACGCCTTTTGAGAAAGGCGGGCGCGACTCTCGGCTCACCAATGACCCCACCCTGCGCGACGCGCTGAAGGACGACTGGAAAAAACTCACCAATGAAGTCCCCCGATGGACCGGCCAGCCGATGCCGGTGACACCGATCATCGGCATCCTTGATCAGCGTGACAAGCTGTGGGCCGAGATGGTCGACAGGACCGAACTGCGTTTCAGCCATGTCGCGGCGCTGACGGCGTGCCTCCTCGATGGCTCCTTCGCTGTCGAGCAGGTGGGCGGTCTGCCCAAGGGCGACGCCATGCTCGCGAGCCTTGCAAGCGCCTCGCATTAGCGTCTCGACCGCTGGCCCGCGACGTTCGTGCAGCCGTCATCAAAGGCTCTTACGACGTCAAGGGGATAGCATTGACCCGCGAACACACGACAGCTACCCTGACCAGGCGTGCCATGGCTGCCACCTGAACGGCGGCGTTCGGACCAGCGCCAGATGACAGTTTGAGTTGGGAAATGCTCTTCAGAACCGCGTTCGCGGCCTTGCTGGCCGCAAGCCTGTTTGGACCGGAATTGTCATGGGCGCAGCCGCATGTCGGTTATGCCGTGGACAAATGCGGCGGTGTGATGACCGGCTTCGACGGCAGTTCCTACACATGCGCCCGCGACCGGTTGCCGGTTTGCGACCAGGATCATCAACACTGCGTCTGCCTTGCGAGGGTTGAATGCGGCGCCAAGAAAAATGAGCCGTATTAGGCCGATCCGGCCCGTTGTTCCGAGGGCGCCAGAATCATCCAAGCGGAAACGCGGCGATTTTTCATGATGTATTGGATCTATGATTATCCGAAATGGGCGATCGCGATCTTATTCGTTGCGGTCTTCGTCGGAGCCACCTGGTTCGGCATTTTTCTGACGCGAGCGACGATTCACTCCTGGATTCACCGGGAAAAGCGCACCAATGAAATGGTCGGCTTCGCATTGTCGAGTTTCTTCGTGCTCTTCGGACTTTTGCTTGGCCTCGTCGCTGTTGCAACCTATCAGAATTATTCCGGTGCAACAGACACGGTCGATAAGGAGGCGTCGACCATCGCCGCGCTCGCTCGCGATTTCGATGGTTTCCCGCAACCGGTTCGCGGCCAATTGCAAGATCGGTTGATTGAATATACCCGCTACACCATTGAGGATGGCTGGCCAGAGCAGCGCAAGGGCATTATACCAAGCGGCGGAAAGGACCGCATCGCCTCGCTGTTCCAGGTTTTATCGGCCTTCGAGCCGGTCAAGAGAACCGAAGAAATATTTTACGCCGAAGCTCTGCAAGAGTTCAATCGTCTCCTCGAGGTGCGCCGGGTCCTGCTTGCCAATGTCCAAATTGGGTTGCCGTCTGTCATTTGGTGGGTTGTCGTCTTCGGCGCATTGTTGAATATCGTCTTGATCTGGTTGCAGGATATGGAGATCCACGTCCATCTGATCCTTGGCGGAATCCTTGCCGCCATTCTCGGCGCGGTGATTTTCCTCATCGCGATGCTCGACAATCCGTTTCGCGGCGGCGTCGGCTTTGGCCCGGGCTCGATTGTCTTGGTGTATGACTCCTTGAAACAGGCTGCAAATGACCTTGGTACGGGAGACGCGGGTCAACAACCTCCTCAGGGCTTCGTGCGGTGAGAGCCCGCGCCGGGTCGGAGCGGCGGCCCCGAAGGGGATGAACGAGTGCATCAGACCTTCGGAATTCATTTTCTGCTCTTCGCATGGGTTGGCCAGACGGTCTGGATGACGGAGAACAGGAAAGCTGTCGTCAAACCGAACAGCATCATACCGTTGAGGGCTTCCAGCGCGCCCATCAGCTGCCAATGGGGCGCAAGAAAAAGATTCGCATGTCCGTAACTGGTCATCGCGCTTAAGGAGTAAAGCATTGCAGATCGGATATCCGAGAGCGCACCGAGCTTGAGATAGGCCAAAGCCCAAACACCCCCCTCGATTCCGTGTAGAATCGTGAGCAGCAAGACCGTTGCGCACATAACGATGGCGAGGAGAGCGTTGAAGCGGCGGCTGCCTGTCGCGTGCTCCAGCTTCAAAACGATCCTTTCACGGATCAGGAGCAGGCCGAACGCATGGACCGGCACTGTGAAGAGAATGAGTGGCAGGCCCCAAATCCAATCATCGGACCAGTTCATCGGCTCGTTGAACACAATTTCGTTCCCTTGATTGTGTTTCTTTGGGCAACCATAATGCCCGCATGAGAGCCCTAGCGGAACCACCCAACATAAGCGAATATCGTGGGAAACGTTCTGCCGTTTCCAAATCGACGCGCTCGGCCATGGTACGCCTAAAAGCCGCTTCATCCGGGGTATGCTTACCGGTGCCGGTTTCGATCAGCAATAGATGGGGGTAGGCGCTGGTCTTCAGGCATGAAGTTGCTGCCTTTCGTAAAGCTCGGCCAACGGTACGTTCAGTCCAATCTCCGGCATTTCGAGAATGGCGCCGTCGAGGAGAATGTGACCGACCCAGTCGTCCGGGATGCGGGAGAAAACCGTGGCACCGATGCGCTCTTGCTCGATCATGACGTAGCGGCCAACGGAGCCTATAACCAAGCTCCTTTGCCCGCGGTACCCAGATGATTTAGTGAGTAGCCGCCTTACCCCGCCTCGCGGAAACGCTCGGCTTCTTCCAGGTCGACACTGACGAGCTGGCTGATCCCGCGCTCGGCCATGGTCACGCCGAAAAGGCGGTTCATTCGCGCCATGGTGATCGGATTATGGGTGATTGTGATGAAGCGCGTCTCGGTCTTGGCACGCATCATATCCAGAAGGTCGCAGAAGCGCTCGACATTGGCGTCATCGAGCGGTGCGTCGACCTCGTCCAGAACGCAGACCGGCGCCGGATTGGTGAGGAAGATGGCGAAAATCAGCGCCATGGCGGTCAGCGCCTGCTCGCCGCCAGAGAGCAGCGTCATCACCTGCGGCTTCTTGCCCGGCGGGTGCACGACAATCTCAAGCCCCGCCTGCAGCGGGTCCTCCGCCTCGATGAGCTGCAGCTCGGCCGAGCCGCCACCGAAGAGCGTCGTGAATAGCTCCTTGAAATGGGCGTGAACCGTATCAAACGCGGCCGTGAGCCGTTCGCGCCCTTCCTTGTTCAGATTTTGGATCGCGGTGCGCAGCCGGCGAATCGCCTCGCTCAGGTCCTCATGCTCGGTTGCAAGGCTTGTCCGGGAGCTCAGGATTTCATTGAGCTCGTCCTCGGCGCGCAAATTGATGCCGCCGAGCCGTTCGCGATCGTTCTTCAGGCTTTCGAGCTTCCTTTCGACCGCTCCCTTCTGCGGGAGCTCGGCGCCGACCTTGAGATCGGCGAGATCAAAGAGCTCGGACTCCGTGCAATCCATCTCGGCCCCGATTATATGGGCGACTTCGTCGCGGCGCGCCCGTGCCGCCTCCACCCAGGCCTCGGCGCGCGCTTTTTCCTCGCGCGCCGCGCTCATCGTCTCAAGCGCGCTGCGTGCCGCCTTGTCCGCCTCGGCCAGTTCCGTTTCGGCCCTGGCGCGCTGATCGGCGGCAGTTTTGCGGGCCGCTTCGGCTGTCTCGATCTGGCGCACGAGATTGTGCCGGGCCGCCTGAAAACTGTCCGGCGCCTCGGCCAGTTTTTGCAGCTCTTCCTCAGCTTCCACGCGCCGCTCTTCCAAAGTGGCAATCTGGCCGTTCGCCCGCTCGGCACGGGCGCTCCAGGACCGACGCTCTTCGGCAATCGCGGTCAGCCGCTTGGAACGGGATTCCGCTTCGCGGAGAAAATTTTGCAGCCCGGCGC
This sequence comes from Methylocella sp., assembly GCA_035503795.1. GTDB lineage: Bacteria > Pseudomonadota > Alphaproteobacteria > Rhizobiales > Beijerinckiaceae > Methylocapsa. The sequence continues at coordinate 10,410 of DATJTB010000231.1, forward strand.
GCGCTTCGGCCGCCGCCGCCCGGTCTTGCGCCGCGACAGCGCGGGCCGACTCAAGGCTCGTGGCGAGCGCCTCGGCCGGATCGAGCTCGGCAAGCGCGGCTTCCGCCTGAGCCTTTTTCTGGCTCGCCTCCTCTCGGCTTGCCGCGAGCCTCAGAAGCGCCTCTTCGAGGGCGGAAGTTCGCGCCGCCGCCGCAAGCTGGCTTCTTTCCGCGGCCGCCTTTTTCTCGCGCGCGGAGTCGACCTCGCGCCGGGCCGCCTTTTGGGCTTGCCGCGCCCTGGTTTCCTTCTCCGCGGCGGCGGCCAGCTCCTTTTGCGCGGCTTCCGCCACGGCTTTCAGAGCATTGGCGGCGCCGCGTGCGGCTTCCGCCTCGAGCGTCAGATCCCCCAGCCGGTTCTTTTCGGCGAGCCGCCGCGCCGCCGGAGTCGGGGCCTCCGCCGCCTGGGTGAACCCATCCCAGCGCCAGAGGTCGCCTTCCTTTGAAACCAGCCTTTGGCCGGGCTTCAGGAGCTGGCGCAGGCTCGCACCTTCCGCCCGCTCGATGACGCCGATCTGGTTCAGCCGCCGTTGAAGCGCCGCAGGCGCCGTCACATATTGGGCGAGGCTGCCAACACCCGGCGGCAGGGCCGGATCGCCGGCCGGGTCGATCTGCGCCCAATGCGCCGGCGCGCTGGGATTGGTCGAGGCGTCGAGATCGTCCCCGAGCGCGGCGCCGAGCGCCGCCTCATAACCCTTGGCGACGCCGATCTCTTCGGTGACGGCCGGCCAGAAGCCACCCGTTCCAGCGGTCAGCAATTTGGAGAGGGTCGCGACCTGCGCCGTGAGCGTCTGCGCCTTGCGTTCGGCCTCGGCGAGCGGCGCACGGCGCTGCAATTCTTCCGCCCGCGCCGCCGCATGCTGTTCCTCGGCGCTTGCGAGTTCCGCCTCGCTGGCCGTCGCCTCAACGAGCGCGCGATCAAGCGCGGCTTCGAACGCCGGCAGTTCGGCATCCGCCGCGTCCTTGGCGAGAGCTTCGCGCTCACCGGTCAACTTGTCGAGTTCCGCCGTGAGCTTCGCTAGACGCGTGCTTTCCTCGCGGATCGTCGTATTGAGCGCCGTTCGGCGCGCCTCCATGGCGGAGCGCTGATCCTGTGCCTCGGCGAGCGCTTTTTCACTCACCGCCAGGGCGGCTTCGGCTTCCGCCACGCGGGTCCGCGCGGCCTCGATTTCGGCTTCGGCCGCCTCGATCCCGGTCAGCTCTTCGGCTTCGCTATCAAGCCGCGCCAGCACTCGCGCCGCATCCTCGATCAGCGTCCGCTCGCGGGCAAGGTCGCCCGCGGCTTGCGCGATCCTTCGCTCAAGCTCGCTGATCCGGCTTTTCGTGCGCCGTTCTTCCCCATCGAGAGTCTCGCGGGCGAGAATGAGTCGCTGCAATTCGGCACCCGCTTCGGACTCAAGGTCGCGCAGTTCGGGCAGCCGATGCGCGGCGATGGCCTGCAATTTGGCGGCCTCGGCTTGCGCCTGCGTCCTTTCCGTCACCTTGACGAGATCGGCCTTGAGCTTCTCTTCCGCCGCGAAGAGCGCTTCGCCCGCTTCTCTTTGGTGGATCAGGGCGAGCCTTGCTTCATTGCGCCGGATCTCGGCGGCAAGCCCCTTATAGCGCGCCGCTTGCTTCGCCTGTTTTTTCAGGCTTTCGGCCTGGCCGTCGATCTGCTGAAGAATGTCGTTGAGGCGGGTGAGATTATCCTCGGCCGCCTTGAGCCGCAGTTCCGCCTCATGGCGGCGTGAATGGAGCCCGGCAATGCCGGCGGCCTCCTCGAGGATGCGGCGGCGCTCCTGCGGCTTCGACGCGATGATCTCACCGATCTGCCCCTGCCGGACCATGGCGGTCGAGCGGGCGCCGGACGACGCATCGGCGAACAGCATCTGCACGTCGCGGGCCCGCACCTCGCGCCCGTTGACCTTATAGGTCGAGCCCGCCTCCCGCTCGATCTTGCGGGAGACTTCGAGCGCCTCCTCCTCATTGAAATTGGCCGGCGCGGAGCGGTCGCGATTGTCGAGCGTGAGGACGACTTCCGCCATATGGCGGGCGGGGCGGTCACCGCCGCCGGAAAAGATCACATCGTCCATGCCGGAGGCGCGCATGTTCTTCGATGAGCTTTCGCCCATCACCCAGCGCAAGGCCTCGACGAGATTGGATTTGCCGCAGCCATTCGGCCCGATCACGCCGGTAAGGCCCGGCTCGATCAGAAACTCGACCGGATCGACGAAGGTCTTGAAGCCCGCGATGCGCAGCTTGGTGAATTTCATGGCGCGGCCTTTGGATCCCGTTTCATGATTTTGGATTGCTTCGATCCAAAATCATGAAACGGGATCGATTCATCACTTAGCACTTTCCGCTCGAACGGAATCGTTCGAGCGGAAGGAAATCGCGCAAGATCAATAAGTTGGAGCGAATTCTCGTCGCAAAAGTCTGTCAACTTTTGCGGAATTCGCTCTAGAACGGGATGCGGGCGCAAAACCGTTGCACAGTTTTGCTCATCCCGCTCCGCGCGAGCACGGCTTTGGATCATGAGCTCAATATCAACCAGGCTTCTTAATCACGGGTTAACCAATCGCGGATTTGGCCTGCCCGCCAGATCCGCCTTGATTCGGCAAGACCGATTTGTGGCGCCGACCGGCCCTCATGCAAGCGCCGGAGCTGATTAAGCTGTGAAAATTTTGGGCCGCACCCCGCTTGGCCAGCCATGACTGCAAGGTGAAGGCTTCGACCGCCGGGCCACTGTGTCCCGCCATAGTCCATCGAAAGATGGGTTAGACTCTGTTTGACTTTGAGTGCTCCTGCGCCCGAGAAAAGCTCGACCTTTTTTAGGAGGACGAGACATGGATCAGAAGTTCTCACGTCGAACGGCGCTCTCCTTGGGCGGCGCAGGAGCCACAATTGCCGCGACAGGCGCCCTGGCCCAGACCTTTGGCAATCCGGATCGCCCGCCGCAAGGCGCGATCAACGCCACCCCGGAAGCGCAGTCGATCCCCGGTCCAAAGAATAAGCCGCTCTCCAATTTGTTTCCGGACGCGGAAAGCCCGCCCGCGACCGACGTCGGCGGCGTTCCCCGCTTTTGGTCCTCTTTCGAGCTCTCCAATCGACGAATCCAAGCCGGCGGTTGGGCTCGTCAAGTCACGGTGGCCGATTTTCCCGTTTCGACCGAGGTCTCCGGCGTCAACATGAGACTGGCGGCCGGCGGCATTCGCGAGCTGCATTGGCACAACGCCGCCGAGTGGGCCATCATGACCTATGGCCACTGCCGTGTGACGGTGCTCGATCAGGATGGCAAACTCTGGATCGGCGACGTCGAGGAAGGCGATCTGTGGTTCTTCCCCGCGGGCTTTCCCCATTCCCTCCAGGGGCTCGGACCCGACGGTTGCGAATTCGTCATCGTCTTCGACAGTGGCGAAGCCTCTGAATTCGACACGACTCTGGTGACCGATTGGTTCGCGCATACGCCGCCGGAGGTTTTGGCGCAAAACTTCAACTTGGCCCCCGAGGCCTTCAAGAATGTGCCGCTGAACGACCTCTGGATCTTCCAAGGAAAGATTGCGGGTTCCGTGGGGCTGGACCAGAGCGAGGACAATCCCTTCCTCTTCAGACTTTCGAGGTCGCGGCCTCACATAGAGAACGCCGCCGGCGTGATCCACTTGGCCGACAGCACGAATTTCAAAATGTCCACGACGATCGCCGCCGCGCTGGAAAGACTGAAGCCAGGCGCGATGCGGGAGCTGCATTGGCATCCCAATGCCGATGAATGGCAATATTGGATCAAGGGACATGGCCGCGTCGGTATATTTGGGGCTGGGCCAAAGGCATCCACCATGGACTTTAGCCCCGGTGACTTGGCCGTGGTCAAGCGGAATTATGGTCATTACGTCCTGAACACGGGCGATGAGGATGTGATCTTCCTCGCCGTGTTTCGCGCTCCGCGCTACATGGAGGTCAGCCTCGCCGAATGGATCGCGCATCTCCCGCGCGATCTTGTCACCCAGCATTTGAATATTCCCGAGGCCGATCTCAAGAAGATTGCGATGCAGAGGCAGGGAATCGTCCCCAAACGTCAAAAGTGATGAGTATGATGCTCCCCCGCGAGCGGGGGAGCTGCCGGCAAAGCCGGCTGAGGGGGTCAGACATGCGTGGCTTGCCCGGCAAAGAGCGGCCTCGGCCCCCTCCGGCTCGCTTTGCTCGCCACCTCCCCCGCCGGGCGGGGGAGGAACCGGGTCTCGCAATTTTGAGGGATGATGCTCCCCCGCCAGCGGGGGAGCTGCCGGCGAAGCCGGCTGAGGGGGCCAGACATCGGAGGGAGTATGCGAGCGCCCGAAAAAACATTCGCCCGCGCACGCGAGTTGCGCCGTGCCATGACCTTGCCGGAAGTCCTGCTCTGGCAGGCGCTACGGAAAGGCCGGCTCGCCGCCTTGCGCTTTCGCAGGCAGCACCCGATCGGGCCTTACATTCTCGACTTCTATTGTCCTTCCGCCCACTTGGCGGTTGAGGTGGACGGAATCGCGCATGATACGGCCGCCCAGATCCGGCATGATCGAAATCGTGATGCGTGGCTTGCCCGGCGCGGTATCCAGGTCCTGCGCGTTGTCGCGAGCGATGTGCTACGAGACGAGAGATTGGAAGAGGCTCTGCTTACTATTGAGCAAAGAGCGGCCACCGCCCCCTCCGGCTCGCTTTGCTCGCCACCTCCCCCGCCAGGCGGGGGAGGAACCGGCAGTGTATGATGCTCCCCCGCCAGCGGGGGAGCTGCCGGCGAAGCCGGCTGAGGGGGCCCAGACATCGGAGGGAGTAT
>DATJTB010000232.1:0-10818 GCA_035503795.1 Methylocella sp.
TCTCTAGAGACATAGGGCTTTTGATCGACTAGGCAACCCGCTGGCCAATCGTTGGCGAATGTCGGGCTCTCACCCCGCTCAGAATTTTTGAGAAAACAATGAAATTCACGCTTTCTTGGCTGAAGGACCATCTTGAGACAGACGCCACATTGGATGAAATCGTTGCAACCCTGACCCGAATCGGTCTCGAGGTGGAGCGTGTCGAAGACAAGGCCACTCTTCTCAAGGGTTTCGTCATAGCCCACATCATCGAGGCCCATCCTCACCCGAACGCTGACCGGCTGCGGGTTTGCCTTGTCAATGCCGGCGGGACGACGGCCCACGTGCAGGTCGTCTGCGGGGCCCCCAACGCTCGGGAGGGCCTGAAATCCGTGTTTGCGGCACCCGGAACTTTCATACCCGGCAAGAAGGTCACGCTTGGCAAAGGTATCATTCGCGGCGTCGAATCAAACGGGATGCTTTGCTCAGGCGCCGAACTCGAAATCTCCGATGATCACGACGGGATCATTGAGCTGCCGGATATGGCCCCCGTTGGCGCCGCTTATGCCCAATGGGCATTGCTCGATGATGCGATCGTCGAGATCAATCTCCTGCCCAACCGTCCAGATGCTGCGGGGATCGACGGCATTGCCCGCGACCTCGCCGCTGCCGGACTGGGCCAACAAAAGACATTGCCCGTATTGCCGGTAGAGGGTGTTTTCCCTTGTCCTGTATCCGTTGAGCTCGATTTGAGCTCCTCTGATTCGCATCTGGCACCGGCCTTTGCGCTTCGTCTTGTAAAAGGGGTGCAGAACAGGCCAAGCCCTGACTTTATGCAGAGGCGGCTCAGGGCGATTGGGCTGCGGCCGATCAATACGCTCGTCGATATCACGAATTATCTGACTTTCGACCGGGCGCGCCCTCTTCACGTTTTCGATGCGCGGAAAATCAAGGGTTCTCTCAGCGTCCGACGGGCAATCCCGGGTGAAAGGCTGAATGCCCTTGATGGGCGGACCTATAGGCTTGATTCGGACAATGTCGTTATCGCTGATCAATCCGGCGTTGAATCCCTGGCTGGAATCATCGGTGGCGAGGCGACAGGCTGCGATGAAACGACGACGGATGTGCTAATTGAATCTGCCCTTTGGGATCCGGCAAACATTGCGCGAAGCGGCCGTCGCCTAGGAATCAATTCGGACGCCCGCTACCGGTTCGAGCGAGGGGTTGATCCTGCGTTCCTGTTGCCTGGGCTTGAATTGGCCACCCGAATGGTACTGGATCTTTGTGGTGGGGAAGCCTCTGAGATCTTGCTTTCTGGGCGTATTCCGAAGCCTGACAGGCGTATCTTGTTTCCTTGGGCTGAAGTCGAGCGGCTGACCGGGCTTGAGCTCGAAAGCTCGGAAATGACCACCATCCTCGAAGATCTTGGGTTTGAACTCGCGGACATTGCCGGCAATGCGGGTGAGGCGGTGATCAAAACTCCTTCCCACCGGCCGGACATCGAGGGCAAGGCTGATCTTGTCGAGGAGATTGTAAGGATCGCCGGTCTCGACCGCGTTCGCTCGGCTCCCCTGCCCCGTTCCGTCCAAGGCGTGGCAGAACCAGTGCTTACCTCTCTACAAAAACGGGTCAAGATAGCGAGGCGATGTCTCGCGGCGCAGGGCCTTGTTGAGGTCGTTACCTGGTCTTTCGTCTCACACTCGCGCGCCGACCTCTTCGGCGGCGGTTCACCTGCTTTGACGCTCGCCAATCCCATTGCCTCCGAACTATCCGATATGCGGCCAAGCCTGTTGCCTGGCCTCATCGCGGCAGCCCAGCGCAATGCCGACCGAGGCTATCCCGACACGGCCCTCTTTGAGATTGGACAAATTTTCTTGAGTGATCAGGAAGACGGGCAAAAAATAGCCGGCGGTGCCATTCGGCATGGTCTGGCGAAGGAAGCCGGCCCCGGGCGGCACTGGTCGTTGCCGCCCGCGCGCGTCGATCTCTACGACGCCAAGGCCGATATATTGGCTTTGCTCGCGGCGCTTGGCGTGCCAGCCGGCGGTTTGCAGATCGTTTCGGGTGGGCCTAGCTGGTATCATCCAGGCCGCTGCGGCACAATTCAATTTGGGCCAAAAAATGTCATTGGCGCCTTCGGCGAGATCCATCCGCGCATTCTTGAATCCTTTTCCATCGAGGGCAATGCGACAGGATTTGAATTGGTTCTTGATGACATACCGTTGCCGAAATTGAAGGCCACAAGGACAAAGCCAAAGTTTGACGTTCCGGAGTTCATGCCTGTGCAACGAGATTTTGCCTTTCTGGTCGACCAATCCGTTCAGGCCGCCGATGTCGTAAAAGCTGCAGCAGCGAGCGACCGCGCACTTGTCGCGGATGTCGGCGTTTTCGACGTCTATGAGGGCAAAGGTATTCCAGACGGGAAAAAATCAATCGCCATATCCGTCACTTTGCAGCCACGCGAGAAAACCATGACAGAAGGTGAGATCGACGTGGTCTCAGGCAAAATCGTGGCCGAGGTTGCGAAGAGGACCGGTGCGAGCTTGAGAGGATAAAGTCTTGCGTTTAATCTTGCGCAGTCTCTTCGCCGCCACTCTCTTTGTCCTATACACATCGGCCTATGGGGCGCCTCGAACGATCGACGATTGCGAAAAAATCCAAGCCGCGGATGCCTACAATCAGTGCTTGGCCATTTTCGGTCCGGTAGCACACGGCCGTCTCGCCGCCCATGAAAGCGATGATATCAGTCACCAGGATGCTGAACTGACAGCGGCAAGACCCTTACATGATCCTACCGCTGCAGGTCATGCAACCGTTGGAAAAAAAACGTCCAACCATGTCAAGCGGAGTGGTGGATCTCATCGGCGCCTTGCTGTATATCGCCGATCGAGCCGCAGTCATATGCACCGTGTTATAGTAACTGTTACACCAAGACATAACAAAAGAACGGCCTGATTACCTGTGATCGAGAAGTATAGACAAACAAATTATGCTATAAGTGTGTAGCTTATCATCTAACTCTAGCCATAGCTTAATTTTCTCCGTATTGAACCAAGCTATCCAACTTTTTTATATGAAAACTCCTTTACCTAGATGAATGACTGCTGCACGGAGGAATAACTCGTTTGCCTAGGCCAGTACGATTGTGCCGGGGGAAGGGAATCGCTATAAGGGCTTCGATTTGGCTTTTGGGAGTCTGAGACGTGGCTGCCGAACGGATCGATACCGGCTATACACCGGCAGAAGACGAAGTCTTTATGAACGAACGTCAAAGAGAGTATTTCCGGCGTAAGCTCATCGCATGGAAAGAGGATATTTTGCGAGAGAGCCATGAAACTTTGATCGTTTTACAAAACGAAAACGAAAATCATCCGGATCTCGCAGATCGCGCATCTTTCGAAACGGATCGGTCAATTGAGTTACGAGCGCGCGACCGACAACGTAAGCTGATCGCCAAGATCGATGCAGCTCTGGCCCGCTTAGATGACGGTACTTACGGCTATTGTGAAGAGACAGGTGAGCCCATTGGCTTGAAGCGCCTTGATGCGCGGCCAATTGCGACGCTTTCGATCGAAGCCCAGGAACGCCATGAGCGGCGCGAGCGGACTTTCCGGGAAACTTGATCCTTCGTCCGACCTGAGCGCGTGTTTGCCGCAAATTACCCCCGGCCAAGAAGTTTGGCCATTTCCTCTTCTAGCAAGTCAGGACCACGTCCCGTTTGCGGACCATACACCTCATTTGACCGAGGGCCTTGGCCATCAGCTTGTGTGGTGATTTGTGGATCCTGCATGACAAGAGGAAGCAGCGGCGCCTCGCCACCTTGGGCGGTAGCGTCGTTCACATTCAGGGCAATTTCCTCCGATGAGATCGAGAGAGGACCGGCTTTAACACCGGCTTGCATGCTGCTTGCTGTACCCTCTGAGCTGGCACCCCTGCCTTCTCTTCGGCGGCTCAGAGAGGAACGCAGAAAAGGCGTTGCAATGGAAGCCCGGCTAAATTCCTTGAAGGGCTTGAACCGGAGATCCGATCGGTTTGAAAGCTCCGAATGAATGAACTGCGGTTCGCGCCGCATCTCAGTCTTTTGGCCAGAACCCTGGGAAGGAAGCGGAGAAGTGACACGCCTTGCCAGGACAGGAAAAATGGACGGTCTCTGGCCTGATGGAACAGAAGGGGGCGCTTGATCCCTGTCCTCAGAGAGGGGCACGGTGACCGCTTCATCAGCATCTGAAAAAGGCATCTTGCGGTGAAGTGGGTTAGAAAGAGCCGCTTCACCCGACGCAGCTCTGGGTGACCCGGCGGCCATCGGTGCAATCTCTTGAGGCTCTTTTTCGCGAAATTCCTTGTCTCGCAGCTTTGCCTCGCGAACATCGCGCAGATCCCGGCTCTCGGCTCGAATGATTTGCGATTCAATGAGGAGGTCGTTGGGACCGCCAATCATCAGGAGATGCTCGATATTATCCCGTCGAATGATCACTAGTTGGCGCTGTCGGTCGAGATCGAAGGCATCGACCATTCCTAGACGCGGTACCCGGGCCCGGCCATTGCGTGGCAAGCGGCTTCGACGCTCGGTTCTCAACTGGGAGATCACGACGACCAAAATTGCAGACGCCAGGAATGCAAGTGCTGCAAAGAGAAAGAGATAATTCTTATTTGCTAGAAAGCCTTCACTTAGGTTCGGCATTGGGCGGCCACCTGAAAAGAACCGGCAACAAATTTTTGACGTTTCTGCCTCATCATTGTTGGGAATTACCCGGACCTTCCGGATGAGCTGGATTGCATCGAAACACTGGCCGGCCTACCCTGGGCAGGAGCCGGAGGAGAAGCTGGAGCATGACTAGGGAGGAGATTTGCGCAAGCGCCGAAGCTGATGCTGGAATTGTGACCCCCAAGGGAAAATTTTGCTGGCTTGCATCCCATTCCTGTCCCTTTTGGTATTGTGTCATTAGCTGAATCAAGGCACGAATCGACCCTGAGTTCAATCGTTGAGCTTGGTCTTGCGACAAAGAAAATGACTTTGCTTTCTGCGAAGACGGCTTCCGTTTTTCACTATGGATTCGGCAGTCTCCGCTATCCGACATTCACCTGGTCTTTTTTTGTGCTGCTGGCGGTTGCCCTTGCGGCTTTTTCCTTCCCTCCCGAGGAAGAGGGCCCGAATGCCCTGTTCCTCTTCCTCGCCCTTGTTGCTATAGCGGCCTTCTCCGTTTCGGGCTTTTTCCGATTCGGCAATCAACCATTGCAAGCCGATGTCACGCAGCTCATCTGCGCAACGAAAAGCGAAGGGTTGTTTGTCACAAACCAGAAAGGCAAGGTCGTCTACGCCAATGAAGCTTATCTGAGCCTGGCGCCGGCGACTGGCGGAGCGGGGCCGCGCTGTGTGGAATGGCTGTTTTCCGGTTCCCCCGATATTTCCGAGCCTGTTTACCGGCTTGTCCAGGCTGCTCAGCTTGGCAAGACCGCCGTTGAGAAGGTGCGCTTGGCACTGTCGCGGAACCAGCAAGGCCAAGCCAGCTGGTACAAGATCAGGGTCGTACCGCTTCAATCCGGAAATGATCCTCTCGACTTATGGTCTGTGGAAGATGTGACAGGCGAAGGACAAGGGCAGGAAATCATCTCTGACGAGATGCTCCATGCCATCGATTTTATAAACCATGCGCCGTTTGGTTTTTTCTCATGCCAAGAAAATGGCGCGGTTTCCTACATGAACGCGACGCTCGCCAGCTGGCTTGGCTATCCGTCGCCAGAGGCCGTTTCCGGCAACCTGGAACTTGCCGACTTCATCTTAGGGGGCGACAGCATAGGGGCCGACCGCCTCCATTTCACGTCCTTGACCGGAAAAGCAGGCAAGACGCTGAGCCAGGAATTCGATATCGAGCTTAAAGGCAGCAAGGGTCAAATTCTTCCTGCTCATGTGCTGCAGAGCGTCACCTTTGAACAAGATGGCTTGCCTAGCCTCGCCCGCGTGTTGGTTCTCAGGCGGCAGCTGAATGACACAAGTGCGGAAAGGGAAATGGATGTGCAGGGTCGTTTCGCCGGGGTCTTCAATGCGACGCCCATGGCTATCGCCATAGCCGATCAAACCGGCCGGATCACCCGTTCCAACGCTGCTTTTGCACGATTAATGCCTTTGTCTGTTGAAGCGGATATTCATGCCGGCGTAGCCGCGGACGACCACCCCCAGGTCAATGCCGCCCTTGCGGCGGCTTTTCAAGGCAGAACCGACATTCCCCCGGCGGATGTCAAATTGGTCGGAGATGGAAATCGTTCGGCCCGGCTTTTCCTTTCGGCGGCCGATGCTACGCATCGAGAGGGGGCAATGATCTATGCGCTGGATACGAGCGAGCAAAGGGCCCTGCAAAACACTCTCGCGCAATCTCAGAAAATGCAGGCAATTGGCCAACTCGCAGGTGGGATGGCCCATGATTTCAACAATGTGCTGACCGCGATCATCGGTTATTCCGACCTGCTCCTTGCCAATCATCGGCCGACGGATCCCTCATTTCAGGATATCAATCAAATCAAACAGAACGCCAACCGCGCCGCGTCGCTGGTCCGGCAGCTCCTGGCATTTTCCCGCCGCCAGACCTTGCGCCCGCAGGTTCTTCAGCTGGGCGATGTCTTATCCGAACTGCAAATGCTGTTGCGTCGGCTGGTCGGGGAAAGAATAGATCTTGAGCTGCGCCACGGCCGCGATCTCTGGTTGGTCGAAGCCGACGTCCATCAATTCGAGCATGTTCTGGTCAATTTGGTCGTCAATGCGCGCGACGCCATGCCGGACGGCGGCCGGATCATTCTGAGGACCCGTAATATTGAAGCGGCCGAATCTGCAAGCTTTGATGAAGCTTCCCTGACGCCTGGAGACTATGTTGCCATCGAGGTCGAGGATTTTGGCCATGGCATTCCGCCAGAGGTCCGCAACAAGATCTTCGAACCGTTTTTCACAACCAAGGAGGTTGGCAAGGGCACAGGACTCGGCCTTGCCATGGTTTATGGCATTATCAAACAGACAGGCGGTTATGTTTACTGCACAAGCACGGTTGGCCAGGGCACGGTTTTCACGATCCTTCTTCCCCGTCATACCCCTGATACCAAGCAGTCCGCCAGCTCTGCCGACGTCGCCCCGTTGCAGCCTGCCGACCTGACCGGTCGCGGCACGATCCTCCTTGTCGAGGATGAGGAGGCTGTGAGAGCTTTTGGCGCGCGCGCGCTTGCCTCTCGCGGTTACACGGTCTTGCAGGCCGGCTCTGGCCTTGAAGCTTTGCAAGTCGCCGAACAGAACATGGGCCAGATCGATCTTGTTGTGTCCGACGTCGTCATGCCGGAGATGGATGGTCCAACCATGCTGGGCGAGTTACGCAAGCGCGGCGTGCGAGCAAAGGTCATCTTCGTGTCCGGCTATGCCGAGGAGGCCTTTGCCAAGAACCTGCCGGAAGGCGAGGATTTCAGCTTTTTACCGAAACCTTTCAGCCTGAAGCAGTTGATCGAAGCGGTGAAGGGCCAGCAATAATTGAAGGCACGACAGAAAGTCTCAAAATGGGACAGTAGCCTTGCCATCCGCCTTCCCACGGCCAGGGTTGAAGTACTCGAAAGGCAGGCGCTGAGATCGAAATCCATGTTCGGGATAAGCGAGAGCTGGCCCTTGTACGAGACCGATGTCGAGAGCGTTTTACCGGGCGCGTGACCTCTCCAAGCCAAGGACTTACGGCACCAATAAAACGTTCAACTAACAGTTGAAGTTATGACTGAAGAAAGATTGGAAACCCAAGAGACCCAAGGTCTAATCTGGTTTCTTAATGACTTGACCTAATTAGTTAGATTAATTTAAATCAGTAAGTCGATGTTTTAGTTTTTATTTATAGACAGACTCGAACGGCTGGCCCCTCGGTCTAGGGCGAACGGGAAAAAGAAGCCATTTCTTTGCCCTGACGTCTCTGTATTGATTAGGAGGAAGGTGGCTCCCTGAGCAGGACTCGAACTTACACTGATAATCAGTGGTTTATGCGCAAAAATACCAACAGAAATACCAACGCAATTTCGGTGCTTTTGGGGGAACGATGGCGAACAACGGCGCCTGACAACTTCGACCCTCGAAATCAAGAATTGCGCGCTCGTACGGCGGAATTCGCTTGCGGTTGCGGTGACGACCGTCTCATCGACTTCCGCCGCTTCCGGCGTCGAAAGGCTGGCCGGAGGCCTTTACGTGAGAGCTTCGGGGCTATTGCCCCTATCGGCGAAAAAATCCCAACGATGGGGCCTCGTGACCTGGCCGCGAGCCATTCTCGGAACGCTCTGCAAGGCCAATCGATGGCTCGATTGATCTATCCTTTCCTTTGCGCCGATCCTCAGCGAAAACATGTGACTCGTTAAATGAGCTGAGCACCGTCTGGAATCGGTCCTCAATGTCGAAGGCTAATTGAGCCAGGGCTGCATGATGCGCGTCATTGAGCATTCCGCAGCCCGCAATGGCTAGGCGTAACCCTACGAGACGGGCCTTCATTTCGTTGAGCCTCAATTCATGGTCCGAAAGAAACTCAGACACTAGCAGGGGTGATAATCGCCGCGTGATTTCTCGCGGTCGTGACTGTTGACAGATGGCAATTCTAAACCCGACGCAAAGAAGACGCTCAGCGTAATCCTCCGCGCGCTCGATCGGGATACCGCACATTGGAATATTTGCCCGCTGGGTCAGAATTATGCCGAGCGCTTTCGAAGCCTCTTCAGCATCTCTCTCGTAGAGCTCAAAAAAATCGCCCATTTGGAAAAAGAGTAGCGAATGAGGCTCTTGCGCTTTGAGCTGCCGCCATAGGATCATATGGAGATGCTCGGCCGTTTTTTTTGTGTCCCTTGGTTTCATTATCGGTCGCCCTCCGCATCCCCCGCAAAGATCGCCTTCATGTTGGCCAGGTGCTCGGCCCGAAGCGCATCCCGGCGCCTGACGACTTCCGCCTCGAAATCGAGGACAACGCGCTCATAGCGGCGGTATTCATTCGCGGCCGCCGCGCCCGTCTCATCGGCTTCTGCCGCTTCTGGCGTGCTCAGAACGGCCGGCGGTGGCGCCGTCAGGGTCGCTAGGCCTTTACCCAATCTTTGGTTTGCTCTCATGTGATTTGCCTATTCGCAATGGATTTGATACAAAATGGATCATGGCAAATGATCCAAAATTGGTCAATAGTTTTTTGATAACGGCTTCCCAGATGCGCGCCGCACGCGGGCTTTTGGGCTGGTCTCAAACTGAATTGGCCAATGCCGCCGGGTTATCTCTTCCCACGGTCAAGCGATATGAGACGGCCAATGGCGCTAAGGTGTCGGACGAGGCAGTCAAAACGCTTCGACATGCTCTCGAAGTGGCTGGCGTCGAGTTTATCGAAGAGAATGGCGGCGGCCCCGGCGTCCGGCTCCGGCTCCGGAAGGGAAAAGCCGGCGGGGTTGCGTTAGGCCCCCCTAACAATCGAGAGCATCGGCGCCGTTAAAAAAAACATTCTAAACCAATTGCTTGAGCTGCATTCATAATTTCAGGTGTTAGCTGTTAGCCGTGAACTTCGATCAGCCCAACTGGAAAAAACGGGCACTGCAGCCGCGGCGCAGGCGAGAAGAGGGCCAGGAAGGACCCGTAAAAAAAGGGGACGTTGCCCGCCCCGGCGATGACGGGCGCCGGCGCACTCGCTCGCGTATGCGCTCGAGGCAGAGCATCCAAACCGCGGCGTCGACAAAGCCTTGCGATCGGCCAGGCGCCCGCGCATTCGGCAAACCAAGCCGTCGACGAGCGAGCGGGCCAGGTGATCGCTCAGCCGGCTTTCCAAAGCCGCAAGGCGTCCGGTGCCAGGCCTTATAAGCCGCGAGGCCGGCCCGAGCCTTTCGAGGCCCGGAGGGGCCTGCGTCGCCGGCGTCGGGCAACGGCGTGAGATGACGCGCGCGAGGCTCGGAGCGAACCACGTTCATCGGCCTTCCTTGGGAAGACGAGCGAAGATGCGATGCATCGCCACGGCGATGATGGGGGCCCGGCACGCGCTCGAGGCAGAGCATCCAAACCGCGGCGTCGACAAAGCCCTTGCGATTCGCGTTTGCTGTTGCCCCATCCATGCGGATCGGCGGCCATTGGCTCTCTTGCAGCATGGCCCGCAGCGGTGGTGGCGCCCGCCATCCGTCTTAGGCCTGATCATCGAGGACGTTGTCGACTAAAGAAGGGTCCGCCGCGATTATGACGGTCAGTGCCTTGACCAACCCTTGGACCGTCATATTGCGCCGTTCGGCATGTGGGCGCAGCTGATCGATTGTTGCGGTTGGGAGCCGCAAAGGCATGGCCATTGCGGCTCCCTGGATGGAAAGCCCGAGGCGCTGCGCCTTGCGGTAGACATTCCACTTCGTGGATTTGATGAGCGGATCTTCGGCGATGGTTTGGACGTCCCAGCCAAGCCCAATCAGAAGCCCGAGGCGGCCGATTCGCTCGGCCCTCCACTGCGTCCTAATCCCGCTGTCCTTGCTCGGCACTTTCCGCATAGCTGAACGTCATTCAATATTTGAAATCGCTCGCTCCCCTTCCGATAATTCTACATTGAAAAACAGTGAAACATGATGCGGAACGTGGATTTCTTATCCGCGACCTACAGTCATTCGTCCCTCGGAGTGTTGTACGATCCGCGGCCGCTTATGGCGCCTTTGTGGCGGTTCAAATCCGATTTAAAGAATATATCCGTCTAAGCACCCATCGTCTATTGCGTGCCACCACCGCTGTTGAAGCGGCCGCCGGCGTCGGGCGTGGCCTCCGGCATCGATAGGCCGAGATCGCCTGTCGACTGCACGCTGGATCTCGCCCCTATCTGCATCAGCCTCCGCAGCTCGTCC
>DATJTB010000233.1:0-9873 GCA_035503795.1 Methylocella sp.
TATCGAAGTGATCGCGATGCAGACGATCAAGCGCCGCACAATGGCGTCACCCAGCGCATAGGCGACCGAAAGCGTGGATCCGACAGCGACGACATGGAGATAGTCGACGACCTTCCAGCGCAAGAGGAAGCCAAAGCCGCATCGCTTCCAGACGATGCCGAACCATTCGGGATCGAAGCTCGCCAGCAGTCTTGTGAAGGGCTGAACGTCTGCCAGGGCCAGGAAAACACCGATCAGCGCGGCAAAGATGATGAAGAGTCGGGCAAGAGAATTTTCAAGCGCGACCCAGGTGCCAACAACGGCTATGCCTGTCGCCGCCATGATGGGATGAATCGCTAAAGCGCCGGCAAGACCCAAGACCGAGACCGGAAGCTGCTTGCGCAGACATAGGCCGAGTGAGGTCATCACCATGGCTTCGGCAAAGATCCTTGGGGAGGTAAAGCCCTCACCATAATGGAAAATGCCGAAGCCGCCATAGCTGGCATCAAGAACGATGCAAGCAACAAAGGCGGTGAGCACCTCGCAACGGGCATGAAACAAGGGGCGTATGAGAAAATTAAGTGCTCCCATCCAGAGTGTCGCGCCGAATATTGAAGCGTAAAAATGCCCGAGTGTCGTACCAAACGCAAAGAGCAACGGGCCATAGAGATGGGAAAATTCGGTCAGGGAGTCCTGTGAACCGAAGCTGAAGTATAGATCCTGAGAATAGCGGGTCGGATCAAGGCGATTCAACGCCTGAAGGGTGTACAGCCGACCATCATGAAAAATCCCCATGTAGGGGTGTGTCGCGATCCAGAGCGATAAAAGCGCAGCTATCCGTGCAAAGGAGCGTACAACATTTTTCTGATCTTCGGCCATGCAGGGTGGCCCCGAGGCCAGGGATTGATGCACCGACTCACATTTGAGTCGGTGCCCAGATCGGAAGGAGGGCAATCCTATCATAAGCTGTCTCACGCGACCTTGCGCGGCACGAACCTGGCGCTGGCCAAGGCTTCGCGAGCGCCTTCATAGCCCGCCTCGCCATATTCGGCGTCCTCATTGACCGACCACACATCATAGACGGTGTGTCCCGCGAGAATATTCTCGGCGGTCAGCATGCCGGTCATCATCGCATGATCCTGGTTGTTGTATTTGTGCATGCCGTTGCGGCCGATGAGATGGAGGCCCGGAAAACGGCTGGCTAGCTCGAGGCGGATCATCGCCAGCTTGTCGAGATAGGCCTCGTCATAGACCGGATAGGCCTTCTTCTGGCGCACGACGCAGGCGTCGAAAACCTCCGCGCTCTTCATGAGCCCGATCCTCTCGATCTCGCGCCTGGCGAGGGCGATCAAGCCTTCATCCTCCATCGACCAGAGCTCGTCCTCCTCATTGCAGAAATATTCGAGCCCGAGACAGGTCGAGGCCGCATCCGGGACCATCTCGGGCGACCAGGAGCGGAAATTCTGCACTCGGCCGACTCTGACGTCCGGATCATGGATGTAAATCCAATTGTCCGGCCATTGACGCTTTGTCCTGCCGATCAGAACCACGGTGAGAAAATCGCGGTATTTGAGATCGCGGGCATGGAGGAGGGTGAGCGGCACCGGATCGAGCGCCGCGAACACGTCGCGAATCGGCGCCGACGAGACGACATTCATGGCCGCGAAGGACTCGCGGGTGCCATCGGCGCGGATCGTGCCGATGGTCCAAATCCGGCGCGCCGCATCGTAACGCAGCTTCTCGCAGCAGCGGTCCATGAGGACCCGACCGTCCATCTCCTCGATCTTGCGGGCCGCTTCCTCCCACATCATGCCGGGACCGCGGCGCGGATAGCGGAAGGATTCAATCAAGGTTTTGGCCGCCGCACCCCCATTCGGCTTCAGCCGCAAGGAGCGCCTGAGGCCGTCGATGAGCGCGGTTGCAAGGTCAAGTCCCTTGATTCGCTGGGCCGCCCAATCCGCCGAAATCTCATCGCAACCCATGCCCCAGACCTTTTCCGTGTAGGTCTTGAAGAAGATTTTAAAGAGCCGCTCCCCGAAATGGTTGCGCACCCATTGATGAAAGGTTTTGGGCGCCTTCACCGGAAAGGCGCGGGCGTAAGCGTAAGAGGCGATGCAAAGGAGGCTTTGCCAGGGTCCGAGATTGCGCAGGGCCTGGAGCGCCTTCAGCGGATAGGCGTAGAATTTGCCCCCATAATAAATGCGTGAGAGGCGGGGGCGCTCGAGAAAATCATCCGGCAAAATCTCATTCCAAAACGCCACCACCTCGCGCGATTTCGAAAAGAACCGATGGCCGCCGATGTCAAACAGGAATCCCTTATAGGAGACCGTCCGGCTGATGCCGCCGACATAATGCGGATCCTGCTCGATGACGGTCACGTCGCGGCCGGCTTTGGCGAGCTGATAGGCGGTGGTGAGGCCGGCGGGCCCTGCGCCGATAATTAAAGTATCGGTTGTCTCCAATTTTCTCTCCGCGCTCAAATGAACGCGAAAAGAGAACAAGTTGTAGGTTAAGGCCGCGCCGTTGGATTGAAGACAAGTTTAGGCACCGGCTATAAATTTGGCATTGGAAGACGATATTGATTTGAATCTCGCTGACCCTTAGGTTGAGATAATCTTAAAATCTTTGTTTCATATCGAAAGGTTGGAATGCCTTTGCGCCCGGCTCTTCATCCTTCTTCATGTCGGGCATACCCGACATGAAATGCGCGTCTCGAAGGGTGAGGACAATGCGAAGAGATTGGCATGAGTCGGCTCATTTGGCCGGCCGGGCATCCGGCCCCTCACTTTGGCTTTCGCGCGCGAGGATGTTGGCGTGGTCCAATTTGAAAATGTCGGCCTGCGCTATGGCATGGGCGCGGAGATCCTGAAGGACATCAGTTTCACCATCGCCGCGCAGTCCTTTCAGTTCCTGACCGGGCCCTCAGGCGCCGGCAAGACGACGCTTTTGCGGCTGATCCTCCTATCCTTGCGGCCGACGCGCGGCGCGATCGCGCTGTTTGGCCGCGACGCGCTGACGCTCGACAAGGAAGACGTCGTCGCCTTACGGCGCCGGATCGGGGTCGTCTTCCAGGATTTCCGCCTGCTTGACCATCTGACCACCTATGAGAATGTCGCGCTGCCCTTGCGGGTGCGCGGCAAGGAGGAGGCGAGCTATCGAGCCGAGGTCCGCGAACTCCTGCACTGGGTCGGCCTCGGCGAGCGCATGAATATCCTGCCGCCCGTCCTTTCGGGCGGCGAGAAGCAGCGGGCCGCCATCGCCCGAGCGCTCATCGTGCGTCCCGAGCTGTTGCTCGCCGATGAGCCGACCGGCAATGTCGATCCGAGCCTTGCCCGCCGGCTCTTGCGGTTGTTCACCGAGCTGCACAAATCCGGGACATCGGTGGTGATTGCCACCCATGATCTTGCTCTCATGGATCAGTTCGACGGCGCGCGCCGGCTCGTGCTGGGCGACGGCCGTCTCCACATCTACGATTGAGGGGGGACATGAGCTTTTTTTCCGGAGCGGTCCGGCGGATGCAAGCGGTGGCGGGTCTGCGATCTTCGGACTGGCAGGCCGGTATTGGGCAGAGGTTTGCCCGATTGAACCGCGAGATGGCGCTCGTGCCGGCCGCCTCGATCGCCAGCCGCGCGCTTGTGACGGTCATCGCGATCATGACCTATCTTGCTTCGCTGACGGCGGGAGCCGCGCTGCTCATCGGCGATGCGTCGCGCGCCTGGCAGTCGGATGTGGCGCGCGAGATGACCATTCAAATCCGCCCGACGGCCGGCCGCGACCTGGACGCCGATACGGCGAAAGCCGCCGAGATCGCTGGCAAGACCCTGGGCGTCGCCTCCGCCCTGCCCTATAGCAAGGCGCAGGCCGAGGCGCTCTTGCAGCCCTGGCTCGGCAGCGGCCTCGATCTTTCCGAATTGCCCGTGCCGCGTCTCGTGGTCGTGGGTCTTGATCCGCGCGCCCAGTTGGATGTCGAAGAGCTGCGCAAGACATTGGCCGAGGCCATTCCTGGTTCCAGCATCGATGACCACCGGCTGTGGCTTGAGCGGCTCGCTATCATGGCGGAGACCGTCGTCCTCATCGCGGTGGCGATCTTTGCCTTGGTCCTCACAGCGATGATTTTGGCCGTCTTCTTCGCGACCCAAGGCACTATGGCCGGCAACCGCGAGATCATCGAAGTCTTGCATTTCGTCGGCGCCGAGGACCATTTTATCTCCCGCCAGTTCCAGCGGCATTTCTTTCGTCTTGGCCTGCGCGGTGGCGTGATCGGGGGCGGTCTGGCGATCCTGACCTTCATGGTATCCAGCACCCTTGCTTCCTTCGTGCGGGCCTCCCCGGGCGGCGAGCAGTTGGAAGCGCTTTTCGGTGATTTCTCTCTTGGTGCCAATATTTACGGTGCGATCGCCCTGATCGCGGCAGGCATTGCCATTGTCACCGGTTTCGTCTCAAGAATCATCGTCTTTCGCCACTTGCGGGGGCTCAGTTGACATAAATGGCAGCCTCCTGGATCGATTCTCGTCATTTGGAGCGGGATGCGAGCGCAAAACCGCTTCTCACTTTTGTGCTCATCCCGCATTAGATCACGATGATTTTGGATCGAATCGATCCAAAATCATGAGACGTGATCGATTTTTGTCATTTGGAGCGGGATGCGAGCGCAAAACCGCTTCTCACTTTTGCTCATCCCGCTCTGTGGGAAACTTTCGTGGGCCGCCAAAACCGTCAGGCCTGGGCCCTTGACAGACCGAAACGGCCTACCTAACTAGGGTGTAGCTGTTGGCACTCATTAACGCAGAGTGCTAACAGCTTTCATTTTCACAGCCTCAAACCAAGCCGTGTCCGCGCAGCCAGCGCTGGGACCCAAGCGGCACATTACACATTAAAGGAACTCATCATGAGCTTTCGTCCTTTGCACGACCGCGTCCTGGTCAGACGCCTTGAAAGTGAGGAAAAAACCAAGGGGGGGATTATTATCCCCGATACGGCCAAGGAGAAGCCTCAGGAAGGCGAGATCATTGCGGTCGGCCCCGGCGGCCGGGATGAGAACGGCAAGCTGACCCCACTCGACGTGAAAGCCGGTGACAAGATCCTGTTCGGCAAATGGTCCGGCACCGAGGTCAAGATCGACGGCAAGGATCTTCTCATCATGAAGGAAAGCGACATCCTCGGGATCGTCGCTTGAGCCCTGAATTCCTCCCTGTTTGTTTTCAAGCCAAGTCTTAGGAGTGTTCTCTATGGCAGCCAAAGAGCTCCGTTTTTCCTCGGATGCCCGTGACCGGATGTTGCGGGGCGTCGAGATTCTCAGCAATGCCGTGAAAGTGACCCTCGGACCGAAGGGCCGCTATGTCGTCATGGAAAAATCCTTCGGCGCGCCGCGGATCACCAAGGATGGTGTGACCGTCGCCAAAGAGATCGAACTCGCCGACAAATTCGAAAATCTCGGCGCGCAGCTGGTCCGCGAAGTCGCTTCCAAGCAAAATGACGCGGCTGGTGACGGCACGACGACCGCAACTGTTCTTGCCGCCTCGATCGTCAGGGAAGGGACCAAGGCTGTCGCGGCTGGCCTCAACCCCATGGATCTCAAGCGCGGGATCGATCTCGCGGTCGGCGCCATCGTCGCCGATCTCAAGAAAAACTCTAAAAAAGTCACCTCGAACGACGAGATCGCCCAGGTCGGGACGATCTCCGCCAATGGCGACAAGTCGATCGGCCTGATGATCGCCAATGCGATGCAGAAGGTCGGCAACGAAGGCGTCATCACCGTTGAGGAAGCCAAGAGTCTTGAGACCGAACTCGACGTTGTCGAGGGCATGCAGTTCGATCGTGGCTATCTCTCGCCCTATTTCATCACCAACGCCGAGAAGATGGTGGCCGAGCTCGAAGACCCCTACATTCTCGTGCACGAGAAGAAGTTGTCCTCCTTGCAGGCCCTGCTGCCGGTTCTCGAAGCGGTGGTGCAGACCGGCAAGCCGCTCGTCATCGTGGCCGAGGATGTCGAGGGCGAAGCTCTGGCGACGCTGGTCGTTAACAAGCTGCGCGGCGGCCTTAAGGTCGCGGCGGTCAAGGCGCCGGGCTTCGGCGATCGCCGCAAGGCGATGCTGGAGGACATTTCCATCCTGACGGCTGGCCAGCTCATCTCCGAGGAACTCGGTATCAAGCTGGAGAATGTCACCTTGCAGATGCTCGGCCGCGCCAAGCGAGTGCGCATCGACAAGGAAGCGACCACGATCATCGACGGTTCCGGCGCGAAGGCCGATATCGAGGGACGTATCGCCCAGATCAAGGCGCAGATTGCGGAAACGACTTCAGATTATGATCGGGAGAAGCTGCAGGAGCGCTTGGCCAAGCTCGCCGGCGGCGTTGCCGTGATCCGGGTCGGTGGCGCGACGGAAGTCGAAGTTAAGGAAAAGAAGGACCTTGTCGACGACGCTCTGAACGCCACAAGGGCCGCGGTCGAGGAAGGCGTGCTGCCAGGCGGGGGCGTGGCCTTGTTGAGGGCGATCCCGGCGCTCGAAAATCTGCCGGTCGAAAACCCCGATCAGAAGACCGGCATTGACATCGTCCGCAAGGCGATCCAGACACCGGCCCGGCAAATTGTCGATAATTCCGGGAGTGACGGCGCCGTCGTGGTCGGCAAGCTGATCGAAAACGCCAATTACGCCTACGGTTATAATGCCCAGACCGGCGAATATGGCGATCTTGTCAAGCTAGGCATCATCGACCCGACCAAGGTCGTACGCACGGCTTTGCAGGATGCCGCTTCAGTCGGCGGTTTGCTCATCACCACAGAGGCGACGATTGTCGATGCGCCCAAGAAGGAGAGCCCTGCCGTTCCTGGTGGCGGCGGCATGGGCGGCATGGGCGGAATGGATTTCTAAGCCAGCTTTCCAATCCGCGTCCTAGAGCGGGATGAGCACAAAAGTGAAGCGGTGTTGCGCTCGCATCCCGCTTTAAATTACGAGAATCGATCTAAAATGAAGGCCCCGGAAGACCGGGGCCTTTTTGTTTGTGTTTTTTAAAATCCGCAAAATCAAATGCCTTGTGTCGGTATTAGTACAACATAAAATATCATTGGTAATGTCACATAACTATGTCGAATTATATTATTTATTAGTATCATAAGTGGAAATTGAATATCAGCTTTTTGTGTTACGATAGGTAGGTAAGTTTCGTAGATGAGTAAGAATATAATTATTCATTGCTATAATTTTTCAGCAAAGCTCTCGTTTTGTTTCCCCTTCCCGACAAAATGAATTAAGATCAAGCCATCGGAGCGGCAAAGAAACTGGAGAAAAGACAAGATGCCAGGAGCATCACAGCCGGAGCCGGTTCAATCCGGGGAACGGAAAACCGCCACGCGAGCGGACCTCCTGAATGCCGTCTATGCCGCCTGTCCCATGTTGTCGCGCGCCCAAGCAAAGGAAATTTTTGAGATGGCGCTGGAGGAGATAGCGAGCGCCCTGGTCGCTGGAGAGCCGGTGAAATTGCGCTCCTTCGGCCTGTTTCTGGTGCGCTCCAAGCGGGAGCGCATCGGCCGCAATCCGCGCACTGGGGTCGAGGTGCCAATCAAGCCGCGCCGGGTTCTTACCTTCAAGCCTTCGCCGGTTCTTTGCGCGGCGGTCAACAGCATGCCAGCCGAGGAAGAACCCGAAGATGACAGCTTCCCTTGAGCGGTTACCGGAGCCTCGAACGACCTTTCCCGCGGTGGCAGTAAGGCGTTAAAGCCGATTCGGATTTCGTGATCGTAGGTTGAACGGTTGAGGGTGGGTTTTTTCTCAGAACCAGCGAGGGACACGGGCTTTGTAGGCGATGTAGTGAGAGCCGAACTTGCGTTCCAAATAGGTTTCTTCGCGGGCTACAATGCCGTAGCGGAGCACCAGGTAGAGTGGGGCCGTCGCTGCGAGCAGCCATGCGTTGTTCAAACCAATCGCGAGACCGATCTGCCCGAGCAACATTGCGACATAGATCGGATTGCGCGAGAAGCCATATGCGCCGTCGGTGGCGATTGCGGACGTAGGTTTGCCGGGTACCATCGGCGTGCCGATCTTACGAAGAGCAGCCCTCGACCAAATTGCCAGCGCGAAGCCAGCGGCAAACACCGTGCCCCCGATCCAAGGCATGAACGTTCCGAACGACATGAGCGGTGCAGGGCTTAGGAAGTCGAGGGCTTCGCCCGCGATTGCCGCCATCGCCCAGGCGATCGGCGGGAGAATGATCGGCTCAGAATGGTCCGGTCTATTTGTAGTGTCGGAACGTCTTGGATTCATACGAAGCTACTCACAGTACCAACACTGTCAGGCGTTGGCCGGTTCAGAGGGTCCTTTCCCGGGAAACTGTCAACTTCACGGCATGATGAGCAAACTGCGTGCCCATAACCGGTTGGTGGAAGAGCCGCGTCTTAGAGCGAGATGAGGAAAAGTGTGAAGCGGTTTTGCGCTCGCAAAATTATGGATTCAAAAATCATCGTGATCTAGCATGTAGGAGGCGGGCGACTCTGGCATCGCTTGCGTCGCCTGCCCACGACTAAAAAGCAAAGGCTCCGCCGCTTCCGAATGAAGCCTGCGGAGCCTCGAGTGCAATCCCGACGGTTTAGCCGAATCTGGGAAGGTGCCGGTGCGGACCTTCAGCTCAAAGCCTTGACGATCCCATCGACCATTTTCTTGGCGTCGCCGAAGAGCATGGTCGTATTGGGCCGGAAGAACAATTCATTCTCGACGCCGGCATAGCCGGACCCCAGGCTGCGCTTGACGAAGAGCACGTCCTTGGCATCCTCGACATCGAGGATCGGCATGCCATAGATCGGCGAAGTGGTGTCGGTCTTGGCGGCCGGATTGGTCACGTCATTCGCGCCGATGACGAAGGCGACATCGGACGACGAAAACTCTGGATTGATGTCCTCAAGCTCGAAGACCTCGTCATAGGGGACATTGGCCTCGGCGAGCAGCACATTCATATGGCCCGGCATGCGCCCGGCAACCGGATGGATCGCATATTTCACATCGATCCCCTTGGCTTTCAGAATATCGGCCATCTCGCGCAAGGCGTGCTGGGCCTGCGCAACCGCCATGCCATAGCCTGGCACGACGATGACTTTTTTCGCCGCCGAGAGAATTTTCGCGGCGTCATCCGCCGTGCCGGACTTCACCGGCCGGGTTTCCTGTTGCCCTGCCTCTCCGGGGGGCGGCGCCGCGACCTCGCCGCCGAACCCGCCGAGGATGACGGAGAAGAAAGAGCGGTTCATGCCCTTGCACATGACATAGGAAAGAATGGCGCCGGAAGAGCCGACAAGCGAGCCGGTGATGATCAAGGCGAGATTGGCCAAAGTGAAGCCCACCGCCGCCGCCGCCCAGCCCGAATAGGAATTGAGCATCGAGATCACGACTGGCATGTCGGCGCCGCCGATCGGTACGATGAGCAGAACGCCGAGCGCGAAGGACACAAGCACGATCAGCCAGAAAACGAAATGAGCTGCCCCCAACATGAAGGCGAAGATCAGTATCGCGAGGAAAATGCCAAGGCCGATATTGATCGCATGCCGGTTCGGCAGAAGAATGGGATTGCCCGTCATCCGTCCATCAAGCTTCAGGAAGGCGATGACGGAGCCCGTGAAGGTGATCGCGCCAATCGCGGCGCCGATCGACATTTCCAGAAGCGTCGAGCCATGGATAGTGGCGGCGGTGCCAAGGCCAAAACCTTGTGGTGCATAAAGCGCGCTCGCCGCGACGAGCACAGCCGCAAGGCCGACCAGCGCATGAAACAGAGCGACGAGCTGCGGCATCGCCGTCATCTGAATGGTGCGCGCGCGCCACACGCCGATGCTGCCGCCGATGGCGATCGCCGCCACGACCCACAGGAATGCGGCGAATCCCCAGGGGAGCTGATAGAGCAGCGTCGTCAGCC
>DATJTB010000234.1:0-7828 GCA_035503795.1 Methylocella sp.
CGCCATCATAGGCTTTTATGTGTCAATAGACCACCTCTCGTGAATAGGGCGGGTTGCTCATCACCTCGGCCGGCGTGCGATAGACAGGGCGGAGGGATTTGGCCTCGAAGTAGCTTAGCTGGTCCCTGATATGGGGCGAGCCGGGGCGCGACGCATTCCCATAACCGAGCAGAGCTAGCGGTTTTGGGCCTTGCTTCGTGAATTCGACGAGTTGGACATAGCTGTCGCCGAAATAGGCATCGAAAACGAGAGGGTTTTGGGTCACGGGAAAGCGATCGACCATTCGCAAAATGCCAAATGTATCATCGGCACCGCTCTGCGGAGCGCTGGGAAAGGGCTCCACTGTCTGGTAGTCGCCGCTGTGATCGGCAAGAACGACGTGGTGGACATCACCCCAGGCCACGTCGAGGGGACAAGGCGGGGCGGCACAGGCGGTGTTCTTCACAATCAGGACGGCTTGGCTCAAATCAGCGACCCATGATTTCGCATTGGCCAGACCTGGGGGGTGGTGAGCGGGTTGTTGGCCGACCAGGGCGTCGTGAACAGAGGATGCGGCCAGTAGAAATTGTCCGAGTTATCGCGCGGCAAGGCCGGATTTGCTGCAAGATCGTCGATGACGAAGGTCCACCAGATCTCGAACAGGACGGCGCCGCGGCTCGCTGCGTCGGCACGGCTGCCCCTCTTCTGCCAACTTTTGAGGACCCTCGCGGCCTGCATTGCGGTGCATCGCCGGAAATGAGGGCGGCCGTTATGAGGTCGTCAAGCACGCGGTCAGCGAGCAGCATATGGGTCGATTCCTTGCCCGCGAGGACATCCGAGACGGTCAGCTTGTCCTTCGAGAGGAGAAAAAGCGCGCCATGTTGCGCCCGCAATTCCATGAATTGGGGGGCGAAATAGGCCGGGAAATCGTCGGGGCTGATCCTTTGAGGAAAGGTCGAGGTCCACGGTGGATTGTTGCTGTTGGCGACCAAATCCGGATCGACCGCGTGGGGAAGGTCCGACCAGCTGAAAGTCTGGGCCCAGAGCAGGGCCGGATCGCTGCCATCGAGAATGCCGGAATAATTGCCCCAGCTGCCGTCTGGCCGCACCGGCTGTCTGCCGCCAAACACATAAAGCGTATGGCCATCGCGGTCGGCATAGATGACATTGAAAAACGGCATCTGCGGAGCCGAGTTGGCAGCGATGAACTCGGCAAGATTATTTGCCTGCATCATGTCCCAATATTGCTCGACCATGGATGGCTGATCGAGGCCCGCGACACGCTCGGCAAGAACCCTGGTGACGTTTTGGGTATCGGTCCGTTGCACGACAATCGGCCCATGAACCGAGGATCGAATGTTGATGGTCTGGCTGTCCAGCGAGCCGTCCGGCTGGCAGATCTTGATCACCTCGGAGCGTGAGGTCAGCTGAAGGCGGGCGTTGCCGAAATCATAGCTGTTGCCGTCCGAATTGAGTGTGACCTCATAAAGATTCGTCGTCTGGATCGTGTCGTTCGTGTGGGTCCAGCCGATCTTGTCACTGTAGCCGATCCCGATGAAGGGCAGGCCGACTAGTGCGGCACCGCTGGCATTCAACTGAGGATTTTGTCGATCTCCGATGACAAGATTGACCTCGATCCATTGGTAAAGACCAAGCCCCTCAACGGGAGGTATGGGAGTATTATTGCCCCAAGGCAAGTGGGGATTGCCCATCAGGATCGCATTGCCGGTTGCGCTTCGGCTGGGTGCGATGGCCCAGCCGTTCGAGCTGCCGCGCGCATTGGCGCTCGCCGCGGCCGAACCCGTTGAGCAGCCAGGGGTGAAACTGCAGGCCACCGCATTCGCAGCCGTCAAGCCACCACTCTGCCACGCCGCGATCAAAGCCGGAAGGTTATCCTGGGCCGGCATGAAATGAAAATGAACGATATTTTGAATTTCAGCGGTCACGTCGGCCGGGACGACGGGGAGAACGCGCTGAAACGAAGGATCGATCGTATCCTTGTGGCGGGACGCATATTCGTTCGCGCCATCCGTAAAGGACTTAATGATGGCGGCTTGATCGGCGCCGCCTGTCTGGAGCCAGGTTTGCGCACGAGCAGGAATATCCTCGGTGCGCACGGCGATATCATTGGCTACATTGATGTTGTTTGGCCCCCGGCCCGAAATATTCAGCGAAACGGCCGCGGGCGGCGGCAATATTGAGCAGCATCGTCTCGGCATGATTTTCCATTTCGGCGTAACCAAGGCCGCGCACGACGGTCAAAAGGTCCCGCCCGTAAATATGGGGAATGCCGAACTTGTCCCATAGAATTTCTGCCTCACTCGCGCGGGCATTCACCGAAAAAAGCAGGAATATGAACATGGCAAGCCCGCCGGCCGCGCGAAATACGCGGACCGGATTGGAACCGGTCGATAAACATGAATCTCTCCCCTCTCGTGCTCTCTGCTTAACAGAGAGCGACTGATTGATTTTGGCAGAGTTTTCCGACCTGGTCTATAATTCTTTAGCTGAAGCTTTTGAGGACATTCCGCCTTCCGTATAGGTTCCTGCGGCGCGTTTGTTCCGGCATGAGCTATTTGTTGCGGCAATTCGAGAGATCGTGGTCATGCCGCAAGCCTCAAACGGTTCGGCCGCAGAGGAAAACCAGCAAGGTCCCCATGAGCAAGCAGGAAAAATCCGTCTTCATGACCTTTTTGATGACCCCAGACATGGCGAATTTTTCCGGCCATGTGCATGGCGGTGCCGTCCTCAAGCTGCTCGATCAGGTCGCCTATGCCTGCGCCGCACGCTACTGTAAGAATTATGTGGTGACCGCTTCGATCGACCAGGTCGTCTTTCGAGAGCCGATCAAGGTCGGCGAACTCGTCACCTTCAAGGCCAATGTCAATTATGTCGGCCGCACCTCCATGGAGATCGGGATCAAGGTGATCGCCGAGAATCTCACGACGCAGGAGTCGCGCCACACCATCTCCTGCTATTTCACGATGGTGGCGAAGAAGGAGGACGGCAGCCTTTGCCCCGTGCCGCCGCTCGAAATCGAGAGCGAGGTCGAACGCCGGCTTTTCGAGGCGGGCAAGATGCGCAAGCAAATGCGCCAGGAGATCATTGAGCGAAACAAGGCCTTGCATGTCGGCCTACCCGAATAGCCGCCGACGGTTTGCAACAACGGAGATCGCATCACTGGGAGATCTATACGCTGGAAGCCTCAGCCAGTGGCGGAGCGCCCACAAGAAATCCGCGGCGGCGAGATCCGCCTTGCCAATTCCGCTTGCGTGGTCCGTCATGCCAACGCACAGTCATCGGGCCGAATCGAGCCGACGCGAGGCGTTCATGCTAGACATCCCAGGAAAGAGCTGCGGCGCATGCAGCCTCTGTTGTAGGGTTCTCGAAATCACCGAGCTGGCCAAGCCGGCTGGAAAGCTTTGCGACAATTGCTCGCGCGACGGATCGAGCGGTTGTGCCATCTATCCGAGAAGGCCGAAGGTTTGCCGCGATTATGAATGCTTATGGAAAAATGACCGGGCGCTCGGCCCCCGTCTACGTCCCGACCGGACAGGCACGCTTTTGATGGAGGATCCCGATTCCGATGAATATCGCGCTGTTTGCGACCCGGCCAGACCCTTGGCCTGGCTCGACCCGCTGGTCTTCAAGCATCTCGTCGCGATGGCCAAGAGCGGCCGCATCGTCGTCGCCAAGGCCGGTTTGAAGGCTTGGCGCATCCGGGCCAATGGCCAATGGGGCCCCTGCGCGTGACCGGCTGATGCCGGAACAGATGCTCGAAATGGCGCAAGGTTGCAAAGCAGGAGTTTAGAGCGGGATGAGCAAAAGTGTGAAGCGGATTTTGCGCTTGCATCCCGCTCTCAATTACGAGAAATCGATCACGTCCAAAATCATCGTGGTCTCCGGATTTCCTGGACTTGTCTACCTATCCGGCCCTCTTAATCAAAACCCAACTTGCTTCGATCCGGAATCCCTGTATAACGCCCGCGTCGCATCCGGCCGGGGGCTGAACGGAAACTCGCCTGTCCGAGAGGATCTTCGAGAGCAATCTTAAGGATCCGTTTTCCCGTGTCCCCGCCTTCGTTTGCCGATCGAGCCTTTCCGAGGCTCGGAGGGCTTGGCGCCGGAGTGAGCAAGATACGAATCAAGGTATGGATTAGGAAAGGCACTGTCCCGCATGGCTCTCTACGAGCATATTTATCTCGCTCGCCAGGATATTTCCGCTCAGCAGGTGGAAGCGCTCACAAACCAGTTCAAATCGGTGATCGAGTCCCTTGGCGGCAAGGTCGAGAAGGTCGAATATTGGGGCGTGAAGTCTCTCGCCTACCGGATCAAGAAAAACCGCAAGGCGCATTTTTCGCTTCTCAATATCGATGCCCCTTCCGCTGCTCTTGCCGAGGTTGAGCGGCAGATGGGCATCAATGAAGACATTCTCCGCTTCCTGACGGTGCGTGTCGACGCTCTTGAGGCCGGCCCCTCGGCGATGCTGCGCAAGCGGGATGAGGATGACCGCGACCGCACCGAGCGCCCGGATCGCGCCGAACGGCCGCGCATGCCCCGCGCTGAGCGTCCGGACCGTGGGCCAAGACGACAGCGGGATGAGATTGCGGCCAATGATGAGATGAGCTTGCGATGACTATGACAACCCAAGCTGCACCGCGCCGGCCCTTTTTCCGCCGCCGAAAGACCTGCCCGTTCTCCGGAGCCAATGCACCGAAGATCGACTATAAGGACACGCGTCTCCTGTCCCGCTATATTTCGGAGCGCGGCAAGATTGTCCCCTCGCGCATCACCGCCGTTTCCGCCAAGAAGCAGAGGGAACTCGCCAAAGCGATCAAGAGAGCGCGGTTCCTGGGGCTTTTGCCCTATGTAATCCGTTGATGTGGGGCTGGCGCCGGCGACCGATCGTCTCTGGACCTCCGCGGATATTCCCACAGGGACGGAATTGCTCTAGGATTATCAAGTCCAGATTGACGCAAGCGCGTCGGCCGGGCGGGGATGGGCTCGGCTTTGCTGGGAAAATGGGAGCCTTCTCCCATCGCCCCTAACCGCTTTTTGCGGGACAGCATGATGAAAAAAAGCCTGCAAAAACTCGCCCCATCAGTCGGTATCGGTCTTGGCGCGGGGATCTCAGCCGCCGTTCTTTGCAGCCTCGCCAGCCGCGCTTCCGTCCTTGCGGCACTTCTAGCCACCTTATGCCCTCTGCCCATCATGATCGCCATGCTCGGCTATGGCTTGGTCGCGGGCGGCACGGCCACCGCCGCGGCGTCTCTGACCATCGCCCTGCTTTTCTATTCGCAGGAAAAATTCGGAAATATCGATGCAGCGGCGCTCGCCGGTCTGACTTTTCTTATCTTTCTTGGTCTTCCGGCCTTTTTGCTGAGTTTCCTTTCCGTATTGAGCCGTGTCAAGGGAAGCACGAACTGGGTCGTGACGAGCCGTCTCGGCAGTTTCTTTGCCCGCGAGTATCTGCCGCTGGAGCGGGTGCTTTCCTACGCCACATCGATTTGCGCGGCCATCGGCGCGGCCATCGCGATTTATGTGAGCTCACTTTATCCCTCCTTCGCAGATGCGCACGACAAGTTGACTGCGGAGCTCGTCAATCATCTAAGTGAAATGGGAATGTCTCTGCCGCCGGATTTCGACGTGCGCAGCGTGGCCCGTTTCACGGTTCTGGCGATCCCAGCATTGATCGCCGGCAGTCATCTTGTGGTCCTGCTGGTCAATCTTTGGCTGGCCGCCCGCGTGGCCCAACTCTCGGGACAGCTGCCCCGACCCTGGCCCGACATCGCCTTGGAATTGCGCCTGCCACGCGTCTATCTACTGGTCTTTGGCCTCTCGGCTGCCGCGGTTGCGCTCTATTTCAGCCACCTTCCCGAATTTGGCCGGCTTCCCGGCCTTATCATCATGATCGTCGCGGTCACGCTGGGCGTTTCCTACGCGCTCGTCGGGCTCGCCGTGACCCATTATTTGCTGCGCGGATCGCGCTTGCGTATCCCGCTCCTCATTTTGATCTACCTTGGTCTCATCATTCCTTTCACATGGCTCGCCGTCCTTTTGGCCATGGTCGTGATCAGTATTCTCGACACCTCTTTCGGGCTTCGGGACCGCAGCAAAAAAACCGTGCCCCCAAAATCATAGAAAAAAGCCAACCTCAATCTTAAGGACGAACACGATGGAAGTCATTCTGCTCGAACGGATCGGCAAGCTTGGCCAAATGGGGGATACGGTCAAAGTGAAGGACGGCTATGCCCGTAATTTTTTGCTGCCCAGTGGCAAGGCTATGCGGGCGACGCAGGCCAATAAGACGCATTTTGAAACCCAGCGCGTGCAGCTCGAAACCCGTAATATCGAAACGCGCAAAGAGGCTGAAGCCCTGGCGGAGAAACTCAAGGGCCAGAGCTTCATCATTATCCGGCAGGCTGGCGAGACAGGCCATCTTTATGGATCGGTTTCGCCGCGTGATATCGCCGAGGCGGTGACGGCCGGCGGTTTCACCACGAACCGCAATCAAATCAAATTGAAAACGCCGATCAAATCGCTTGGCCTGCATGAAGTCCCGGTGCAATTGCACCCGGAAGTCGAAACATCGATCACCATCAATGTGGCCCGTTCAGATGTTGAAGCCGAACGGCAAGGCAAGGGCGAATCTTTGAATGTCGTCGTGGAGTCGAGTCTTGATGAGCTGGGCCTCGAGGTCGGCGCCGCGCTCGCCGAAGCCGACCTGGGGGAGGAGGGCGGCCCTTAAATGTTCTCGAATTTGCTGATGGTCCAGGGTTCGGCAAGCGCTTGCGTTTGCCACTCCTGCCAGGCGGGCAGGGCCATGATGGCGTCCATGTAGCGGCGTGTGGAAGGGCTAACGCCGACCTCATAGACGTGGAGGCGGCTGACCACCGGTGCGAACATCGCGTCCGCCGCCGAGAATTCCCCAAAGAGGAAGTCGCTGGCTTGGCCGAACATCGTTTTTGCCTGACTGAAAGCCTCTTCGATCCGGGCGATATCGGCGCTGACTTCAGGCGTCAGCTCGCGCTTCCGGACGCGCCTTCGCATATTCATGGGCAAATGGGCGCGTAGATTCATAAAGCCCGAATGCATCTCGGCGGATAGTGACCGAGCTTGCGCCCGGGCGTCGGGCAGCGTCGGCCAGAGCGCCTTTTCCGGATGAAGTTCGGCGAGATATTCGATGATCGCCAGCGAGTCCCAAACCAGCGTCTCTCCATCCCGCAAAGCCGGGCATTTTCCCGATGGGGAAAAGCTCTTGATCCTTGGTCCCGTGTCGTCTTGCGCCAGCGGAATTAAGATCTCGTCGAAGTGGATGCCGAAATGGCGCATCAAGATCCACGGCCGGAAGGACCAGGACGAATAGACTTTGTTGGCGATGACAAGGGTCAAGCTCAAATCTGCCTCCAGAGTTTAACCCACGCAAGATCACGATGTTCTTGGACTAGAGCGGGATGAGCAAAAGTGTGAAGCGGTTTTGCGCTCGCATCCCGCTTTCAATGACGAGAATCGATCACGTTTCATGATTTTGGATCGGTTCGATCCAAAATCATCGTGATCTAAAATGAGGAGACCTGCATGCCCTTTGCCCTCTCATGACCAAAGGCAGCTGGACATGCTGAGCCTGTCGGTGACACGGCTCCTCTAAACCTCTGCCGAAGCTGGCCGGGGTGATTTTAGAGAAAAGGTTGGCCATGCATCCTCAAAGCGTGCCAAACCCCGTCAACTCTGTCTTTGCAGAGTTTCCACTCGCAGCGGGAAGAAGGAAATCAAGCAGGTTTTGTCTCTCACGATTAACTAAACGTGATTTCTCCATCATCCGGGGCCGTACGGAGCGCTCCGATCCGGT
>DATJTB010000235.1:0-5331 GCA_035503795.1 Methylocella sp.
CGGCATCGTCTGCAACGATCAGCACGCGCACCAGGTCCGGGTGCGTGAACCGCAGTCTGGCCAGATACGCAACAATATCGCAACAACGATTGTCAACGTCAGCCAGCACGAGATCAATATGCGCATCATTGAGCACGTCCGTCGCATCAGCTTCCCGTGCGGCGATCATGACGCGGTAATCAAAGCCCCGCCTCAAGGCCTCCACGGCGGCTTGATGTTGCGGGCTTGGCTCGGCAATGAACAGGATGCTCGATTCGACGCTCATTGCGAGGCGTCCCCCTATTCCGCTCCGGTTGCTCCCGAATGGGCTTTCGTCAATATGCCCGAAATGAAGGGGCTTAACAATCGTTGCCGGCAAGACACGAGCCGGCGCGTCGCACGCAATGGATCCCACCAACGCCTCCCCGTGCTCCCGTCGTTCCAGAGCTTTTCCCGCTTCCATTGAATCGGGAAACGGCTCTAGCTTTTTGATTTGTCGCACTTTCTCATCGATGTCGCTGTTGCGAAACATCGCCAGCGATATGCGAACCGGTACCCACTTCGCTGGAAAATGCTCTAGCCTTTCCCCGAACAAGGACGCGCCGATCCCACGGGCTGCTCAGGCCCTCGGGCGCATTCTTCCATCTCCAATTCTCGGCGGGTTACACCATCAATACGTTCGGATTTGATTTCCGACATGGACACGGACATCTGGCTGCAGCACCCGACCGTATTGCATGAACGCGCATAAAAAACCTTGCCAAACGGGCGCGTCCACATGTGACAACGCCTGGCCGAGATCGGTTGGCTCGACAGGCAGCTGACACTCTTCGACCTGCGGGACGAAGCCGTCGCCACTGAAGTTGCAGACGCGGGGACCGACCTTTCGGCGGTCGCGCTATGCGCCGACGGTCGCATCGTGCTGGGCACGTTCGCTAACACTTTTGGTTTTCACAATAACGTCGGTTCTGTTTGTCCAACCAACAAAAATCAAATGACTTTTTACTGAAATAACCATCGCATTTCGAATGCAACGTATTGATGTTGTTCGTCCAGCTCGCGACCACATGCGACAATATGGCTCATAAATAGAATTTTAGATCCATCGTGTCTTTTGGCCGGCTTTTTCTAGTCACAATTCAAATATATCTGCCCACCATCGTTCACAGAAAAGGGCAGATGTGTTGACAAGAACAAGCGTAATGACCGCTATATTCTCGTGCGTTCTACTATTCTCCACTGATTGTTATGCCGAGTCATACGAAGGCACTTTCGTTAAAGCCTCATTCTATTCATCCGGAGACCGGACTGCATCGGGGGAGCCTTTCAATCAACATGGTTTTACTGCCGCCAGCCGAACTCTCCCATTCGGTACGCGGTTGCATGTGACCAATCCCGCCACGGGCCGCTCGGTGATCGTGCGCGTCAATGATCGGGGCCCATTCGTGCGGGGCCGTGATCTCGACCTTTCGCGGGGAGCTGCGGCCGCGATAGGAATGATTGCGCAAGGAACCGCAACCCTTAAGGTTGTTCGCCTGAGCGAGTCTGATTCCGCTAACCTCTAGAGGGTGGACCGAAAGCCAGCACTTCCCGGGTGTAAATCTCTCTGACCTCCGAGAAAGGCACGCCGGCCGCGTTATAGAGCACCGCCTGATGCTGGAAGAGTTGCCAGGGAATTGCCAGCGCCGCACCGGATTGCTCATCCGGCGGCGGTGCCAGCTCCCAGCCATCGGGGAGCGGCTTCCAGAGGTCCACGACGGAGAAATTCCGGCGCCACGGCTGCAGCTCTCGCACTGCCCAGCCGAATGGCGTGTCCGTGGTCGTGAGGAGTGTGTTGATCTTGGGTGTCAGCCGGCCCGGCACATACCAATTATCAGCTTCGACAAGGACATGCTCACCACACACAAGCTCGACCCTTCGATAGGCGACGGGCTCATCCGGACCGATCTTGA
Organism: Methylocella sp.; assembly: GCA_035503795.1. Taxonomy (GTDB): domain Bacteria; phylum Pseudomonadota; class Alphaproteobacteria; order Rhizobiales; family Beijerinckiaceae; genus Methylocapsa. Next base: position 1,932 of record DATJTB010000235.1, read on the forward strand.
GCCTTTCCCGCTGCTCGGGAGAAACGGGCTTGTCGACGCCTGCCAAGCGGCGCGCATGAACGGCTGGATCGTCCGCCAAGTGATGATCGGCGCACCATTTGTTGAGAACCTCGGTTGCGGTAATGGCGCCGAGCAGGCGGGCGTTCAAGGTCTCGAGCAAGGCCAGAACCTCGACCCGGGCGAGCAGCGTGTCGGGCCAAGGCAAGCCCGTGCGCCGGATGACGGGCTCGGCCGCGATCGAGGAAGCGCAGAAAGTCAAGGTCACAAGAATACCGATCAGCCGGAGATGGGGCACGACGACGATCCATTAGAGAGTTTCCGGATAGGGAGCAAATCTATATGAACTCGATTTGAGCCCCGGCGCCAAGCGGCCAGATGGCTCACGCGGCTTTTACTTTTGCGAGAGAAACATGTTCCAAAAACTTTATCGCTGGACGCTGAGCCTTGCCGAAAGCCGGCATGCGCCCTTGGCGCTCGGCGTCATCGCTTTCGCCGAAAGCTCGTTCTTTCCGATACCGCCGGATACGATCTTGATCCCCATGTCGCTGGCCAAGCCGAAACGAGCTTGGGTCTATGCCGCGATCTGCACTCTGGCCTCGGTCTCCGGCGCGCTGCTTGGCTACGCGATCGGCGCGCTGCTCTATGGGACGGTCGGCAAATGGCTCATCGATCTTTACGGCTATGGAGCGCGGGTCGATCAATTGCGCGCCCTTTATGCGCAATGGGGCTGGGCGGTCATTCTCTTCAAGGGATTCACGCCCATCCCCTTCAAGATCGTGACGATCACCAGCGGGCTTCTGGCCTATAGCCTGCCGCTCTTCATTCTCCTATCTTTCCTGACGCGCGGCGCGCGGTTCTTCTTCATCGCCGTGCTTCTCAAGCATTATGGCGCGCCGCTCAATGGACTGCTTGACAAATATTTTGGCTGGTTTCTTGCCATTCTGGCGATCGCGGTCGTCGCCGGCTTCTGGATCGCCGCGCGGGTGATCTGAGCCGATGAGAGCTCCACCCCTCTTTCTGTCGCTCACCATACAGGCGGTTGCCTTTGCAACGATTGCCGGCGCCTGGACGTTTGAGGCTTATGGCTATGCTCCCTGCGAGCTCTGCCTCAAGGAGCGGCTTGCCTATTATGCCGCCATTCCCATCGCCGGCACGACGGCCTTCGTTGCGCTCTACGGAACAAATGGGCTCCTGCGAGCGGCCTTCGCCGTGCTCGCTCTGATCTTTCTCGGCAATGCCCTGCTCGGCTTCTATCATGCAGGCGTCGAATGGGGTTTTTGGCCGGGGCCTTCGGCCTGCACCGGCGAGCTCGACCGGGCGACCTCCGCCAATGATTTCCTGCGGCAATTGAAGGAATTTCATGCCGTGCGCTGCGATGAGGCGGCACTGCGCATCTTCGGTCTCTCGCTCGCCTCCTGGAACGCGCTGATCTCGGCCGGATTGGCGGCGCTCGCGGTGACGGGTTGCAAGGCCACCCTTCATCTCGACGGGAAAAACACTGAGCCATCGAGGATCAGCAGACGACGATAACTCAACAGCTTTTCCGCTGTCTCAAACCGAGATTGGTGGTTGTCCCCGAGGTCATGGCATCATCGACGGGGACGATGGCGCGGCCCCCGATGGGTACGGACGCACCCGGAAAGCCCCCCGCAGACGGGAAGCGGCGGCGCCAAAATCTTGGGGCGGCAAGAGGCTTTTGGCGGACGTCATTAGAGAACAAACGCGGTATATGTTTTGGTCGTTGTGGCTCCATTGGCTGGTAGGGCGATAATCGGGAAGCTGTATCCATCGCCTGTCAGTGGAGGGCCACCACCTTGTATCGCATTTGATACCGGTAGAGCCGGGTCTACCGCTACGGGCTGCACGGATATGTAAAGCATCGCCTGCGTTGGGTCAGCCTCAACGCGATAGGCGATCTTGCCAGAGCAGGAGAAAGAGCTGTCCGAAGTCGTCGCCGCGAGCACGAGTGTTTTATCCAGAACACCTGCAACATCAGCAGTTGGAGTAATATAGATAAAAAAATGACAGTAGATTTTTGGGCTCGGAGGGAGGTTCGATTTAATCTCTCCAGAGGCATTGATGACAACCGTTCCATTCAGGGTCGTAGTAGCCGCGCTTGCATGGGACGCTAACGCGATTGCAATCGCGAATAGTGAAATATAAATTTTCATGAGACACCATTTATTGCACATTTTTTTTAAGAACTTGCTGATGGCAATATATCAATCTGCCTTTCAATAACAAAGCGAATATGAATGATCAAGGAATTTCACCCATAGAGCGGCTGCCATCTTGGCCAAGTCAACTTTTCTCTTACAATGGGAAAAAGCGGACTCACAGTTCTTCGGCGTTGATCGGCTCCAAGCTAGCCTACGATCCATGTTCAAGCGAAAAGGACACCCATGTCGATTTCTATGCTTGGGAAGAGAGGATCCCGCCCGTCCACCGCTCTTTTGCGTCATAAGCATCATTCTTTGGCTTGCGGTAGACTTCGACCGCGGCGCCTATGAGGTCGACAATCCAGACTTCCAGCACACTACTAAACCGCGTCTAGAGCGAGAGTTTCCGGCCACGGTTCGACGCTTATAAGAAGCCTGTTGCGACCGCGTGCCGACAATTATCGAGGGAGCCACTACAATTGAAGGAGTTTCACGCCGTGCGCTGCGATGAGGCCGCGCTGCACATCCTTGGCCTCTCGCTCGCCTTCCTGGAACACGCTGATCTCGGCCGGATTGGCAGCGCTCGCGGTGAGCGGCTTGAAGGCAAGCTGTAATAACAATCTTTAAATCTCGAACGTTTCACCCATAGCTCAAACAACTAACAACCGGTGAAACCGAGATTCGCCAAATAAATTGAGGACTTGGAAAACCTTATCACCAAATTTGTAGGTGCTTTCAGCATATTGCTTACCCTCTACAGGATCCATCAATTTTTCAGCCAATTCTTGGCTATTCTCAATGGTGCTCAAGAAATTATCGTATAATGAAAGAAGTTCATTTATTGCTTGATGTGCAGTTTTACAATCATCCTGTTCACACAGCCACTCCAAACGTTGGGTGGGGGTCAATCCTGTCATTAAGACGACATCATCTGGCTTGACCGTTTTATTGCGATTATAGACTGCAAGCAAATATAGCAAAGCCGAATAACAAGTCAAAAGTCTACTGTGCTTAAGCTTATAATTTTTTACTTTACCCTTTTTCTTTTTTTCCTCAGGTTCTCGTTCGGTTCTCGCTTCATAATTCACGCAAAATGTTCGCCAAAGTCTTAAAATATCGTTTGCTAGAAATGCAGGGATAAAATTATCCCGGTGGTCTGCATAGTCACGCCAATAAGGAGCCAAAACTTCCTCAATGACTTGCGAATAGACCTCTCTACCAAGAAGTGGATTACTTTCTAG
>DATJTB010000236.1:0-9842 GCA_035503795.1 Methylocella sp.
ATTGGGCGTCAAATCCATCGCTACGCTCGTCAGGCTGGTCACCCTTTAATCACCCTTTGAGCAAAGATTGGCTGGTTCGCTGAAACCGAAAAATCGGTAGGCAATCATCGTTGTTGATCGGGGACGGTGGCGGTTTGTCGATGGATGCCACCCTTTTCGGACAAAGGGAGGTGGAGATGAGCGAATTTGACCAGCAGCGTCGGCGGGTTGTCACCTTTTCCGGGATGACGAGCGCGGGACTGATTCTGGCCGGTACGGCCCCTCGAGCCCTTTGGGCGGCCGGAACGGACGATAAGGACAAAGATGATGAAGCTGAAGAAAGTGAAAAGGAGGTCGGTGCGGTCGAAGATTTGATGCGGGAGCATGGCGTCCTTCGCCGCGCCATCCTCGTTTATCGACATGCCGCCGCGAAGCTGAGAGTGAGCTCGGCTGGTGTCGATCCCGACGCGCTTCGCCGCACGGCTTTATTGTTCCGCAGCTTTGGCGAGGATTATCATGAAAAAAAGCTGGAGGAGGCGCATATCTTCCCGACAATCAGGAAGGCAGGTGGACCGGCAGCGGCCTATGTCGATGTTCTGGTCGCTCAGCATCAACGTGGCCGAGAGATCACTGACTATCTGCTTGCGATCGCTGCCAAGGGGGTCATTGGAACCGGCGATGCGGAGCCATTGGCAGGCGCCTTGGACCGTTTGGAGTTGATGTACGAGCACCACGCCGCGCGCGAGGACACGATCGTGTTTCCCGCGTGGAAGGATGCGCTTTCAGCCGAACAGCTCGACGAGATGGGGGACAAGTTCGAGGAAATCGAACAGCAGCAATTCGGCGAGGACGGGTTCGAGGACGCCGTGGCGCAAATCGGCCGCATCGAAGAGGCGCTCGGCATGGCTGACATCTCGCAATTTACCGCGCCTCCGCCGCCACGGCCATGAGGCTCTTGCGCGTATGGGCGTCAGACCGGTCACCACTTCAGGCCAAGGATCACTTACGGAGGTGCTTCTCGTCTTCCTTCGGCTCGGAGTCACAAGTGCCCATCGCGTATTGTCGGCATTCTCCTTGCCGCACTCTACATGCCGGTCTGGACGAGCGCGATTTTTACGCCGGCGGATTTGGGCCTCTGCGTCCTTTCTTTCCTGCTTTTGGTGACCTGGAGAATGCCACCGTGGCTAGTCGTGCTCATCGGCGCGTTCGGAGAAACGGCTATCACGGCTGTCGCATAAAGGCTCGATCTGTCAATTACAGCATGCTAGCTGCCAGTGCCTGTTTTTCTTTCTTGGTCATGATAAAAATCCTATCGAAAAATCACAGGCCGCCTTGCCGGCGGACCAGCTCCGCCTTCAGTATCGCAAGTTCCTCTTTCTCCATCGGAGTGCTGTTTTTGGCCGCGGGAAATTGTTGCGCGCGAACGTCAGCGGCATAGGCCTTCATGGCCTCACGCATCAGGCTTCCGACCGGCTGATAGCGACGGCTGTGATGAAAATTCCCTCCCCCGTAGCCCAGCACATCGGTGATGACGAGAACCTGCCCGTCGGTTTTGGCGCCGGCGCCAATGCCGATTACCGGTGCCCTGACTGCCTTGGTCACGAGGCCAGCGACTTCTTCCGGAACGAGCTCAAGCACGAGCATCGCGATCCCAGCTTGATCGAGTGTGACGGCGTCCGCCACGAGCTGCAAGGCTTCCTGCGCCTTGCGTCCCTTGACGCGCCTATCGGCATGATGCTGCGGCATGAGGCCGAGATGGCCGCAGACCGGGATATTGTTGTGAACGAGTGCCTCGACGATATCGGGGCGGGGACCTTCGAATTTCACCATGTCGGCGCCGGCTGCGATCAGTTTGCCGGCATTGGCGAGTGCGGCGGCCGGCGTCTCATAGGTGCCAAAGGGCAGATCGGCGAGAACCGGCGTATGTGCCGCGCCGCGCCGCACGGCGCTGAGATGGTGGCTGATATCGGCGAGCGTGACTTCCTTTTCACTCGCATAGCCCAAAATATTGGTTCCGACGCTGTCGCCAACGAGAACGAGATCGATGCCGCTTTCTTCCTCGGCCTTGGCCGTCGGAGCATCATAAGCCGTGAGAACGGCGATCTTGCGGCCCTGCAGCTTCATGGTGGAAAAGCGGCTGGCGAGGCAGGCCCGCTCAGCTTCAGGAGCTGGGCTGGTCGGCTTTTCAACGGTTTCGATGATCACGTTTTCCTCTTTCGGCTGAAGGCAGGCTCGCTTGGGCTATGCTAAAACGCTTGCCAAGTGGATTCGGGTGTCGCCGGCCGTCCGGCCTTGCTGAACGAAAGGTAGCACGCGAATATATGGATGCGCCTTCTCAACCGCGCGAGTCTCTTCCGCCATTCGGCCCGAAATGTGCCGAAGCCGCGGTTTCATATGCGACAGGTGGGTCTGGCGAAGTCTCCCCTAACGGCGTTCGACGGCTGGTCTTGAGCGATTTTCGCTCCTATGCTGCGCTTGATCTTGGGGTTGACTCGCGGCTTGTTGTTCTGACGGGCGAGAATGGTGCCGGCAAGACCAATCTGCTCGAAGCTTTGTCACTGCTCGCCCCGGGGCGCGGGCTGCGGCGCGCCGAACTCGCCGACTGCGCACGCCAAGGCGGAAATGGCGGCTTTGCCGTTGCCGCTGAAATCGCCACGCTCATGGGCCCTATCCGGCTGGGCACCGGAATCGAACCTCCGTCGGCGGCGGGGCCAAGGGGACGTAAATATCGGCTCAATGGCGAGCCTGTCACCTCAATTCGCACCTTTTGCGATCATATCCGCGTCGTCTGGCTGACGCCTTCGATGGATGGCCTTTTCAACGGGCCGGCCAGCGAGCGACGGCGTTTCCTCGATCGGCTTGTGCTTGCGATCGACGCCGACCACGGTGCCCGCGTCAATGCCTTCGAACAGGTCTTGCGCGGCCGCAACCGGCTTTTGGAGGAGGGGAGGGGGGACGACAACTGGCTTGACGCTGTCGAGGCACAGGCCGCAGAACTCGCGGTCGCGATTGCCGCCGCGCGGATCGAGGCCGTGGCGCGGCTTTCCGCCTTCATCCATGACACGCAGGAGGGTCAATCGCTCTTTCCTTTTGCGGAGCTTGCGATTGAGGGCGAGGTTGAGCAATGGCTGGAGAAGGATCCGGCGATCGAAGCGGAGGATCGATATCGTGCGGTTTTGCGGGCCAATCGCTGGCGCGATGCGGCGGCCCGACGCACGCTGGTCGGACCGCAGGCGAGCGATCTTCGTGTCCGGCATGGCCTCAAAAATATTGAGGCGACGCTGGCCTCGACCGGCGAGCAGAAAGCGCTGCTGACGGGGCTCGTTCTGGCACATGCCCGGCTGGTGGCGGCGCTTAGCGGCTTGCCGCCCTTGGTGCTGCTCGATGAGATTGCCGCGCATTTCGATCCGCCCCGGCGGGCGGCGCTCTTCGATGTGGTCGCGGGCCTTGCAGGGCAGGTCTGGCTGACCGGCGCCGACCGAGCTCTGTTCGCCAGCCTCGAAGACCGCGCATTGATGCTGACGGTCAGGCCAGGCTTTTGTGGCACGCCTTGAAGTGGATGAGCAACAGTCTGAAGCGTTTTGCTGGGCAGACAAGGGCGGAGACATGCCGCAAGCATGCGCCGTTCCAAGGTCATCGCTGCGTCGCTGACAACCCGCGTTGCAAGCGTTCACTATGGTTTGATGCCAGCTCAGATCGCGGAAGCGCTGGAGGCGAAGGAATGGGGCGCCGGGCTGATCGTCACGGCGGTGCCGTTGGTAATTTGCAGCACGGAAAGGCCGCGTTCATTCGTTCCGTCCTGGTTGAACCGGAATACGCCATCGGCGCCGTTGAATCCGGACCTGTTGGTCAGTACGTTTTGCGTATATCGCTGCGAGCCTTGCGTATGGGCAAGGGCGGCGGCGAGCGAGACCGCATCATAGGCGAGTGTCGCGATCCGTGCCGGATCCGAATGGTATTTGGCCCGGTAGCGCTCGGTAAAAGCGTTGTAGCCGCCGTTTTCTGGCGCTGCGAACCAGGCGCCCTGCAAAGCAGGGAGTCCCAGTACCCGCGCATCGTTCCAAAGGCCCGTGCCGAGGATTTGCACTTTCGAGCTGGTGATCCCGGCAGCGGCCATGGTCTGCGACATGGCTTGAATTGCATCGGCCTGCTCGGGGATGAATAGGGAGTCGATCTGGTCGTGCAGAGCGGCAATCTGCCCTAAGGCCTCTCCCATCGTCTTTTGCTGGTAATGCTCGATCGTCATGATGCGCATGTTATTGCGCGCTGCAGCCTGCTGGAATTCGGTCTCCGCTACGTGTCCATAGTCATTGTCCGGAATAAGAGCGGCGATTGATTTTTTGCCCTTCGAGGCGGCGAAGTCAATGATCCGGTCGACGTAATTCTCGATCAGGAAAGAGAGCAGATAGAGATTGGGGCCGGCGGTCGAAGCATCGGTCGAAAAGGCGATGATGGGCTTGCCGGATTGGTGCGCCACCTTGCCGGCCTCCCGAACACTCGACGCGAAAAGCGGGCCGATGATCAACTCGGCACCATCCGTAAGGGCCTCTTCCGTGGCGGCGCGGGCGCCATCCGGGCTCGAATGGTCGTCCTTGATGAGCATCGTGATGTCATTGCCGCCGGCATCGAGATAGGCGAGTTCGGCAGCATTGCGAAGCGAAGTCCCCACGGCGCTTGTTCCGGAGGCTTGGGTCAGGGGCAGGATCAGAGCGACGCGGGCCGGGCCGGTGCCGATGACTTCGCCAGGCTGCGGTTGCGGCGGTGTCGGATTTGCGGCTTGGGTCGATGGAGCGGCCATTTCTCCCGTGCGGTGGCCAGTTATACCGTTGATCGAGCTGCAGGCGGCGAGCGGTAAAACAATGGCAAGAGCCAGGGTGCGCAGCGGAACGCGGCTCCATGCGACAGTCAATGCTTCAAGAAACCCGCCCAGCGCCCCGAACGCCTTTGTCCGCGGGCCCTTTACGAATGCACAACAGCTCATTGGGCCAAGCTCCACTGCGCCCTATCCCGTTTTTCGAGTCCACCATTCGCATTGTCGAAGTCATACCTTGGCTATCATGGTATGGGCAACCAACCGGATTTTACCCCGGCTTGCGAAAAAAACCTATTTGTTCTATATAAAGAACAACAAGCCGATTTATAGAACTATCTTTCGATGGCCTTGCCTTTTCCGTGTTTGGATTGGGAAGCTTTGGTCGCGGTGAGCAGCGCAGAACGGTTTGGGTGAAAGATTTAGGTGAAACTTGGTGTATCCAGTCTTTCGTGTTGTGCTCTAAAGGTCTGTATGGAGCGGGCGGGGGAGGCCTCGTCTTACACTGAAACAGGCCGACGGGTCGAAACCGAGGCTCAGGATGAGGATCACGGACAAGCACGGCGACCCAAAAGCGGCGGCTGAGAGTCACTCTTTGGAACCTGCGGTGCGGGAAAGAGCCCGGCCCGCTGTAAACTCCAATGAGGAGAAACGGTCAAGCGCCTTTACGGCATTTGGTCTCAAGGCGGAGGTTGAGCCGATCCGACCAGGTCTTCATGTGGTGGCGACGCCGATCGGCAATCTCGGCGATATCTCCTTTCGCGCGCTCGCTACGCTTGCCGCCGCCGATGTGGTCCTCGCCGAGGACACACGTGTCACCAAGACGCTGCTCGCGCATTATGGGATTTCGACGCCACTGGTTGCCTATCATGAGCATAATGCGGCCGTCATACGGCCGCATCTTTTGGCGCGGCTGGCTGGCGGAGCCGCGCTCGCCCTCGTCTCAGACGCTGGCACGCCGCTCATCTCCGACCCTGGCTTCAAGCTTGTCAGCGAGGCGCTGGCTCAGAATATTGAGGTGGTGTCCGTACCTGGCGCCTCAGCGGTGCTGGCCGCCCTGGTCGTTGCCGGCCTGCCCACGGACCGTTTTTTCTTCGAAGGTTTTCTGCCGCCGAAAGGTTCCGCGCGGCGAACGCGTATCGCCGCACTTTCGACAATTCCGGGAACCCTCGTGTTTTTTGAATCGCCCCGCCGTGCGGCTGAGACGCTCGCCGATCTCGCGGCTGTGCTAGGGTCGCGCGAAGCGGCGATCGCCCGTGAGCTGACCAAGCATTTCGAAACCGTGCGGCGCGGCCTTTTGCCTGACCTCGCGGCAGCGATCGCAGTCGAAGACCCGCCAAAGGGCGAGATTGTGCTTCTCGTTGGGCCGCCGGGTATCCAGCCGCTCGTCCAGGAGGAGGTCGATGCGCGTCTTGGCAAGGCGCTCGAGGGCCTTTCGGTGAAGGATGCCGCAGCCGTGGTTTCAGCGGAGACCGGCCAGCCGCGCCGTAAGATTTATGCGCGTGCGCTTGAACTTGCCGCCCGACCACGCTGATGGGCCAGACACCGCGCGACCGCAGAAAGGCCCTTTGGGCCGGAATTTTTGCTGAGCATCTGGCAATCCTGCTTCTTGGACTGAAGGGCTATCGCATCCTGGCGCATCGCTTCGCCACCCGGGAAGGCGAAATCGACCTTGTCGCCCAACGCGGCGACACGCTGGCCTTCATCGAGGTGAAAATCCGCCCGACCCTGGAGGAGGCGCGTTTGGCAATCGATGCCGGTAAGCGACGCCGGATTTCGCGCGCGGTCCGCCGCTGGCTTGCCGTTCACCCTTGGGCGTCGCCGTTGACCTGGCGCGGCGATGCCATTCTAGTCGCGCCCTGGTGTTGGCCCCGTCATGCGATCGGTGTGGTCGAGTTGGATCTGGATTGATTGGCCGTGGATGAGAAAGCCTTGGACTCGCAAGGACCGTCGCTTCAGCGTTCGCGCAGCCCCTCATGCTTGGATTGCAGTAGGGGCGAGAGGAAATAGTTCAGAACCGTGCGCTCGCCTGTCTTGATTTCCGCTGTGACTGCCATGCCGGGCGTGAGCGCTACCTCGTTCTCGTCGATCTGCATCTTCGTCTGATCAAGCGAGATGCGCGCGGCGAAGACGAGTTCCTGGCCCTTCGGCTCACTGGTGGCCGTCGTCGTACCGAGCAACGCATTGGGGCTTGTGTCCTTTTCTGGCGCTTTGTCGCGCGTGATCGCATCGTGTGAAACACTCAGCACCCGCCCATGGAGCAGGCCGTAGCGGGTGAAGTTGAATGTATCGACCTTGATCTCGACGTCCTGTCCCTTATGGATAAAGCCGACATCATGGTTCGGCACCATGGCCTCGACCTCAAGATGATTGTCGGCCGGTACCACGACGAGGAGCGATTGCCCAGGCGTGACCACGCCGCCGACCGTGTGGACGGCGAGCTGCTGGACGGTTCCGTCGATGGGGGCGGTCAACACCTGGAGTCTGGTCCGCTTCTCGGATTTGATGAGATCCTCGGCTAGGCCCGAAGCTTTGCGTTGTGCCTCCACGAAATCGCTCGACAGGTTTTTCCGGTATTCCGCCTCGGCCTGCCCCCGTCCCTGGGTGATTGCCGCAATCGCCGCCTCTGCCTCCGTGGCGTGGCTCCTCTGTACGAGCAGATCCTGCTGCGCCTCGACCAGGCTTTGATAGATTTCAAGATAATTCGCCTTCGATCCAACCTGGCGCGAATAGAGGGTCTGCTTGATGTCGACCCGCTGCTGGAGGACAGGGATCACGGCTTCGAGCTTCGCAATCGTGGCGGTAGTTGTGTTGAGCTCGGCTGCCTTCTGTGCTTTCTGCGCATCGAATGCCGCGAGCTTGGCACGCCGCTCTCCGGCTTGATGGGCGAGGAGCTGCCGCTCGGCCGCGACCTGAGCAGAGCTCGCCTCTGGCGGCGGCACGAAGGCTTCGAGCGGATCGGCGGGTTCGGCAAGCGCCGCCGAAAGGCGGGCCATATCGAGTCTCGCGGTGATGAGATCGCTCCTGAGGTGGTTTGTTTCTGCCTCGTTCATCGTCTGGTCGAGCTCAATCAGCGTGTCGCCCGCCTTGACCGCCTGGCCATCAGTCACATGGATCGCGCCGACAACACTTGTCTCGAAAGGTTGGATGACCTTGGTCCGGTCGGTTGGAACGATCTTGCCCGGCGCTGAGGCGACGATATCGATCCGGCCGAGGGAGGCCCAGACGATCGTCGTCAGGAAGATCAGGATGATCGAGGTGCTGACGGCGCCAGCGAGAGGCGCTGGCGGCGTCTCGACGATCTCGAGCGCGGCCGGAAGAAAAGCGAGCTCGTCGCGCGTGCGGTCGAGTTCGCCGCCGGTTAAGGCCAGGGCCATCCTACCGGACTTCGTGAATGCCTGCCTGCAAGCGGTAGAGAGACGCGTAATGACCGCTTGCTTTGATGAGTTCCTCATGCGAGCCATCCTCGACCAGCCGGCCCTGTTCCAAAGTGATGATACGATCCGCGCGACGCACGGCTGAAAGCCGATGCGCAATGATGATCAGGGTGCGCCCAGCAGCCATCGCCTGCATGTTCTGCTGGATGACCCGCTCGCTCTCATAATCGAGCGCGCTCGTCGCCTCGTCGAAGATGAGGATGCGCGGGTTTGCGACGAGCGCACGGGCGATAGCGATGCGCTGTCTTTGACCACCGGACAGGGTATTGCCGCGCTCGCCGACGATCGTGTCATAACCGTTCGGGAGCTCCAGGATGAAATCATGGGCGCCAGAAAGCTGCGCAGCTTCGATGATTCGCTCGATCGAAAGGGCAGGATTGGCGAGCGCGATATTGTCCCGGATCGAGCAGTTGAAGAGCACGCTTTCCTGCAGGACGACGCCGATCTGGCGACGCAGCCAGGCGGGGTCGACGACGCAGAGGTCGAAGCCGTCGACGAGCACGCGGCCGCTTTCCGGCACGTAGAACCGCTGGATGAGCTTCGTTAGAGTGCTCTTGCCCGAGCCCGATGGCCCGACGATGCCAAGAACCTGCCCGGCTGGCACCTCCAAATTGATGTCGGACAGGACCGCCGCGCCGTCGATGCGGTAGCGGAAGCTCACATGGTCCAGACTGATGTGGCCACGGATGGCGGGCAGGGCCGTCTGCCCGGAACCATAGAGCGGCTCTGGCCGCGAGTTCAGGATGTCGCCGAGCCGCTCGATCGAGAGGCGCGCCTGGTGAAAATCCTGCCAGATCTGGGCGATCCGCAGGACCGGCGCGCTCACCCGGCCGGCAAAGATGTTGAAAGCGACGAGTTCGCCGACCGTGAGGTCTCCGTCAATCACGAGCTTAGCGCCGAAGTATAGAACCCCGGCAGTAACAAGCTTGTTGACGAGCTGGACCAATTGGCTTGCCGTGTTGCCGAGGCTGAGGACGCGAAAGCTCGCGGCCACATAACCGGCGAGCTGCTCCTCCCAGCGACGCTGCATCTGTGGTTCGACGGCCATCGCCTTCAAGGTTTCGACGCCATTCACCGTCTCGACGAGGAAAGCCTGATTCTCGGAACCGCGCTTGAATTTTTCATCGAGCAGTCGGCGGAAAGCTGGCGTGGCAAGTAGGGAGATCGCGATATAGAACGGAAAGGAGCCCAGCACGATCCACGTCAAGAGCGGCGAATACAGGAACATCACGATCAAAAACACGAAGGTGAAAAAGAGATCAATGATGAGAGTCAGGGCTGAGCTCGTCAGGAAGTTCCGGATATTTTCGAGCTCGCGGACGCGGGCGACCGAGTCACCCACCCGGCGCGATTGGAAATAGCCGATGGGCAAAGCGAGCAAATGCCGGAAGAGCCTCGCTCCAAGCTCTACATCGATGCGATTGGTCGTATGGGAAAATGTGTAGGTTCGTATGATACCGAGCAAGGTCTCGAACACGGAAATCGTCATAAGTCCTGTGACGAGAATGTCGAGCGTGCTGAGGCTCCGGTGAACGAGGACTTTGTCGATCACTACCTGGAAGATGAGCGGCGAGACGAGCCCAAAGAGCTGCAGAAAGAAGGATGTGACCAGTACG
>DATJTB010000237.1:0-2436 GCA_035503795.1 Methylocella sp.
TTTCTGGGGAGGACAAGCCGCGCAACGCCAGGATGAAGAGGATGCCGGCGGAAAGATAGAGTAGGGCAGCGAGATTTCCGTTCAGCATCGATTCAGCCTTTTTTCTTGAACATGGAGAGCATGCGCTCGGTCACGAGAAAGCCGCCGAAGATGTTCACGGAAGCGAGAGTCAAGGCCAGAAAGCCGAAGATCTGGGCAAGGCCCGCGCCTTCGCCGCTGTCCGCATTAATGCCCGCCGAGAGAAGTGCGCCGACCACAATGACCGAGGAGATCGCATTGGTGACCGACATTAGGGGCGTATGCAGCGACGGGGTGACCGCCCAGACCACGTAATAGCCGACGATCACCGCCAGCGCGAAAATCGCCAGTCGGAAGACGAAGGGATCGATCGACCCGCCGCTCGCCGCTGCGGCGCCTGCCGAAATCTGCTCGGCGTAACTCTGGACGGTTTCCGCCGCCTGCTTCGCCGCTTGTGCAGCGGCCTGGATCTTTTCCAGTAATTCCGGATCGATTTCTGCCATCGTATGCCTTCCTTAAGATTTCTGGTCGAAAATTTCAGTGGATGAGTGGATGATTGTAAGGACGAAGCGCTCATCGCAGCCTTGCGCCGCAGGCTCAGCTTCCCGGTTGAAAGCTTGGATGGACGAGTGCCCCGTCCTTGGTGAGCAAGGTGGCCTTGACGAGCTCATCATCCCATTTAACCGCCAGCGTTTTGGCTTTCGCATCGACTAACGTCTGGAGAAAAGCCAGGAGATTTTTCGCGTAAAGCGCCGAGGCGGTCGACGGCAGTCGTCCGGCCTCATTGAGCGGTCCCAAGATCTTGACGCCATTCTTCGAGACGACGGTTTCGCCCGGTTTCGACAATTCGCAATTGCCGCCGCGTTCCACGGCGAGGTCGACGATTACCGAGCCCGGTCGCATGGATTCGACCATGGCCGCCGTGATCAGCACTGGGGCGGGGCGGCCGGGGATGAGGGCCGTGGTGATGACAATATCCTGCGAGGCGATGTGGGAGGCGATTAGCGCCGCTTGCTTCGCTTTATATTCGACTGACATTTCCTTGGCATAGCCGCCCGATGTCTCGGCCTGTTTGAATTCCTCATCCTCGACGGCCACGAATTTAGCGCCGAGCGAAACGACCTGCTCCTTGGTGGCTGGACGTACGTCTGTCGCCGTCACTATGGCGGCAAGTTTTCGAGCCGTCGCGATCGCTTGCAGGCCGGCGACGCCGACTCCCATGATGAAGACCTTGGCCGGATGGATCGTGCCAGCTGCCGTCGTCATCATGGGAATCACCCGGCCATATTCGGCCGCCGCATCGATGACCGCCCGGTAGCCCGCGATATTGGCTTGGCTCGACAGAACATCCATGGTCTGCGCGCGGGTGATTCGCGGCATGAGCTCCATGGAAAAGGCGCGGACACCAGCCGAAGCGAGGCCTTGCAGCTCCTCGATATGGCCATAAGGGTCTTGAATGGCGAGGAGGAGGGCGCCTTGCTTCACTCCGGCGAGCTCGGAAGCCGCCGGCCGGCGGACGCGCAGCACCACATCCGCGTCCTGCACCGTTTCCGCCGCGGTTGGCGCGATCGTCGCGCCGGCGGCCGCATAGTCGGCGTCCAGAAAACCGGAGACAAGGCCAGCGCCCGTCTGAACCCGAACACCGGTGCCCAGAGCGGCCAGTTTCTTGACGGTTTCCGGCGTGGCGGCCACACGGCCTTCGGCCGGATCGGTTTCGGCAGGAATGGCAATCAGCATGGAGGGCTCCCGAATCCCAATCTCGCGGCTTTGACAGCGCGATCCTTGTTGTTGTTATAATCCGACCCTGCGGGGGCGCCCGTGGCTGGTCAAGTCAAAAAAAACGCCATGAAGATCAGGAGGAGTGCCACAGAGCCCATCGAATATTTGATCAATTTGAGGAAAAGCCGATAGGTCTTTTCATGCTCTTCATAGTCCATCGCGGGATGGCCCGCGGATTGTGCATGTTCTTCTGCCATGGGGTGAACCCTGATATTTGCGTTTCGTTCCTGGAGCCGGATGAGCAAAAATGCGTTACCGTCTTGCGTTCGCATCCTGCGTCTCAAAGACTTTAGAAAGACTTTAGATCGTCCAAAATCATCGGCCGTGACAAAGGTAGCTTTTGCAATGATTTTCATTGCACGCAAGAGAGATAAAGTACAAATCTGCCAAATTTATGAGCCGCGGAAATGACTGAGTTTGGTTAGAACAGAATGACTTCGATGAAATCGTTGCGATTGCAATTTCATTATCGAGCTTCGGTCTTTGAGCAGAGGCGAACATCACGTCATACTTGAAAGAAAGCTGGATGCGCGCCGTGTAAACCATCAGGTCCGAGCTTTGTTTGAGATTCTTGCAGCATGAAGGAAGTTAGTGGATCTTCTGTCATGATCCAACCTATCGAAAACGACTTACTCTGGA
>DATJTB010000238.1:0-32580 GCA_035503795.1 Methylocella sp.
CGCGCGGCTCATTGCGGTGCTTCAAGAAGAAATATTCATCGCACCATTGCTTGAAGCGGCCATAGTCGGCGACTTCGCTATGGCTCTCGCACGCCGCCCGCATGGCGGCATGAAAGGCAAGGCTGTCGGGATCACTCTGCACGCGCCGCTCGTCGAGCAGAGGCGTGAGATCGGCACCGCCGCCGAACCAGGCCTTGGTCGTGACCACATAGCGCGTGTTCATATGGATGGTCGGGACATTCGGATTGAACGGATGGGCGATGAGCGAGAGGCCCGAGGCCCAGAAGGCGGGATCGTCTTCCGCTCCAGGAATTTGGGCGGCATATTCCGGTGGAAAGCGGCCGAAGACGGTTGAGGTGTGGACCGCCATCTTCTCGAACAGGCGGCCTTTCAGCACCGCCATAAGGCCTCCGCCGCCATGGCCGATCGCCGGATCGGATCTTGTCCAGGGTGTGAGCACGAAACGGCCCGGCGCCTGACCGGGCTCGGGCAGTGGGCCCTCCACCTCGCGTTCCAATTCCTCACACGCGGCGATGATCTGCTCCTGGAGCGCCTCGAACCAGGCGCGGGTTTTTGTCTTGCGGGCTGCGCCGGCATCCATCTCATTCATGCTCATGTTTTTCACCGTGCATGTCTCGTCATCTTGATGGACTTTCGGCTCCCCCACTCGATTATTGCTGGATGGCGAGCCGCCATGTCACGCAAATTTTAATTCGCGGCCCTCTGAGTCGCCGATAGCATGGGTTTATGAGAGCCTTGGTTGAGCACTTCCGCGAAACTGCCGATCAGAGCCGTCTCGACATTCGCGCCATCAGACGGGAGCCGCATGAAGTAGCAGTGAAACGGCCGCCCATTGTCCGCATGTCCCGTTAGCGCGGGTTTCTTGGATCTCCTTGGCCAAAAGATCGGTCCGCGAGCTTCCTCTCGACCCGTTTGTAATCTGTCGCAAGGGCGTAACGCATCTGCGCGTCTCTCGTTGCGTCATATTCGCAGAGGTCCTTGCACTTTGTCGGTGAGTCGGGCGCACCCCACAGGGAAGGTGACTTTTGTCAAGACAAGCTCAAGGTGTTCAACTGGCGAGCTGGCGCAACGCTTCTCCCGCGACCATTGCCGCCGCGACGGCGACATTGAGTGAGCGCAACGGCGCTTTGATCGGAATGAGAAGCCGTGTGTCGGCGGCCTGGTGCACTTCAGGCAGGACCCCGGCGGACTCGCGGCCGAGCAGCAGTATATCACCGTGGCCAAAGCGAAAATTGGTATAGGCCAGTTTCGCCTTGGTTGTCAGGAGAATGAGGCGGCGTCCCGCTGCGCGCCGCCATCCTTCGAAAGCGGCCCAATCGGCATGATAGGCGATCTCGAGATGGTCGAGGTAATCAAGGCCCGCGCGGCGGAAATGCTTGTCGCTTGCGGGAAAGCCGGCCGGTTCGATAATCGCCGCCGAAAGGCCGAGGCAGGCGCACATCCGCAGGATCGTGCCGGTGTTTTGCGGAATGTCCGGCTGGTAGAGCGCCACGGTGAAGGGAGCGGCCTGCGGCTGGGCCGCCTGGCGCTTCGCGACGAGAGAACCGATCACGACCTTGTCCTTTGGGCCTGGCTTGCGGGCTTTGACCGGGTTTCTAGAGCGGAATGAGGAAAAGTGTGAAGGGTTTTGCGCTCGCATCCCGCTCGAAATGACGAGAATCGATCAGGTTTCATGATTTTGGATCGATTCGATCCAAAATCATGAATCATCGTGATCTAGTGTCCGTTTCGGTGGAATTAAACAAAAAAGGGATTTCGCCCTTGACTCGGCGTGCTTTATGCCGCCTTGGCACGAACAAGCCATTCGCAGGAGCGAGGGGACGGATCGAAAAGGCTTTTCCTTGGAGGTTGAAGAAGCGCTGTTTTCAACGCGGGTCCCTTTTGGTGGATCAGGCCGCTTTCATTACCGGACCGGGACGCGGTGCGAACCGCCCAACCGTCTTGATTTAGCAGGGGATTGCTTAGGACCGACGGCTCTATTATGCGATAGCCAACGGCTACGGGCCACAGGATAAGGCAGGATGAGCGCAGACACGCTGACGGAAGAACCGACCCGCAGGGATTTTCTGTTCATCGCGACCGGCGTGATGGGCGCGACGGCGGCCGGATTGGCCGCCTGGCCGCTGATCGACCAGATGAGCCCCGATGCCTCGACGCTCGCTGCCTCGGCGACCGAGGTCGATCTGTCCAATATTGCCGAGGGCCAGATCGTCACGGTCAAATGGCGCGGCAAGCCGATCTTCATCAGCCACCGCACGGCCAGGGAGATCGAGGTCTCCCGTGCTGTGCCGGTCGACGAGTTGCGGGATCCGGCCACCGACGAGTCCCGCGTGCAAAGGCCCGAATGGCTCGTCGTCATCGGCATTTGCACCCACCTCGGCTGCGTCCCCTTGAAAAACGACGGCCCTTTCGAGGGGGGCTACTTCTGCCCGTGCCATGGTTCTGTGTATGATGCTTGCGGGCGCATCCGGCAGGGGCCGGCGCCCTATAATCTGGTCATCCCGCCCTATAAATTTGTCGGCGATACGAAGCTCACGATTGGCTGAGGCCGTCACTTGAGGTGAGTAGGGCTTTCGGTAAAGCCGCCCTAACTGATGAGAATGAGAAAGCCGAGCATGAGTGGAGAGACGAATTATACCCCGCAAAGCGCATTCGGCCGCTGGCTTGAAAGCCGGCTGCCGATCGCCGGCCTCATCCATTCTTCGTTTGTGGTCTTTCCCAATCCGCGCAATCTCAACTATTGGTGGACCTTCGGCGGCATCCTCACTTTCATGCTGGTGGCGCAGATCATCACCGGCGTCGTTCTCGTCATGCACTATACGCCACAATCGGGGCTCGCCTTTGCCTCTATCGAGCATATCATGCGCGATGTGAATTACGGCTGGCTCCTGCGCTATATGCACGCCAATGGCGCCTCCATGTATTTCCTCGCGCTCTACATCCATATGCTGCGCGGCATGTATTACGGCTCCTACAAATCCCCGCGCGAGGTTTTGTGGCTGTTGGGCGTTCTCATCTATCTCCTTTCGATCGCGACCGCCTTCATGGGTTACGTGCTGCCTTGGGGTCAGATGAGCTTTTGGGGCGCGACCGTCATCACCAGCCTGTTCTCAGCGATCCCCTTGGTGGGGGAATCGATCACCACCTGGCTGTGGGGCGGCTATTCGGTCGACAACGCGACTTTGAATCGCTTCTTCTCGCTCCACTATCTCCTGCCATTCATCATTGCCGGCGTGATCGTTCTGCATATCTGGGCACTGCATGTGCACGGTTCGAACAATCCGGCCGGGATCGAGAAGAAGACAGCGAAGGACACTTTGCCCTTCCATCCCTTTTTTACCGTCAAGGACAGTTTCGCGCTCGTCTGCTTTCTGGTGTTCTACAGCTGGTTCGTCTTCTATGTGCCGAACTATCTCGGCGACGCCGACAATTACATCGAGGCCAACCCGCTTCAGACGCCGGTCCATATCGTGCCTGAATGGTATTATCTGCCTTTCTACGCGATCCTGCGTTCGATCCCGAACAAGCTCGGCGGCACGACGGCGATGTTCATCGCGGTTCTCGTTCCGGCTATTTTGCCCTGGCTCGACCGGTCGCCGGTTCGATCGGCAGTGTTTCGACCACTCTATCGGATCTTCTTCTGGCTCTTCGTTCTTTGCGCGATACTCCTCGGCTACATAGGCTCCCAGCCGCCGGAAGGCAGCTATCTGATTGCTGGACGGATCCTCACCCTCTATTATTTCGTGCATTTCTTCCTAATTCTGCCGCTGCTCGGCCGCTATGAAAAGCCAAGGCCGCTGCCCGCCACCATTTTCGACGCCGTGCTCAGCAAAAATGGAGCAGCGGAAAAAAGTCTCCAGCAAGCGCATGGGCCCGCTAGGAAAGAAGAGTGATGAGCAATTGGGCAGGTTTTTGGGGTGGTCTTGGACGGCTCCTGGCCGCTGCCGTCCTGGCGGCTTTGGCGGGCGGGAGCCTCACGCCGGTTTGTGCCGCCGAGGAAGCGGCAAACAGTGTCGGTGCCGGCCACGAGCAGTTGAAGCCGCCGCGCCAGGAATGGAGCTTCAATGGCTTTTTTGGCCGCTATGATCAGGCTCAATTGCAGCGCGGCTTCCAGGTCTATCGGGAAGTTTGCGCCAACTGCCATTCTTTGAAGCTTGTTGCCTTCCGCAATCTGGCCGATCCCGGCGGCCCGGCTTTTTCGGAAGCGCAAGTGAAAGCGCTCGCTGCGCAATATCAGATCAAGGATGGCCCCAATGATGCCGGGGAGATGTTCGAGCGGCCGGGGCGCCCATCGGATTATTTTCCGTGGAATTTTCAAAATCCCGAGGCGGCGCGGGCAGCGCTTGGCGCCGTGCCGCCGGATATGTCGCTGCTCGCCAAGGCCCGCTCCTACGAGCGCGGCTTTCCGCAATTCCTGCTCGACCCCTTTATTCAATACCAAGAACAGGGCCCAGACTACATTTATGCGATCATGAATGGCTACACCAACGACAAGGATCCAAACTGGAACGAATATATGCCCGGCCATAAGATCGCTATGCCCAAGCCCTTGAGTGATGGAGCGGTCGATTATGAGGATGGCTCACCCAAGACGGTTCAGCAATATGCCACGGACATCTCCGCCTTTCTTATGTGGGCGGCGGAACCGAAACTGGAAGAACGCAAGCGGCTGGGCTTCGGCGTGTTGATCTTTCTATCAGTCTACGGGCTTTTGCTGTTTGCAACGAAGAAAAAGGTCTGGTCCTGTCCCGAGGCACATGCGGCGCCGGAGAAACCCTCGCGGGCTGCTCCTTAGATTTGATTTGCTCGGGAATTCCCAAAGGGCGGCAGATGATGCAGGGTCGTGACGCGCCAACGGAGGCCTTCGAACATTCATATTAGTGATTGAAATATTGCGTAGACACCAAGCGTTTGAGTGCCTCTTCAAAACACGCTAGACTGTACTTGTCCCAGCCCCGTCCGCGGTGGCGCGAGAAGGTACGGTCAAGACAATCCCATCGGTAGATCCCGTAGATCCCATTGCGTGGGACGACAGAGTTGAGGCCCGGTCAATCATCAGTGACGGAGGATATCCATGGCTCGCATCACCCTACGCCAACTGCTCGATCACGCCGCCGAGCATGGCTATGGCGTCCCTGCTTTCAACATCAACAATATGGAGCAAGGCTTGGCGATCATGGAGGCAGCCGCTGCGACCCAGTCTCCAGTGATCATTCAGGCGAGCCGCGGAGCGCGCGCCTATGCCAACGATATCGTGCTTGCCAAATTGATTGACGCGTTGATCGAGCTCTATCCCGATATTCCCGTCTGCATGCACCAGGACCACGGCAATAATGAAGCGACCTGCTTTACCGCCATTCAATATGGCTTTTCCTCGGTGATGATGGACGGCTCGCTCCATGCCGATGCAAAGACGCCCTCATCCTATGACTATAACGTTGATATCACCTCGCGTGTCGTCAGCGTGGCGCATGCCGTCGGTGCCTCCGTCGAGGGGGAGCTTGGCGTTCTCGGCTCCCTCGAATCCGGCATGGGCGACAAGGAGGATGGGCATGGGGCGGAAGGCAAGCTCAATCGCGACCAGCTTCTGACCGATCCCGATCAGGCCGTCGATTTCGTCACAAGGACGAAGGTCGATGCGCTGGCGATCGCGATGGGCACCTCGCATGGCGCCTATAAATTCACCCGCAAGCCGGACGGCGAGATCCTTTCGATGCGGGTCGTCGAGGCCATTCATGAGAAGCTGCCCAACATTCATCTCGTGATGCATGGGTCTTCCTCAGTCCCGCAGGAGCTTCAGGATCGCTTCAACGCCTGTGGTGGGGAGATGCGGCAGACTTATGGGGTACCGGTCGAAGAGATTGTGCGCGGCATCAAGCATGGCGTGCGCAAGGTGAACATCGATACGGATTGCCGGATCGCCATGACGGCGGAGCTGCGCCGCGTGGCGAAGGAGACTCCTGGCGAATTCGATCCACGCAAATTCCTGAAGCCGGCGCTCGACGCGATGCGCGAGGTCTGCAAGCAACGCTTCGAAGCCTTTGGCACGGCCGGCAACGCCCCAAAAATCAAGGTTCTGCCGATGTCGGCAATGGCCAAGCTTTATGCCTCGGGCAGCCTTGATCCGCAACTCAATTTGAGGCGCAGCGCCGCGGAATGATGCCTCTCGTCGTCGCGCCTTCCATTCTCTCCGCTGACTTTGCTCGGCTTGGCGAAGAGGTCGAAGAAATCACCAAGGCCGGTGCGGACTGGGTTCATGTTGACGTGATGGACGGCCATTTCGTCCCGAACATCACGATCGGCCCTGCAATCGTGCGGGCGCTTCGCCCTCATTCGCCAATCCCCTTCGATGTGCATCTGATGATCGCGCCTTGCGACCCCTATCTCGAAGCTTTTGCCGACGCCGGAGCCGATTCGATCTCGGTCCATGTCGAGGCGGGCCCGCATCTGCATCGCTCCTTGCAGGCTATTCGGGCGCTCGGCAAGAAAGCGGGGGTGGTGCTCAATCCGGCCACGCCGGTGTCCATGATTCGGCACGTCCTCGATGTGATCGACCTGGTGCTCGTCATGTCGGTCAATCCTGGCTTCGGCGGCCAGATCTTCATCCCTGCCGCGCTTGAAAAACTCTCAGAAGCCAAAGCGCTGATCGGCGCTCGTCCGATCCGGATCGAGGTTGACGGCGGCGTCACCTCAGAAAACGCGGGTCTCGTTACGGCGGCCGGCGCCGATACGCTGGTCGCGGGCTCCGCCATATTCAAGGGCGGGGCTGATCAATATGCTGCCAACATTACGGCCATCCGCACCGCCGCTCTGGATCCCGATGATTTTGGATTGCGTCGATCCAAAAATGATAAAATGATCGATTCTAAATGACTAGAGCGGAATTTGAGCGAAAAGCTGGTCTCTCCTTTTCCGCATCCCGCTCAGGCCAAACAAAGCCGTGACGCGATGTAGGAGCTCAGCCTTTTCCACGCTCGGCACGCAACTCATCCCCGAAATTGACGCGATTCTATAGCGCTTCCGACGTTCAACAAAGAGCGGGCAGAGAAAAGTGGAAAGCGGTTTTACGAGCGCAATCAGGTTTAAGCAGATTGCGCTGGCTTATCCGCGTTATGCTGCTCTCAATCTGGAGAGGAATTTCGATGAGCAAGATTTGGCTGCGGACGGGCGAAGCGACGATCCTGGCCTCTGAGGGACAGTTCACGGACGCCATGCCCGAAGTGATGATCGGCGATGTCGAAGGGCCGGTTGGACATGCCTTCGCGGCGCTTGCCGGCCAAGTTGCCGGCCATCCGCGCATGTTTGTCATCCGCGACCTCAACCAAATGGTGCGTCCAGCCACCATGATGACAACCAAGATGACGGTGCGTTCGGAAGCCTATGTCGAGCTTTTGGGTGGGATCGTGCAAGCGGCGACGGGGGACGCCATCGTCGATTGCCTCTCGGAAGGCATTCTGCCGAAAGACCAGGCGGACGAGCTTTGCATGATCATCATGATCTGGCTTGATCCGCGCTGCGCGACCGATGAAAATCTTGATCGGCGGGAGCTTTATCGCACCAATTATGAAGCGACGAAGCTGGCCATCGCGCGAGCCATCAAGGGGGAGCCCACGGTCGATGAGCTGATCGCCAACCGCAAGACCATCCGCCACTATGCCCTCGAAGGCGTCTTCGAAGATTAGCTTGAGGCCTCGAGAGGCCGGTCAAGCGAGAACGCCGATTCCCAGGGAAATCATTGAGGGGGCGATAGCCACGCCGATGCGCGCGTATGGCTCCCGCATGAGCAGGTTCCGTGCATTAGCGCGTTTTCCGCTCGAACGGAACCGTTCGAGCGATAAGAAATCGCGCAAGATCAAGAAGTTGGAGCGAAGTCTCGGCGCAAAGTCTGTCAACTTTTGCGGAATTCGCTCTGGAGCGGGATGAGCAAATGCGTGAAGCGGTTTTGCGCTCGCATCCCGCTCTAAATTACCCGAATCGATCACGTTTCATGATTTTGGATCGATTCGACCCAAAGCCATCGTGATCTAAAGGTTTCCGTCGTTTTATATGCTGCCACCGGGGGCCAGCTGGAGGTAAGATGTCCGCATGCTTCGATGGGAGAGTTGCGCTTATCACGGGGGCGTCGCGAGGCATTGGCCGAGCCGTCGCTCTGGAACTCGCGCGAGCGGGCGCGCATGTGCTAGCTCTCGCCCGAACACAAGGGGCACTTGAAGCGCTTGACGATGACGTCCGAAAGGCGGGTGGACAGGCCACACTGGTGCCTTGCGACCTTCAGGATTTCGAGGCCCTTGACCGGCTTGGCGGCGAGATTTTCAAGCGGTGGAACAAGCTTGACATTTTCATCGGCAATGCGGCTGTGCAGGCGCCCCTGACGCCGCTTGCCCATGTCGCACCAAAACAGTGGGAAGAGGCTTTGGCGGTCAATGTCACCGCCAATTGGCGATTGATCCGGTCGCTTGATCCGCTTTTGCGCGCCTCCGACGCGGGCCGTGTCGTGTTTCTGACCGGGCGAGCCGGGCAGGACTCGCCTGCCAGGCCCTATTGGGGTCTCTACGCCGTCAGCAAGGCGGCCCTCGATGGGCTGATGCGCAGCTACGCGGCCGAAACCCGGAACATTTCGCAGGTGCGGGTCATGGCGGTCGATCCGGGGCCGGTGCGCACCCGTCTGCGTGCGAGCGTCATGCCGGGGGAAGACCCGATGCGCTTGCCGACCCCCGACACCGTTGCATCCAAAATTATTGAGTTGTGCAAGCCGCAATGGACGTTGACCGGCATGGTCTATCAATTTTCGACAGACCGCGTTTTGAGCTTCATGCCGCCAGCCTGAAAGGTTGAAGCGAGGCTCGCGCAAAGGCTCCTGGTTGACGGAAATAGCACGTTGCAGGAAAAGTCTTTGCAGGCCGGATCGTCGCAAAGACAGGCAAGGCTCGCCGCATGGGAACCGATATTCGGGTCAGCCGAAATATTGTCGCTGCGATCTTGAGCCCCATTCGACAGGGACCCCTTTGTGCGTTCATCACGGCCTTGGTGCGGCGCGGTGCGCCGCCCTGCCCAAGATCGGTGAAGTTCAGAGGTCGACGTAGACGAATTTCTCAGCGCCTTTCAGCGCGGGATAATTCTCGCGCAGCGCCTTGGCGATCTTGCCGACAAGGGTTGTGTCACTGGCCGCCGATGGACCGACGAAGTCGGTTCCCTTCATCCAGGTCTCGAGATAGCAGTGCAGGGTCTCATCATAGTCGGCACCGGTCGGATTGGCTGTTTTGTCGAAGAGGTCGGCGACGCCAGCGGCGTTCACTTCCAAACGCCAATCGCGATCATCCGTCACAGACGCGAGCAGTTTTGCGATATCGGCATCCGTCCAGTTTCCCTTCAAATCCACAGACATGAATGTCATTCTCCAATGGCTCGGCTGAGGTTCACAACGGCCGATAAGGTCAAAAGGCCAAACGGCCCGATCAATGGTGCTCGTGCTCATGATCATCATGTTCGTGATCGTGATCGTGATCATGTTCATGATTGTCCGCGTCCGGCTTCGCTGCGGGCTTGTGAACAACGAGCCCGGTGAGAAAATCGCCGGCGACAATGATGCCATCATCATCTATCGCATGGGCGAGTCCCGGCCTTTTCAGACTTTTCGCCGGCACGCCGAGCGCTTTGAGCTGGTTTTTTGTATCGGTCATGGCGGCAAAAGGCACAACGGGATCTTCTTCGCCGTGAATGAAAAGGACGGGCGGTTTGGAATGAATTTCCGATTCAAGGCTGGCCAAGTCAAAAAGCGCGCCAGAGAAGGCGACGATCGCCGCCATGGGCTTGGGACGGCGCAACCCCACATGCAAAGCGAGCATCGCACCCTGCGAAAATCCGACCAGCGCGAGATGCGAGTCGGGGAGGCGGCGCTTGGCCAGCATTTCGTCCAGAAAATGATCAAGTTCCGGCCCGAAAGCCAGCAGGCCTTCATTGGTCTTGGCTGGGCTATTACCCGACAAATCGAACCAGGAGCCGGGAGAAGCCATTTCGGCGGCGAGAAATTCAGCCTTGGGCATGGTTGGCGCCCAATTGAGGGCATGGCTGACAAGGGCCTGGCTGTCGCAGCCGGAGCCGGACAAAAGAACTACGAGATAGACGGGTTTCCCGCAGGATAGCGCCGCGATCCCGGGTCCTTCGACAATCGCCGCCATGGTTTCCCTCTACCCTCAATTTCCGGGCAATTTTACGCACAATCTGGACCAAAACATGGCTCAGCGGGGCCGGCGCCACACGGTGGCGAGCCAGGGCTGCTGCTTCCGTGGCAGTCCGGGTGGGCGGTAATAATGCGATAATTCGGTAAAGCCGGCCGCCGAGACATAGCGGCGCCAGGTGTCAAGATCATGAAAGACGCCATAGCGGTTTTCAACCCAGCCCGCCTGATTTTGACCGCGCGGAATCGAGCTGAACAAGACGCCACCCGGTTTGAGACAGGCGTAAAGATCGCCCAACACACGCGGCAGCGACTGGCTCGGCACATGGAACAAGGTGGCGTTGGCGAAGACCCCGTCGAAATGCGAGGACGGCAAATCGAGTGCCAGAAAATTCTGCTGCCAGACCTCGCAACCGCTATAGTCGCGCGCCATGGCGGCGAAGCGGGAAGCGCCGTCAAGACCAATAGCGATGTGGCCAAGACCCGCCAAGGTCTTCAAGTCGCGCCCTGGGCCGCAGCCGAAATCCAGCAGGGTGAAAGGCGGCTTGGCTTCGATGGCATCGAGCAAAGCGGAAATATTCTGGCTGACGTCGTGATCAGCGGTCCCCGTCTGATAGGACTCAGCATATTGCTCATAATGGCCAAGTGTGAGGCTCGTGATGACCTCGACGTTTCGAGAATCGGGTTTCATTCTGGTATGAAATCACTAGCTTAAGGCTGTTCGGATCGCTTCATTGCACAAACATTGCATCATACTGAGTGGCGATGGCTGGGTGTGACCTTTGCGACCCCCAATTCAGAACAGCCGAGCATGCAGCAAACTAGGTGCCAGATAAATTTTCTCCCGCGGGGCCTCAATCACAAAAGCTCTTCGAGCATTGGCCAATAGAGGCCGAGCCAAGGATAAAACCCAGAACGATGCCCAGGATGATGCGATGAGTGTGGACATTACAATCGAGTGGGCGGATGCCATTTGGGACCCGCTCGTTGGCTGCTCCCGCAAGAGCGCGGCCTGCCGGCATTGCTACGCCGAGGCGCTGACCGCGGCGTCCGCCCAAGATGCTCAATGGGGGTTGGGGTATGCCGAAATTGGTCCCGCCGGTCCGGCCTGGACGGGCAAGATTGCGCTGCGGGACGACCGACTGACGCTGCCGCTCACCTGGGATACGCCCCGCCGCATTCTGGTCAATGCACTCTCCGACCTTTTTCATGAATCGGCGCAAAATGAGGTGACCGATCGTATCTTCGCGATCATGGCGCTATGCCCACACCATATTTTCGAGATTCTGACCAAGCGTCCGAAAATTATGCAAGCCTATATCACCGAGCCTGCTACACCAGCCAGGATCGCCAAGGTGATGGATGAGATCGCGCCGCAGGACAGCTCACATAGCCTCAGTGTCTGGCCGCTCAAGCATCTCTGGCTTGGGGTGACGGCGGAAAATCAAAAGGAGGCCGAGCGCCGCATTCCTGTCCTTTTGGAGACGCCTGCCGCTCTGCGCTTCGTCGCCGCCGAGCCCTTGCTCGAAGCCCTCGATCTGAAAGCCGGGATTTGGTTACGCGATGCAACGGAAACCGGGCCCGCAAGCGGCTCAGGCCCGCGGATCGATTGGGTTGTGGCGGGCGGCGAGATCGGCGCTGAGGCCAAAGCTTGCCATCCCGATTGGGCGCGGTCGCTGCGCGACCAATGCATTAAAGGCGGCACGGCGTTCTTCTGGCGCCAATGGGGTGATTATGTTCCAAATGCCGGGGTCACCGCCGAACCGGTTTCGGGCGCGCTGAGTTTCACACCCCTTGGCTCAGGGCCGGTTCAGCGCACGCTCGACGGTGTCCTTCACGAGGCTTTTCCGGCATGATCCAGGCGCCGGCTGGAGCTAATAAAATGGCTCCGCCTGCGTCATGAGGGATCGAAATAGTCGATTTTCTTCTCGGGATCGCGGTTCGGACAGGGGATTTCCTTGAAGATCACTTCGGCGAGCGCCTTGATGCCCGTATTGGTGCGAAGCGACAAGCGGTTCGGGTCGGTGGTCCAGCTTTGATAGGTCACAATGCCGCGAGTGATGTTGATGATCGTATATTTTTCGGACTCCTTCTCGCCACCCCTCGTCCGGTAGCATTTACCAATCTGAATATCCTCTTCCTTGATCGGCATGGGGTTCTCCCTCAACCTTGTTGCAATGTCGCTTGCGGTCATGATGGCTGCGCACGACCCAAAATCAAGGCCAAAATCATGCCGTTTTGCCTGCGCCTCCACGGGATGGCTTCATGATTGGCTGCCCTCTTCTTACACGGATCAGGCGCTCACGAAATCGAGCCGCATCGATGTTCTGGCATCGAGCCTCAGACTCATCGCGCCAATAATTTCCTCAAGCTGGGCCAGGCTCGTGACGCTGACGATTGGCGCGGTGACGCCCGGTTGTGCCAAGAGCCAGGCAATGGCAATCTGCGCTGGCGTGGCGGTGAGCCTTTGCGCGGCGCTGTCAAGCTCGCTCAATATGTCGAGGCTGCGGTCATCCAGGATGCGGGCAACCAGCGGGCCGCGCGCCCGGCCGACCGTATCGGTCATCGATCGGTACTTGCCGGTGAGGAAACCCGCTTCGAGGCCGCGAAACGGGATGACGCCCAAATCCTCCTTGAGGCAGAGCGCCTGCAATTCACCTTCGTAAAAGGCGCGAGTCACGAGATTGTAGTGCGGCTGTAGGCAAGTGTAGAGCGGCAGTTCTTGCGCCCTTGAAATACCCAAGGCTTCGGCGAGTCGTGGTGCCGAATAGTTGGAAGCGCCGATCGCACGCACCTTTCCGCTTTTGACGAGGCTTGCAAAAGCGTCGAGCGTTTCCTCGAATGCGACGGCGGTATCGTCGAAATGGGCTTGATAAAGATCGATCCGATCGGTCTTGAGCCGGCGCAATGAGTCTTCGGCGGAGCGGAGGATGTGGTCTTTGGAAAGCCCCTTGCCGACATTCTTCATATCCCCGCCGACCTTGGTGGCGATCAGCACGCGGTCCCGCTTACCCGTCGCCTTCAGCCAATTACCGATAATGGTTTCGGATTCGCCACCCTGATGGCCCGGAACCCAGGTCGAATAAGTGTCGGCGGTGTCAATCAGCGCAAATCCGTAATCGACGAAGGCATCGAGAATGGCATGCGAAGTCGCCTCATCGACCGTCCAGCCGAAGACATGGCAACCGAGTGCAAGGGGGGCGCACACAAGGCCTGAGCGGCCTAGCTTACGTGGTTGTATGAGAAGGCTAGATATTGTTGAAATCCTCCGGCGCGATCAAGACATGCATCCCGTCGAGGGTCGCCTCGAACTTGATCTGGCAGGAAAGCCGCGAGTTGATGCGTCGGTCGCTGGCCGTCGCGAGCATGCGCCCTTCATCGGGCCGCATCTCGGGCAGGTGCACGCCGTCGGGCGCGGTGATATAGACGTGGCAGGTGGCGCAGGCGCAGGTGCCGCCGCATTGCGCGACAAGCTCCTCAATGCCGGCCCGGCGGATCAATTTCATCAGCGTGGCGCCGTCTTTTCCCTTGATCTCGCTTTGCGCCCCTTTGCGGGTTTCCAGGATGAAGCTGGCCATCGACCACCGCCACTTCAAAATTTCAGCGAGGCGAAATCCGGGCACACCGGATGGCGGCTTTTGACGCTTTCTTCACGCAGGACACGGGTGGTCGTAAGACCGGCGGATTGGGCGGCGTCCAGCTCGTCCTCATTCTCGGAAAGGACAAGGATCGAGCCGGCCGGCAGAGCCAATTTTTCGACGATATCGCGGTAGGATCCAGGCTCGATCTTCTGACCGGCGGTGGTGTCCAGAAAGCCTTCGAACAGCGGCGTCAGATCGCCGTAGGGCGTATGGCCCAAGAGCAATTTCTGCGCCTCTTCGGAATTGGACGAATAGACGAAGAGGCGAAGACCGGCGGCGGCCCAGGCTTTGAGGCTAACGGCTGCGTCTTCATAGAACTCGATCTTGAGCGAGCCCGCCTCATAGGCTTCCTGCCAGATTCGGCCCTGGATGAATTTCAAGGGCGTCGCCTTGCGGTCCTGCTTCATCCAGCGCAACAAAAGGGCTTCCGCTTCGGCGGGCTTCAAATCGAAGCCGCCCATCAGCCGACCGGTTTCCACCAGCGCCTCCTCCACCTCCTCATCCTCGGCATGCTGGGCAATGAAGGCCCCGAGCTTCTCTCGGGCGAGCGGCGCGAGCGTCCCGGTCAAAAAACTCATCGGCAGGGTGGCACCTTCAAGATCAATCAATATGGCACGGACGGGTTCACTCATCGGGACAGCTCCGATCCGGAGCCGCAGGGTGGTGTCTGAATTCTGCCATCAATCGCTACCTAATGTTCCAATCCGCTCGCTTTGTTTCTGACAGGCATGATTTATGCCGCAGTGCCGTCTAGCGCTGGCTTGACACTCGATCACGTTTGATGATTTTGGGTCAACTTGACCCAAAATCATCAAACGTGATCGATTCTTATAACTTAGAGCAGGATTTTACCGGTTTTTCCCATCCCGCTCTGGGATTTCATTCTTCAGGAATAAAAGGACGGCTTTGGGTAGGCGCCGTTCAAAGCCCAATTGCCGATTTCGCCGAGCTTGTCATCGAGAGGATCATGCAGCGTATGGGTGCGGGCATTGCGCCAGAACCGGTCAAAACCGTTGGCCGCGGCTGTGGAACGGGCGCCCATGAGCTCGAAGATACGGCTGGTGACGTTGAGCGCCGTGCGGGCTGTCGCCACTTTCGCACCCCAAATGGCAATGGCGATCTCGCCGCGCCCTTCGGCCGTCAGCCCATTCACGCCCGCGGCAAAACCTTGCTGAAAGAGGCGCTGGGCTTCATCGGTCAACGCGCGCACCGCTGCCACCTCGACCTGAAGGTCGCCAAGATTCCGCAAGACATAGGGGTCCTCGCGCTTGGCGTTGAAAACTGCGGCGGGGAGCGCGTGAAGATAGGTCTTGGCCTGCTCCAGCGCGCCTTCGGCAAGACCGAGATAGATATTGGCAAGGATCATTTGAGCAAGGCAAGTGCGCAGCGTCGCGAAGGGTGAGCTCAGTGGGCCTGGCGACACGAGGCATTCGTCCTGCGCCACGAAGACATTCCTGAAGGAGACGCTGCCACTATCGGTCTGACGCTGTCCGATATTGTCCCAATCGGCGTGGATGGTGATCCCCTCGCGCGTTGTCGGGATCGCCGCCATCATGAAGCGCGCGCTTTCAGCTTCCTGCCCGGCGATGATCAGCTGGTCGGAATCGCTCGCCCCGGAGCAGAAGCTCTTGGTGCCATCGAGCTGGTAGCCGCCATCCGATTTTGTCAAAGTGGTGCGAAGGTCACGCGGATTGACGGCATTGCCCCAGAACCAGCTGTTCCTCGCCGTCCCGCCCAGAAAGGTTTCAGCCTGGGCCGGCGAGCCGAACAACTGGATGGCCGCGAGCATAAGATAATGAAAGGCGAGAAGATGCGCCATTGCGCTGTCGGCATTGGCGAGACGGCGAACAGTCCTCATGATTTCCGGCCAATCCGCCCCCGCGCCCCCGTAGGCGGTCGGGATCGAGAGGCGCAGAAGGCCGCTCTTGCGGATGAGATCACGCTCGCGCTTGGCGGTTCCCCCCAGCCTGTCGCGCTCTGCAGCGGTGGCGGCAAAATCTGCAACCAGCGCCTCGACCGCCGCGTAGATCGAGTCTGAACGTGGTTGCGCCTGGGATTGCGAATCAGGGCTGTTGTCGGTCATGGCTCTCGATCAAAATGCAATGCAATGGCGTACCGTTCGGTCTGCCTCGCGGCCGTGAAAACGCTCGTGATTTTTGTGCATCCAGCTTCTCTTCTTGATGAAACGCACATTCCACGCCATGGGAGGTCAAGGCCATTTTAGGCCTCGCATGAGCGCGCGCAGCGCGTTGGCCACGACGAGGACTTCCCCCACATTCGCGGCTCCTTGCCGGTTGTTCCAGAGGCGCCCCGCGCCGCCTTCGCGATGAAGGCTAAAGAGGCCTTCGGTTCCATCCCTTCACCCAGATCCCGCTCTGTGACAAAAAGCGTCGAGCGCCCTGCAACCAAAACTCGGCCCTTGCGTTTGGTAAAAGATGAGCCGGAGTTCGATATGACCCACCCTAAACTCTTCATGGCAGTTGCCATTGCCGCCATTTTCGTCGCCTCGCTGCCACCCGATGCGAGCGCCCAGACACAAAAGTCGCATCGCCACAAGGCGGTGCCGAATAATACATTTGAGATCAAGCGCCCACCGCTAACTGTGAACGCGCGCAGCTTTCTCAATCCGGGTCCTATCGTTCCGGTTGGCAGCATGTCCAGATACGTAACGCAAAGCACGGTGTTCGGACGCACCACCGATGAGTACTACGCGAAACCGCAATTCGGCACCGAGGTGCTGCCGGGACCCCTCGATGTCCCCGGCCGTCCACAACCTGTCCTCCAGTTCGAAACGCCGGGTGCACCCTATTGAGGGTTTTGTGCGAGGGGTGAAGCGTCAAACGGACGGGCGTCTCGCGGGTTCTGATTGGATGCGATGATGCTGGCTTCGAAGCGATGCAGAAGGGAAAGCCAGCATGCCGAGGAAGCGATGAGCGCCATTTCATAGGATTGCTGCCGCACGGTTTCCTCAAGCACCGCGAAAACTCGGGAAACGGCCTCGCCAAGCGCCGCCTGGGTGGGCGAGTTCTTGATCAACGCAGTGGCATAAAGCGCGGTGAAGAGATCGCCGGTTCCACAGGGCCGGCAGGCGAGCTTCGGGGTCGACACCAAGAAGGCCACTCCCGGCTCGATAGCCAGCGTAGAAAGCCTTTCCTCACGCGAGTCGGCGAAGTGGGCGCCGGTCACGATGATGGTCGATGGCCCGAGGATCCTCGCCGCCGCGGCCCATTCCTCCGGTGTTGATGGGACCTCGCCGCAAAGCTGCCGCGCTTCGAACGCATTCGGTGCGGCGATGTCGGCAAGCGGCAGCAACTCCTCAAAAAAACGTCTGCGAAGCGCCTCTTCGACATAGAAGCCGCAATCTTCATCTCCCATGACCGGATCGCAGAGATAAAGAAGCTTTGGATTGCTAGCCTTGGACCGTTGAACGAAATCGCGCATGACCCGCGCGTTCTCCGCTGAGCCCAGGTAGCCTGTGATCACAATCCGGCAGCTCTCGATCCGGCCGCGCTCTTCGATGCCTAACAGCAGATCTTGAACGAGTTGGGCGTCAAGTATCTGACCGCGCTGAGAGCCATAGCGCGGGTGATTGCTGAAAAGCGCCGTCGGCACGGCGGCGACATCGATGCCGCTGGCCTGGAGTGGGAAAACCGCCGCGCTGTTGCCGACATGGCCATGCACGACGTGCGATTGAATGGCGATGATGCTCAATGGACCGCTTGCCCTGTTCTCTCACCGCCGCAGCCCTTGCAGCCATTCGGCCAACATTTTACGCGCCTTGCCGGGAAGGTTTGGCTCGATTGCCATGGCCGCATCGCGCAAGTCACGCGGGTCGATGCCGGCCACGCCAAGTTCGGCCGCATGGCCGATCAGCCATCGCTCGATCCCGGCGGTGGGGTCGGCTTCGGGATGGAACTGCAGAGCGAGCACATGCGCCCCGACGGTGAAAGCCTGGTTGCGGCAGATTCCGGTTGAGGCCATAAGCTCGGCCCCGCGTGGCAGGTCGAAAGTCTCGCCATGCCAGTGTAGAACGGAAGTGCCGGCTAAATGCCGCAAGGGGGTTGCCTGGGCCGCCTCGGTCAGCTCGACCGGTCCCCAGCCGATCTCCTTCACGCCTGAGGGGTAGACCTTTGCGCCGAGCACCCGCGCGATGAGCTGCGCGCCTAGGCTGATGCCAAGGGTGGGCAGGCAGGTATCGAGGCGGGCGGTGAGAAGGTCGATCTCGCCGCGCAAGAATGGATATTTGTCTTCTTCATTAACGCCGATCGGCGCGCCAAGCACGATGAGGAGATCGGTTTCCCTCGGGTCGCGTGGCGGCAGGCCATGAAGGCCTGCGTCATAATATTGGATCGTGAAGCCGGCGAGCGTGAGAGGCTCGGCAAGAGTCCCGAGATCTTCGAAATGGACATGCCGGATCACCGCTGCTGTCTTCATCGGTCTGTGGCCATTTCAAACACGCTTTGCCACTCGTCAGGACGAGAGATCAAAATGATTTTGGACCCGCCACCGCTTTTGCGGCGTGACGCCACTCGACGGATGGGTCCGCCGCCGTTCGCCCGAGTAATCACCCTTCACAGTGACATGAGCCCAAAGGCGAATGCCGCATAGAATTTTCCGCGCCGCATTGGTGGCGCTCCTGTCAACAGGGCCGGTACCTCTTCAACCGAAGCTAGCTGGCCTCGGCGAGCAGGGAAAGCTGCGCCTTAGTGTCACCGTTGTTGTCGGTCAAGAGGGTCGGGTAATCCCCGGTGAAGCAATGATCGGTGTATTGCGGGCGTGTCGGATCGCGGCCCTTTTCGCCCATCGCCCGGTAGATCCCTTCCACTGATAGGAACGCCAGCGAATCGCAACCGATATAGTCGCGCATCTCGCTGAGCGTATGGGTAGCGGCGAGGAGATTGTCGCGCACCGGCGTGTCGATTCCGTAAAAATCGGGATGGGTGATCGGCGGCGAGGAAATTCGGAAATGCACTTCGCGCGCGCCAGCATCGCGCATCATCGCGACGATTTTCACGGAAGTGGTGCCGCGCACGATCGAGTCATCGATAAGTACGATGCGCTTGCCCGACACAACGGCGCGGTTGGCACTGTGCTTCAGCCGTACGCCCAGTTCACGCACTGATTGGAAGGGCTGGATGAAGGTGCGCCCGACATAATGGTTGCGGACGATGCCAAGCTCGAACGGGATTCCCGATTGCTGGGCAAAGCCGATTGCTGCCGGCACGCCAGAATCCGGCACCGGGACGACGACATCCGCATCGACGGGCGCTTCCCACGCCAGCTCCGAGCCCATCGCCTTGCGGACCAGATAAACCGGCTTGCCCTGGACGATCGAATCGGGCCTAGCGAAATAGATATATTCGAAAATGCAGGGTCTTGCCTGCCGCGGCGGGAACGGCCGCAGGCTCTCGACACCTTCCTCCGAGATCACGACAATTTCGCCATTCGCGATGTCACGCACGAAGCGTGCGCCGATAATATCGAGAGCGCAGGTCTCCGAAGCCAGAATATAGTGCCCATCGAGCTCGCCCAGCACGAGCGGTCGGATGCCCAGCGGATCGCGCGCGCCGATCATTTTCTTGTTGGTCAGGGCAATCAGCGCATAGGCGCCCTCGATCATGCGCAAGGCCTCGATGAAGCGGTCGATGACTTGGGTGCGGCGGCTGCGGGCGACGAGATGCAGGATCGCCTCGGTGTCGGAGGTCGACTGATAGATGGCACCGCTCTGCACGAGGTCGCGGCGAAGCGCCAGGGCGTTTGTCAGATTGCCGTTATGGGCGAGCGCGAAACCGCCCGAGCTCAATTCGGCGAAGAGCGGTTGGACATTGCGCAGAATGGTCTCGCCCGTCGTCGAATAGCGCACATGGCCGATGGCCGACCCACCGGGCAGGCGCTCGATCGTCGAAGGCTTGGAGAAGTGGTCGCTGACGAGTCCCAGCCGCCGTTCGGAATTATACCTGTGCCCGTCGAAGGTGACGATGCCGGCGGCCTCTTGGCCACGATGCTGCAAGGCATGCAGGCCGAGCGCCGTGATGACGGCGGCAGCGGGATGGCCAAAGATTCCGAAAATGCCGCATTCTTCCCGCAGGCGGTCCGCATCGAGATCGAATGCGAAGGCATCCTTATCGCCGCTCGCTTCATCTTGCATCTTACCGTCAGGGTTGAGACTTTGATCGGCACCCTCGGCTTCAAACATCAGAATTCTCCACGCCTGCAGCCGAAAGCTGGCTAGCCGGTCCATCCGTACTGGCTCCAGACCGCTTCAGCCCCGGCCCGGCCTCCCTTGCATTCCAACAAGGACTTCTCAATCACCGCTGTCGTGGAATGTACATAAGTGAGCTTGCGGCAAATGTCAGCCTTGAACTCTCGCGCGCCTCCAAAATGAGCCCAAAAATGCAAAAGCATCTTCAAGAGAACGCAACCTCATCGCGTTAAGAACGCGCTGTAACGCTCAAACTTAAAGCCATTTTCGGTCTCGATCGAAAGCGAAAAAGCCACCGAGTGAGGATCGTGGCGTTTTCCCCAAAAATCTCATGGGCAGGCCCCATAGTCGGCGTTGACCGCAATACGGGGCGCGGCGTCTGCGGGTATAGCGCCGCGTCCCCGGTTCACGGGCCGGTTTCGTCTTTCTTAGGCTCCTGATCCGTATCCGGCACGGCTTCCTCGCTTGGAGCCGCGGTTTTGGGATTTTTGAGTTTGTTGAAATAAGCTTCAAGGTCGTCCGGCAGCGGCAGAAGCGCGAGGAGCTGGTCGCCCGTCACCTGGAGAAGCGGGCGGGTCCGTGCATTCTTCACCCATTCCGGTTGGGTCTGCACCGGCACCAGCCAGTTGAAGAAGATGAAGGCGATTACGCAGAGGAGAAAGCCGCGCCCGGCGCCGAACAGAAAGCCGAGCGATCGGTCCAACGCGCCGATCCGTGAATCGAGAATGGCGTCCGACAGCCGAACGGTCAGCAGGGACACAATGATCAACGTCACGATGAAAACCGCCCCTGCAGAAAGGCCGCGTGCGAGATTCTCATTGAGATCGGCTTTGACATAGGTTTTGAGATAAGGCTCGACCACGGGGTACAGATAGAAGGCCGCAACGGCGGCCGCAACCCAAGAGGCGATCGCCAGAACCTCGCGGGAAAAGCCGCGCAGCATGGCGAGGAAGGCGGAAACCAAGACGACGGCAATCAAACCAAGATCGAGCCAGGATGGCATTGGCTTTGGTCCTCAATTGAGCAAACAACCCGTAAGCAAATAACCCAATTTGCAGCGAGCCCCGTCTGAGCGGCAATGGGCAGGTGGGCACTCATTCATCCCAATTTCCCGACGCGGCCGACCAGTTCACCTCGCAGCGCAGCGGCCGATCGGTGGAAATCGGTTAAACCCGTCGGCTTTTCCCCCATTCGCTGCGGCAAAGCAAGGGCTGCGGTTGCAACCCGGTCTCTGGTCCCAATTCGGCACGGAGCCGCCTTCAATGCGCCGAGACTAGATCACGATGATTTGGAATAGAATCAATCCAAAATCATCGTGATCGATTCTCGTAACTTAGAGTGGGATGCGAGCGCAAAACCGCTTCACACTTTTGCTCATCCCGCTCTAGTGTCTAGTCCAGCAACGGATGGGAAAGCGGCTTTTGCGTCGGTCGGCGGGTTTGGCGCGCTAGGATGGCTGTAACGAGCGTTGCTATGTGATCGCAGCTTTCAACTTTGAGGTCCGGGGCCTTGGCCTCGTCCGTCTCCGGCGCAGCGGGCGGGATAGCCGCTTGGCCGAAACCCAGCTTGGCCGCCTCCTTGAGGCGCGCAAGCCGATGTGCGACCGGCCGGATCGCGCCGGAAAGGGCGATCTCGCCGAAATAGACCGCATCCGGCGCAAGGTTCTGCCCGCTCAGCGACGAGACGAGGGCCGCAGCGGCCGCGAGATCAGCGGCTGGCTCGCTCACCCGCAGCCCGCCCGCGACATTGAGATAGATGTCATGTTGGCCAAGCTTCACGCCGGCATGTGCCTCGAGGACAGCGACGACCATGGCCAATCTGGCATTATCCCAGCCGACGACCGCCCGCCGGGGCGTGCCGAGGGGACTAGGTGTGACGAGCGCCTGGAATTCGACGAGCAGCGGACGTGAGCCTTCCATGCCGGCAAACACCGCCGTGCCTGGCGTGTGCGCCTGCCGTGCCGATAAGAACAGGGCGGAAGGGTTGGCGACCTCGGCGAGCCCCCGTCCCGTCATTTCGAAAACGCCGATCTCCCCCGCTGGTCCGAAACGGTTCTTGACCGAGCGGAGCAAGCGGAAATTCTGTCCCCCCTCGCCTTCGAAGGACATCACTGCATCGACCATATGCTCGACGACTCGAGGGCCCGCGATCTGCCCATCCTTGGTCACATGACCGACGAGGATCACGACGGCGCCGCTCGACTTGGCGAAGCGGATCAGCGCCTGCGCCGTGCCACGCACCTGGGAAACCGTGCCGGGCACCGCCTCGATAAGATCGGTCCACATGGTCTGGATCGAGTCGATCACCACAAAAGCGGGCCGCTTTCCTTGCGAAAGCGTGGCAACGATATCCTCGACGCTCGTCTCGGCGGCCAGCTCGACCGGAACTTTGGCAAGGCCGAGCCGTTGGCCTCGCAAGCGGATCTGATCCACCGCTTCTTCGCCCGAGATATAGACAACCCGCTGATTTTGGCAGGCTAGGGCGGCACAGGCCTGAATGAGCAGCGTCGATTTGCCGATGCCCGGCTCGCCGCCGAGCAGGATGATGGAGCCCGGCACGAAACCGCCTCCCACGGCCCGGTCCAGCTCGCCAATGCCGGCGTGAAGGCGGGGCAGCGGTTTTTGGTCGTTTTCATGTAGGCCCGAGAGGCCAAAGATGCGGCCCTTGCGAGTTCCCTGGACCGACTTGGCGCCAATGCCGGCGGCGGGGCTTTCCTCGGCGATGGTGTTCCAGGCGCCGCACGCATCGCAGCGGCCCTGCCAGCGCTGGCTCACCGCGCCGCAGTTCTGGCAAACGAAGGAAGTGTGAGTCTTTGCCATCAGACCTTTATTGGTTCTGCGATCGCTTTGAGACGCGTTCAGATGAGATAGATCCGGTCGGGGAGTTCATCCTCTCCATCCTGGCCCGGCGGAAAATGTTCGGCGAGCACAACGGCGCATTTCTCGACGGCGATCGTGAAACCCTCGGCGATCTCATCGGAACTCACCCGTTCCAGAAGAGCGTCGATCGCGTCCTGCCAGATGGATTGGTTAACCTTGCCGGCAAAGCCATCATCGGCGACGATACGGGCATAATGTTCGGCAAGCGACACGAAGATCAATATTCCGGCGCGATTTTTCTTGCGCGCCATGCCGCGGATCATGAATTGCTCCATGGCGGCGCGGTGTGCGCCAGCGCGGCGTGCGCGCGGTGGGACAAGAAGACGGCCGAGCGAGGATTCGGAAAGGATCAGAAAGAGCAAGGTGAAAACCACGATTTGCGCGAGCAGAATTTCGCGCACCGTCAGACCCGTGAAGGCAAGAAGCAACCAGGGCGCGAGCAAAGCGAGGAGTGCCGACCAGGTGGTCGCATAGCTCATGTAATCGCAGGAGGCGCGGGCCAGGACACACACGATCTCGCCCGAGGTTCGTGCTTCGGCCGCCTTGATTGCGGCGCCGATCCGCAGTTGGTCGTCCTTCGAGAGAAGCGCCATCACTCACCAGCTCCCTGAAGCGCCGCCGCCACCCGATGAGCCGCCACCGCCGGAAAAACCGCCGTTCGACCAACCACCGCCCCCACGGCCGAAGCCTCCATCGAAGCGGTCACCATAATAGCCGCCTCGCCTGGAGCTCATTATGAGGCCGAGCAGAAAAGAAAGGAAATTGCCGCGCTCGCGCGTCGGAGTGATCAGATAGAAAATGAAAATGAAAAGTCCGAGCACGAGAAATGGGATGACCTCGTCAAACGTGCTGCCCCCATCAACGATGCGCAGATCCGGCCGCTTCTGCCATTCCGAGGAATCGGTCGTAAGAACCGTGATGATGTCATCGACGCCGCGCTCGATGCCGCCGCCATAATCGCCAGCCTTGAAGCGTGGCACCATTGCATTGATGATGATGATTTTCGACAAGGCATCGGTCAGTGTTCCCTCGAGCCCGTAGCCGACCTCGATACGAACCTTGTGCTCATTGGGCGCGACGAGAAGCAGCACCCCATTGTTCTTCTGCTTTTCGCCGAGACCCCAGGCGCGAAACAACGCGTTGGCATAAGGCTCGATGTCATCGCCCGAAAGCGAGCTGACGGTTGCGACAACGAGCTGAATGCCGGATTTAGCTTCGAGCGATTCGAGCTTTGGCGTGATTCGGCTTGCGGCATCGACTGGAATGATATGGGCCGCATCGACGATCCGTCCGGTAAGGGGCGGAAAGCTATAGGCAAAAACGAGAGGAATTAAGGCGAGCAGCGCAACAAAGACCACGGCGACAGCCGGCCACGCCAGGCTTTTGCGCGTGTGGCGCGGGATGAAGCTTTTGACGTGAACCAAAGCCAAAGGCGCGATCCCTGCCTTATGCGGGAAGGAAGCCCCCACTCAAAACTTGACTTGCGGCGGTGTCTGTGCCGTTTCGCTGGCGGCAAATTCCGCCATCGGCTTATTGGCGCGGAAGAAGGTCGCCGCCCAGAAGAGGCTCGGTAAGGTCTTAAGACTCAGATTATAGGCGCGGACCGCGTCGATGTAATCGCGCCGCGCGACCGAGATGCGGTTTTCGGTGCCTTCGAGTTGCGACTGCAGGGCGAGAAAATTCTGGTTGGATTTGAGCTCCGGATAATTCTCGCTGACGGCAAGGAGGCGCCCGAGCGCACCCGACAATTGGGTCTGAGCCTCCTGGAATTGCTTGACCTTGTCTGGGTCGGTCAATTGCGAGGCATCGAGCGTCACAGAGGTCGCCTTGGCGCGCGCCTCGACGACCGAGGTTAAGACCTCCTTCTCCTGCTTGGCATAACCCTGCACCGTCGCGACCAAATTGGGAATGAGATCGGCCCGTCTTTGATATTGATTTTGCACATCGGCCCATTTGGCCTTCGCAGCTTCCTCAAGTGTCGGGATCGTATTGTAGCCGCAGCCCGAGACACCGACGCCGATGAGGGCGAGAACGGCGAAAGCGCGAAGTGCCGGAAGCAACCGGCCGGTCGGCCTGAAAAAAGAGTAGGAAAAGCATGGGTATGAAAGCATGTCGGTCCTCCAACTCCGGTGAATCTTGAACATTTCCGGCGGGCTTGGAGTCTATCCAAGGCGGATCAAGGGATAACAAATGTGAGACATTGCTATAGAGCAAGGATGATGGGCACGAGCAAGGACTTTTGTCCCTGGACGGTGCTGCTTCTTTCGCGGCGAGTGTGCAGGATGTGGCTGAGGAATGCGGCGGACGTGGAAAATGACAAGCTCCACGGAGAAGCGTGACGACGCATTGCCAGCTAGCTCTAAAGCCGCCATCGGAGAGGAGGAGCGGCACCGTCTCCGGCTCTGTGTGATGAGCCATGACTAGGCCCAGGGGTTCTGGGACATGACTTCCCAGGCAACCGGAAAGCGAAGCTCGGCTGTTAGTCAGGCTGTTGTGCCGCGCGCCGCCGTCATCACCGCCAAGAGCCCCTTGAGCAGGCCGAGCGGCGTCGGCGGGCAGCCAGGGATCTCGACATCGACCGGAAGGATCTCCGCCACTCCGCCGACACAGGCATAGCTCCCTGAGAAGCAATGGCCGTCGATCGCGCAGCTGCCGGCGGCGATGACCCATTTCGGCGACGGCGTCGCTTCATAAGTCCGCAGCAAAGCCTCGCGCATATTCTTGGTCACCGGGCCGGTGACAAGCAGGACATCGGCATGGCGAGGAGCGGCCACGAAGCGCAGGCCGAATCGCTCGAGATCGTAGAACGCATTGCCGAGCGCCTGGATCTCAAGCTCGCAGCCATTGCAGGAGCCGGCATCGATTTCGCGGATGGCGAGACCACGCCCCAGCCTGCGGGTGGCCTCAAAGTTGATCCGACCGGCAAGCGCCGCGATTTCCGGATCGTCGGAGAAGGGACCGGGTTCCGTGAGCGGCTTTCGCAAGAAATTTTTGAACAAGATTTTGCGCATCCTATGCGGCCTTAATCCGGATTTCTCAACAGCTCTTTGAAAATGCGTTAAAGGTCATGCCCCGAATAGGAGCAGTTGAAGGACTTGTTGCAGAGGGGAAAATCGGCGACGATATTGTTTTCGATTGCCGCTTCAAGCACTGGCCATTGAAACCAGGACGGGTCGCGCAAATGGCAGCGTTCGATTTTTCCGGACCTATCGAGCCGCACATAGGCCAGCACATCGCCGCGGAATCCTTCAACAAGAGCGAGCCCCTCGCCACTGCGGCCAGGCCCTTTGATGGCGACCCGCACAGCGCCTTGCACCGGTAGCCGGGCGAGAAACTGCTCAATCAAAGCGAGGCTCTGCAGCACCTCGCGCATCCTGATCCAAATGCGCGCATTGACATCGCCTTCGGCCAAAACCGGCACGTCATAATTGAACAGTATCGCATCGTAGGGAGGATAGGCGAGTTGCACGCGCGCATCAAAGGCACGGGCGGAGGCTCTCCCGATGAAACCACCACAGCCATATTGTTGAACGAGAGCCGGCCGTGCGCGACCTGTTCCGACCGTGCGGTCCTGGAGCGAGGCCGTGTTGTCATAAAGCTCGATGAGCGGCGGAAAGGCCTTGTTGATGGTACGCACTAAGAGCCGAATCTCTTCAAACCCACTCGATGGGAGATCGACGCGAGTGCCGCCCGGCACAATG
This sequence comes from Methylocella sp., assembly GCA_035503795.1. Lineage (GTDB taxonomy): Bacteria > Pseudomonadota > Alphaproteobacteria > Rhizobiales > Beijerinckiaceae > Methylocapsa. The sequence continues at coordinate 26,622 of DATJTB010000238.1, forward strand.
CAATCCATCATCAACCGGTGGCTAAAGCAATTCCGTGCCGTGCGCAGCACGTGTTCACGCAAAATGCCGCATTGAGCGTGCATGATGGCAAAAGCCGCATCGTTGCAGATGGCGCCAATGTCGCCCAGATGATTGGCGAGCCGTTCGAGCTCCGCCATCAAGGCGCGCAGCCAAACTGCGCGCGGCGGAATGGTGATCGCAAGCGCCGCCTCGACCGCTCGCGCAAAGGCATAGGCGTAAGCGACCGTGCTGTCGCCGGAGATCCGTCCAGCAAGCTCCGCGGCCTTGTCGATCGTAGCGCCCGCCATGAGCTTTTCGACGCCTTTATGGGTGTAGCCCAGTCGTTCTTCGAGGCGCACCACAGTCTCGCCATTGGCGGTGAAGCGGAAATGGCCCGGTTCGATGATCCCGGCGTGGACCGGGCCGACCGCAATTTGATGCAGGCTCTCGCCTTCCGCCGTCAGAAACTCATAGGTTTCGGCTTCTTTTTGTGGTTCAGCCGCCCGGCTCAGAGGGTGGCACAATCCCCATTGCCCATGATCGAGCCAGGGCCGTTCATCCGGCAAGTCGACCGGTTCGAGACCGAAAAGATCGCGCACCGTCCGCTCCAAGCGGATCGCCGGCGGATGAACATGGCCAACGGATGGAAAAGCCCCGTTGGGACAAGGTTTCGTGACCACGAAAATTTGTCTCTGGGTCGAATCGAGGAGCGCCATATGAATCGCATCCACGTCGCCCCAAAGGCCGAGCAAGGTCGCATGGCCCTCGGCAAGCAAAGCCGCCGATGAGAGCCAGAGATCTTCATCCACAACAACCCGCGGCCAGGGCTGATGCGTTGCAACGCGACTTCCCTTGGAGATGAGCTCGGCAAGTTTCGGCACGGCTTGCCTCCATTTCTTCTCGGAAGTTAACCGAGCACTTGGGCGACATGCTGGAACCAGCTGACCAGCGGCTGCGGCAAATAAAGCCCTGCGGTCAAAACGAGACCGAGATGGGCCGTGAGCGGCAGATAGGAGGAATGCACCTGCGCGGGACTGCCCTTCGGCTCGCCGAACGCAAGCTCATGCAAGCGCAAAAGCAGAGCACCGACGCCAATCAGCAGTCCAACGACCAGCGGGACGGCAAGGAGCGGCTCGCGCGCGAAAGTCGAGCTCACCACGAGAAACTCACTCATGAAAATGCCGAGCGGAGGCATACCTGCGATGGCGATCACGCCGAGAACCAGACTCCACCCGAGAACGGGATGGCTCGCCGTCAATCCACGGATCTCGGCGATTCTCTGCGTGCCCTTGACCTGGGCGATGTGGCCAACCGTGAAGAAGATCGCCGATTTGGTCAAGCTGTGCATCGTCATGTGGAGGAGGCCGGCAAAATTGGCGAGCGGCCCGCCCATGCCGAAGGCGAAGACGATGATCCCCATATGCTCGATGGAGGAATAGCCGAACATTCGCTTGAGATCGCGGCGACGGTAGAGCATGAAGCCCGCAAAGATGAGCGAAACAAGCCCCATGCTCGTCATCAAGGGCCCCGGCGTGATGGCGGCCGGGTTGGCGGCAAGCAGAAGCTTGAAGCGCAGGACGGCATAAAGTGCCACATTCAGCAACAGACCGGAGAGCACCGCGGAGATCGGTGTGGGTCCCTCGGCATGCGCATCGGGAAGCCAGGCATGCAGTGGGAAGAGGCCAACCTTCGTGCCATAGCCGAGCAGCAGAAAGATGAAGGCAAGATCAAGGAGTGCCGGATCGAAGTGCATCGCATTGTGGATCAATATGGTCCAAACCATGCCGTCCTGGCCTTCGCCGACGACCGGGCGCGCCGCCATATAGATGAGGATGGTGCCAAACAGCGCCAGCGCGATGCCGACGCTGCCGAGGATGAAATATTTCCAGGCCGCTTCGATCGCCTGCTCCGTGCGGTAAATGCCGACCATGATCACGGTTGTCAGAGTCGCCATCTCGATGGCAACCCACATGAGGCCGATATTGTTGGCGATTAAGGCCAGATTCATGGAAAACAGCAGTACCTGATACATGGCATGGTAGAAGCGCAGGTGAGCCGGAGCGAGCCGGCCTGTCTCGATCTCGTGCGCGATATAGCTCGCGCTGAACACGCTCGTTGTGAAACCGACGAACGCGTTCAAAATGACGAAGACGATGTTCAGTTCATCGACCAATATGAAGGGGCTCGGCAAGGGCCTGCTGAAGAGCAGTGAGCAGGCGGCTAGGAGAGCAAGGAAGGAGGCGGTCATGTTCAATGCGGCGGAGAGGCGGTAACCCGGCAAAATTGTGAGCGCCGCGCTCGCGAGCACTGGCACGATGAGCAGGAAGGGAACGCCGGTCAGGCTTTGGGCGATCATGGGTGGCCCTTGTTGAGCTGATCGCTGCGCAGCCGGTCCAGTGCCTCAACATCGACGGTGTCGAATCGCTCGCGGATGCGGAAGAGAAAAATCCCGATCACGATGAAAGCGATGAGAACTGAAAAAGCGACGCTGATCTCGACCACGAGCGGCATGCCCTTGGCGCCGGTCGCAGCCAGAATGAGGCCATTCTCAAGCGACATGAAACCAATGACCTGGCTTACCGCATTGCTGCGCGTGACCATCATCAAAAGGCCGAGCAGCACGACTGAGAGGGCGAAAGCCAGATCCTCGCGGGCGAGCGAATCCGCCTCAGCCGTCACCCGCAGCATCACCACCATGGACAAGGCGACGAGCATCATGCCGGCGAGCATCGTCGGGCCAATGCCCACTACATGCTCAACCTCGCGATGGATGCCGAGTTCCGCGATGATTCGATGCAGGGCGATCGGGATGATGAGGGCCTTGAAGATGAGCGCGATCGCCGCCGTGATGTAGAGATGTGGCGCGCCCTGGATGAAGGCTTCCCACGCAACGGATAGCGCCAAAACGCCGGCCTGCAAGGCAAAAACATTGAGCAGGGCATAAAGGCGGTTTTGATAAAGAAGCATGAAGCTGACGAGCACCAGCCCACCCGCCAACAGATGCGAGATGTCGAAGGCGAGGCTCGATGTCATTGCAGGCTCCTCGTGACGAAGAGCAGCAGCATGCCAAGCAGGCCCAACATCAAGGCGGCGCCCAGAAATTCGGAAATACGGAAGATGCGCATCTTGGCAGTAGAGGTCTCGAAGAAGGCCAGCAGAAAACCGCCGATGCCGAGCTTGGCGACGTAAGCAGCAACCCCGGCCAATTGGACGGCTGGGGTGGCCGAGGGTGGCGCCAATCTCCAAGGCAGAAAGACGCAGCCGATGAGCGAGAGATAGAGAAGCAGCTTCACGAAGGAAGCGAGTTCGATCATCGCCAGATGACGACCGGAATATTCCAGGATCATCGCCTCATGTACCATGGTGAGCTCGAGATGGGTGGCCGGGTTGTCGATCGGGATGCGGCCGTTTTCGGCGATGGCAACCATCAAAAGCGCGATCAGGGCGAGCGCCGCCGAAACGCGCACGCCTGCGCCAGGCGAAGACATGTATTCGACGATACTTGAAAGCTGCGTCGAGCCAGCAAGCAAGGCAAGGGTGAAGACGATCATGATCATGGCCGGTTCGGCCAGCGAGGCGATCATCATCTCGCGGCTCGCGCCAATGCCGCCGAAGCTGGTGCCCGCATCCATCCCGGCGAGCGCCAAAAAGAAGCGGGCGCTGCCGAGGAGCGCAATGATCACGATAAGATCGGCCGACCAGCTGAACATGAGCCCCGTCGCAAAGGTCGGCACCAATGCCGCGGCAACCCAAGTCGTGGCAAACACGAGGTAAGGGGTTGCGCGGAACAGCCAGGAGGCGTTCTCGGCCAACACGACCTCCTTTTGCAAGAGCCGAAAGAGGTCGCGATAGGGTTGCAGCATCGGCGGTCCGCGCCGGAGCAACAGGCGTGCCTTCACTCTGCGGATGAAACCGGTCAAAAGCGGTGCCAAGAGCAGCACGAGAGCCATCTGGACCCCCTGCTGGCAAAGATCGAGGATCAGGGCCATAAGGCAAGGACCAGCAAGAGCAGGATCAAGGCGAACACCACAAAGCTCAGATAAAGGCGGATGGTCAGGAACTGAAGCCGGTTGAGCCTTGTGCTGGCGAGCGAAACGGCATTGGTCACGGGCGCATAAAAAAGCTCCCAGGTGAGATCGTGCATTTGAACAGCAAAGCGGGCCGGCCGAAGATCGTCCGGTGGGGGCATCTCGACCTGCTCACGGGCGCGGAACACATAGGTGCCAAAGACGCGCCGAATGGGTTCGGCGAAGCTGCCGGCCGTATATTGCGTGCGTGGTCCTTCCGGCTTGAACCCGCAGCCCCAGGCCGGCCCGCGTCGCCATTGACGCGAGGCGAAGCGATGAATGACGAAAGTCGTGAGCGAGGCCGAAATCGCGATGAACAGGAAGACGAGCAGACCATTATAAGAACTGTGGCTTTCGGCGATCGGCACGATCGACAGCCAAGGCTCGTTCTGCTGCACCGGCATGCGCGCACTGGTGAGGCCCACGACGACCGGCGCCAGCCAATCGATGAAGGGGCCGGGTAAGATCCCGCCCGCCAGACAAAAAAGCGCTAGAAGGAACATGGCGGCGATCGACCAGCGGTCGGTCTCATGGGCCGCGGCAGCCGAATCGGATCGCGGTCGGCTCAGAAAGACAATGCCGAACATTCTGACGAAACAGGCGCCAGCCAGCGCCGCGGCCAAGGCCAGCAGCGCGCCGACCGCCGGGACCAGAAGTTTCAACCCCCAGGAGGGAAGACGCGGGCTCTGCAGAATGGCTTGGAAGATCAACCATTCGGAGACGAATCCGTTGAGCGGAGGCAGGGCTGAAATAGCAACGCAGAAGACGAGGAAGAAGAAGGCTGTAAAGGGCAGCCTGTGGATCAGGCCGCCCATCCGCTCCATGTCGCGCTCTCCCGTCGCATGCAAGACGGCACCGGCGCCGAAGAACAGGCCGCTCTTGAAGAGCGCATGGTTGAAAATATGGAGAAGCGAAGCCGTCAAAGCCAATGCGCCTTCGGCCGGCAGACCCTTGGTGTCGAAGGCCAGCGAGAGGCCGAGCCCGGCGAAAATGACGCCGATATTTTCAATCGTGCTGTAGGCCAGCACGCGTTTCAGCTCGTTGTCCATGAGCGCGTGGAGAATGCCGAGCACCGCCGTGCCGCCGCCCGCCGCCAGTACGGGAAGGCTCCACCACCATTGGCCCTCGGTCCCCATAAGATCGAAGACAATGCGGATGAATCCATAGACGGCGACCTTGGTCATCACGCCGCTCATCAGCGCCGAAACATGGCTAGGCGCGGCCGGATGGGCGAGCGGCAGCCACACATGCAGCGGGGCAAGTCCGGCTTTCGATCCGGCGCCAAGGAGAGCGAGGCCCATGACGAGCGCGGCTCGCGACGGCACAATGGAGTGCGATCTTATGGTCTCGAAGGCGTAGCCGCCATCCGGGCCGGCGAGCAGTCCGAAGGCCAAGAGAAGCGCCAAAGTGCCAAGGCTTGCCATCACGATATAGACATAGCCGGCCTTGGCACTCTCCGGCTCCTTGTGATGGGTCATGACGAGCGCCCAGGAAGCCAGGGACATGAATTCCCAAGCGACCAGAAAGCTGAACGCATCCCCCGCCAAAACGACCAGATTCATCCCGGCCAGAAATGCCGGATAAAAAGGCAGAACGCGCGCGGGCTCGGTCTCGCGGCGGCCATAGCCGATCGCATAGAGGCTCGCAGCCAGGCCGCCTGAATTGATGACGGCGAAGAAAAAACCGCTCAGCGCATCGACGTGAAAATGCGCCCCGACAAAGGGCAGGCCGAGCGGCAAAGTGACATCTTCCGGGCTTGCTCCGCTTAAAAGATCGAACAGATTGAGGGCGAGCAAGCCAAATGAGACCGCAAGACAAGCCGAATAGATGAAGGGTGTCGCCAGAGACCATCGTCTGACGAAGACCATGAAAACCGCCAGAGCGAGAAGCAA
>DATJTB010000239.1:0-5192 GCA_035503795.1 Methylocella sp.
GAGGATATTGGCATAAGGGAAGCCGTTTGCGGGATTCATCAGCCGGCGGAAGGAGAAGACGAAATCCTCCGGCGTGAGCCTGTTGCCATTCGACCAGCGGACATCGGGACGCAGCTTGAAGCGATAGACCGTCCCGCTTTCATCGAGCGTCCAGCTCTCCGCGGCGCCCGGAATGATCTCGCCTCTCGCATCGAAGGCCACGAGGCCTTCGAAGAGTTCCTGGAGAACATTGAATTCGATCTGGGTCGTCGCCTTGTGTGGATCGAGCGAAGCGGGATCGCCGACCTCGCCCCTCTGCCAGATCATGGGCAGCGGGGGCGCCTCCACGGCAGGATAGGCCAAGTGCGCGACGAGGCCGGCAAGAACGGCGATGAGGCCGAAACCGGCAAGCCAGAAAACACGCGTGGAAGGAAAGCCGACCGGCGCGCTTCTCAAGCGAAGGGTACTTTATGCTGGGCGACCGGGATCTGCGCGCGGACTTTCTGAATAAGCGCCTTGTCGATCCGCGCCGAGACGATGCCGCTGCCATCGGAGGCCTTGGCAATGACATGCCCCCAGGGATCGGCGACGAGCGAATGGCCGAAGCTGTGACGGAGGTCTGCGCCCACTTTATGGGCGCCGGTCTGGGCCGGCGCGCAAAAATAGGCCTGCGTCTCGATCGCCCGCGCACGGCAGAGAACCTCCCAATGATCCTTGCCAGTCTGCATTGTGAAGGCGGCGGGAAGCACGATCATCTCGGCGCCCTTGGCGGCCAGGGCCTGAAAGAGCTCCGGGAAGCGAATATCATAGCAGATCGCGCAGCCGATAATGAGCTCTTCGCAAGGATAGGTGACAAGTGTGTCGCCTGGAGCGAAAGCGGCGCTCTCGTGATATTTGGTTCCATCGGGGGCCGTGATGTCGAACATGTGGATCTTGCGGTAGCGGGCGGTTTCCTGTCCGCTTCGATCGAACACGACTGTCGTGTTGTGCAGGCGCTCGCTGCCCTCGGCTTTCTGGAGAATGGAGCCGGCATGGATATGGATCTTGTGTATTCGGGCGAGCGTCTGCATGGCCCTATAGGCCGGGCCATCCGGAAACGTTTCCGCGGCTGCCATTTTCGCGACACGGTCGGCGCCCAGAAAATCGAAACATTCGGGCAAAGCGACCCAGTCCGGCCGCTCGTCCGCCACTGCTTTCTCGATGAGCCTGACGGCGGCCGCGATATTGGCGGGCTTATCGGAGACCGAATTCATCTGGACTAGGGAGATTTTCATTCCAGGCTCCGATCCGGCCGGCTGTCCTCGATCCCGGCCGGTCTTCCATTCGGTCCAGCTCGGAGTGATCTTGGGGAATCCTTTGTGTCCTCAGTGTTTGAAACGCGAAGGACACAAAGGCAGCACGAAGGGCGCGGCAAAGGTCAATTCTTGTCCTTGTCGACCAGCCGGTTGGCGCCGATCCAGGGCATCATGGCGCGCAGCCGCGCGCCCACTTCCTCGATCGGATGGGCCGCCGATCTCGCCCGCATTGCTTTGAAGGACGTCTGGTTGACAGCGTTCTCCAGCATCCATTCGCGGGTGAATTTGCCCAACTGGATATCGCCGAGAATCCGCTTCATCTCGGCCTTGGTCTCTTTTGTCACGATGCGCGGCCCCGAGACATATTCGCCATATTCGGCGGTGTTCGACACCGAATAATTCATATTGGCGATGCCGCCTTCATAGATGAGATCGACGATGAGCTTCACTTCGTGCAGGCATTCGAAATAGGCCATCTCCGGCGCATAACCTGCTTCGACCAGGGTCTCAAATGCATTGCGGATGAGCTCGACGAGGCCGCCGCACAGCACCACCTGCTCGCCGAAAAGGTCGGTCTCGCATTCCTCGCGAAAACTCGTCTCGATGAGACCGGCGCGGCCGCCGCCGATCGCCGAGCCGTAGGAGAGGGCGAGATCATGCGCGTGGCCGGACGGATTGCGGGCGACCGCGATGAGACAGGGCACGCCGCCGCCGCGCAAATATTCCGAGCGCACCGTATGGCCGGGGCCCTTCGGCGCGATCATCAAAACATCGAGATCGCCACGCGGCTCGATAAGGTTGAAATGAATGTTGAGGCCATGCGCGAAGGCCAAGGCGGCGCCCTGCTTGAGATTGTGCTCGAGGTGGTTGCGGTAGATCTCGCGCTGCAGCTCATCGGGCGCGAGCAGCATGACGACGTCGGCCCATTTGGCGGCATCCGCTACAGTCTTCACTTCAAGCCCCACGGCGGCCGCCTTTTTCGCCGTGGCGGAATCTTCACGCAGGGCGACGCTCACCTCCTTGACGCCGGAGTCGCGGAGGTTCAAGGCATGCGCATGGCCCTGGCTTCCGTAGCCGATGATCGCGACTTTCTTATTCTTGATGAGTTGAAGATCGGCATCGGCATCATAATAAACGCGCATCTTTAGGTTTTCCTCCATCGGGATGTTTGGGTCGGGACCTAATTGGGTGCCACTCAATTTGCTGCCATCATTGTGAGCCGGCCGGAATGCCCCGTGTTCTTTGGATTGGAAGCACGAAGGCGGCACAAAGGGCACGAACGACGGTTTCAGAATGGCGCGATAGGTAGGCTCCGGCCTTAGGTCGCCTCATTCACGCTTCAAATGGCACGGATTTTCGCATAAGACCAGCCTGGAAATTCGGTCCGGCCATCGCCGCTCAAGGCCGGCGGCGCAACAAGCAAGCGGAGGCGACGCCATGATGAACCGCTCCATCCCCATTGCTGCGCTCGCCTTCCTCATCCTGGCCATATCGAGCGAGCCTTATCTTGCCAATTGGTGGTTCTCCGCCGACCAGCCCCGAACCATCACGCCGCGCGCCGATCTGACCGAGATGGAGCGCACCACGATCAAGCTGTTTCAGACGGTCTCCCCCTCCGTTGTTTCCGTCTTTGCCCGCGTCAATCCGAAAGATCTGTTGAAGTCGCAAGAACAGGACAGTGATGTTCAGGCGGGCACCGGGATCATCTGGGATGCGGCCGGCCATGTGGTCACCAACTACCATGTTCTCAAGGGCACGGATGAATTCGCCGTCCATCTGCCCTCCGGAGACTCCGCCCCGGTGCGCATCGTCGGCACCGCGCCGAATTACGATCTCGCCGTCTTGCAGCTCGAGGAGCCACATGGCGAGCTCCATCCCATCGCTATCGGCAGTTCCGCCGATCTGCAAGTCGGACAGTCGGCTTTTGCGATCGGCAATCCCTACGGGCTGGAGCAGACCTTGACAGCCGGCATCATCAGTGCGCTGCGCCGCTCGATCCCAACGGGAGAAGGGCACGAGATCGCCGGCGGCATTCAGACCGATGCGCCACTGAACCCCGGCAATTCCGGCGGACCGCTGCTCGACAGCGCCGGCCGGCTGATCGGCGTCACCACAATGATCATCTCGGGCTCGGGCTCTTCAGCCGGAGTCGGCCTCGCCATTCCAGTCGATGTCGTCAACCGGGTCGCCGCCGAGCTCATCCGCTCGGGGCATGTGCCGACGCCGGGGATCGGCATCGCCGCCGCCTCGGAGGCGGTGGCCGCCCAGCTTGGGATCGATGGCGTCATCGTGATGCGTGTCCAGCCGGGCTCGCCCAGCGCGAAAGCGGGGCTCAAAGCGGCAAGCCCCAAAGGCGATATCGCTGATGTGATCATCGCAGCCGATGGCAAGCCAGTCCATGATGTGGCGGACCTCACCAGTGTGTTCGAGGAAATCGGCGTTGGCAAGAGCGTGAAGCTCACCGTGCTGAACGGCTCCTCCGAGCGCGAGGTGACCGTGACGCTGGAAGATGTGTCGAAGAAAAAGTGATCCCCAGGTAGATCAGCATGGCGGGGCGTGGATCGAAGGGCAGTGTTAAAGGCCCGAGCGCGCGTAGAAGATGGTACATCGTCATCAAGCGGATGCGTCTGATGGCGCCGACGCCGATGACTTCGGCCCCGCGTATGGCGGTGTTGTGCCTGTTCGATCGTTTGACTTAGCGCGCTTATCGCTCGAACGGAATCGTTCGAGCGATGAGAAATCGCGCAAGATCCAGAAGTTGGAGCGAATTCTCGTCGCAAAAGTCTGTCAACTTTTGCGGAATTCGCTCTAGAACCTCTCCGCCCAAATTCATAATTCATAAGGAGATCGAATCTAATGATCGACAGGGGAAATCAATGAAGAGGATTACCGCTGTATTTTGCCTCATTTCATAGCGGCCTTGAATCCCTTGCGGGGATTGAAAGGCGACGCAATATCCTGTGGTGGGACATTTGCCGGGCCATGCGGTGTGTTTTGCGGTTTTGGTCGCGACGGATGTTTCGATGGAGTGATGGAGACAGTGGCTTGCCTCGCGTTCAAGCGGCAGTGTCTGGCTAGGTGCGGCGGCGTTGCCGGTGAGGTTCCCAATAAAGCCAAACCGTAGCTTTAAGCCTCAAGCCGGTTGTCAATCAAAAGGAAAGGAGGGGTTCTGAAAATGCCGGAGGCAGAAGGTCATAGCCAAGCTTTTCAGGCGGATGTCGCCAAATTGCTGCATCTCATGGTGCATTCGGTCTATTCCGACCGCGATGTCTTTCTGCGTGAACTTTTGTCCAATGCGGCCGATGCCTGCGAGAAACTGCGCTATGAGGCGCTGGCCCATCCTGATCTGGCGCCGGAGACTTTCCGGATTCAAATTCGGTTCGATAAGGACGCAGCGACCCTCGCGATCGAGGACAATGGGATCGGCATGTCCGAGGTCGAGCTCGCCGAGCACCTGGGCACGATCGCCCGCTCCGGCACAAGGGCGTTTCTCGAACGTCTTGCGCCGCAAAACGATGAGGTTGCGCGGCAGGAGGAAAGGGAAACGGAGGCTCCGAGTGAAAAGCATGATTTGATTGGCCAGTTTGGGATTGGCTTCTACTCAGCCTTCATGGTGGCGGACCGCGTCGATGTGTTTTCGAGGCGGGCCGGTGAAGGGCGGGCCTATCATTGGCATTCGGATGGCCAGGGCAGTTTTTCCATCGCGCCGCTTGCCGAGGCTGAGGCGCCAGCTCGCGGAACACGGGTTGTTCTGCATCTCAATGAAGCGTCGAAGGACTATCTTGAAGCCTCAAGGATCGAGCGGATCGCGCGCGAGCATTCAAGCGCGCTCACAGTGCCTGTCGATCTCATCCGTGAGAAAGACGGCGAGCCGGCCCGAATTTCCGATGGGGCGGCGCTATGGACCAAGCCGAGATC
>DATJTB010000240.1:0-3259 GCA_035503795.1 Methylocella sp.
TTGTGCGCCAATCAAGAGTTTGCCAGCTTTCATCTGCACCTCGCGATGGATCCGGATTGCGGGGATCCACACATCCCGTGTAGCGCGGACAGAACCAAGCTTATCCTCACGGCTTCACAATGGCTTGAAGATCGAAAAGACCTCGAAAAGCTCGTCGCCGAGGCCAATGTATATTTCGCGCCCAGACCATATGAAGGAATAGGAATGGCCTTTCTCGAGGCCATGGCGCGCGGACAATGTGTTGTCGCTCCAAACGCACCAACCATGTCGGAATATATGACCCATGGCATATCAGGCCTTTTCTATGATGTAGAGAATCCGCATCCACTGGATTTTTGCGCTGCCCGAAAGATCGGTGCCAATGCGCGTAGAACGATCGAACGTGGTTTCAAAAGATGGCAGTACGATCAGTCGGACATTTTGCCAGCTTATCTGTTCGGTGAATATAAGAATGCCTTTCTCATGGGAGAAACGGCCCATCGCCGGCCCCAACCGTCGCCACCCCGGCGCGATGGCATCCCTATGGTTGCCGGCTCATCGACCGTTCGTGAAGGAGGTCGTCGGATCACCGGCTATCAACAACAGAATACTCGCATGGTGACGGTTGCCATCGTCGTGCGCAATGGCGCGGCCGGCTTCCTGGATACGCTGTCTTCCGTTCTGGCTCAGAGCTATTGCGACAAGGAAGTCATTGTCATCGATGGCGATTCCGATGATGGGACCTTGGATTTGATCCGCAACAAGAGCGATGTTCTCGACTATTGGAAATCCGAACGCGACGAAGGCCCTTATGACGGGATGAACAAGGCCGCCGATGTGGCGATTGGCCGGTACATTCTCTTCATGAATGCTGGAGACGAGTTTGCATATCCGGATGCGCTTGCCGAAGCTATGGAAGACATTAGGAAAATAGACCCGGACTTCATTATCGGCCATCATATTTACGTCAAGGAGTCGAGCGTCGAAGAGTTGCATAAGGCATCGGATTTCGCCTGCACATGGTCTGCCCTGACGGAAGGCGTGATTTCAAGCCAGTGGTATCGGGATTTGCCTTGTCATCAAGCGACATTGACGCGCACGGCGCTGTTGCGCGAGCGTCGTTATGATACGAATTATCATGTCGCTGCCGATCTCGAGTTCTTGTGCCGCCAACGGGCGGCCGGCGCGCGCGTTCACAATTGTGACGTTCTGCTCGCTGTTTATTTTGGCGGAGGCTTCTCTTCGCGGAATGAGGCTCTTTGTCACCGCGAATGGATCGAAATCGTCCGCCTTTACGGGGGAAGAAAAAATGCCGATGAATTGGCTCTGTCGATCGGCGAGGTGCCAACCTTCCAAGACAAGCTGAAACGCCTTGCTTTCCCATTCAAATGGGCTCTTGGTGTCTCCTCCAGCCTGCTCCGAAAATTCAGCGGTTGACCGGCTTGCGGCCACCCAAAAGCGGGTCTGGAATGCGGCGGGGACTTGCGGAAAGGGGGATTTGACAAACGCAGTTTCAGATCCCAGATCGCATGCACCGGCCGGCTTGGCCATTGCATCCGGAAGATAAGGATTCTTTGACAGGCACCTCTAGATCACGATGATTTTGGATCGAATCGATCCAAAATCATGAAACGTGATCGATTCTCGTCATTGAGAGCGGGATGCGAGCGCAAAACCGCTTCACACTTTTGCTCATCCCGCTGTAGTCAAGGACATTCCTTCGCTACCAGCTCGAGCGCCTGCGAGAGGCCGACAAGCGCATAGTTGTCGGTTGTGACATTGCCCTTGAGCGAGGACGCTTTGACCGTCAGCTTTGTCCCCTTCTTCAAAGCCTCGATGAATTGGGGTTCCTCGGCTTGGTTCTTAATCCAGGCGTTCGAGCCCTTGGCGACGAGATCGAAACTCGCGCCGCCGATCTCGGCGCGAGCGGGAGCGCTTTCCTTGACCGTAAAGCCCATGATGATCGAAATCTCGCTCCGCACATGGTCGCCGGGCCTTGTGGAAATGAACAGATAGGCCGGATCGCGGTGCAGCTTGGCGGGCAGCCGTTCCTTGGGCGCCGCCAAGGCATAGCAGGTCTTGGTTTTGTCGCCTTGCGCGACGAAAACACCCCAGTCGCCAAAGCTGCCGACTTGCGAAGGCTTTCCTCCCTTCTTCCCTTCCGCGCCGGTGGTGGATGGCTGCGGCTGTTCCTTGTTCCTGGACTTGCCAGCCGCCTCTTCCGGAACAGCAAGGAGGGCGGTGCAAAGAACGAGCGACAACACGGCCATGAAGCCGTGCGAAGAGGGATGGGACATGGCGCGTCAATCCTCCGGACGTGATTGATTTTGGCGAGCAGGTGGTGACGGGGGGTAATGGGGCGAGTTTGAGGGGCCGGACCTCTTGATATAAGAAACTTTGCCGAACCTACACATTTCTATACCATAATGGACGGATGACTGCCGTTCATCGCTTTTGGCATTTCGCCGAAGGTCGAAAAAAATTCCTTGTGCTCCCCCACAATTCAGTTACCTACGAGCGAAAAGCTGTCCGCTGCAATCGGGTTCGGCGGCGAAGGGTAGGGCCTCTAACTTTGGGAGGGATATCGATGGATGCGATCGTGACCAGCCAGACGAACAATGCCAAGCTGCGCGACTGGATCGGCGAAATGGCGGCGCTGTGCAAGCCCGCTCAGATCGTCTGGGTGGACGGCAGCCAGGAGGAATATGACCGGCTATGCCAGCTGATGGTCGATGCCGGAACCCTCGTCCGCCTCAATCCTGAGAAGCGCCCAAATTCCTATCTTGCCCGCTCGCACCCCTCCGATGTCGGACGCGTCGAGGATCGCACCTTCATCTGCTCGAACAGCAAGGAGAATGCCGGCCCGACTAATAATTGGGCGCCGCCGGCCGAAATGCGCGCGACCCTGAACGGGCTGTTCGATGGCTGCATGGCGGGACGGCCGATGTATGTCATCCCCTTCAGCATGGGGCCGATCGGCTCGCCCATCGCCAAGATCGGCGTGCAGCTCAGCGACAGCCCCTATGTCGTCATCAATATGCGGATCATGACCCGCATGGGCAAGCCGGTGCTCGACGCGTTGGGAGCCGACGGCTTTTTCATTCCTTGCATGCATTCAATCGGCGCACCGCTGAAGCCCGGCGAGAAAGACGTGCCATGGCCCTGCGAAGGCGACATCAAACGCAAATATATCGTCCATTTCCCCGAGACCTATGAGATCTGGTCCTATGGCTCGGGCTATGGGGGAAATGCGCTCCTCGGCAAGAAATGTCTCGCCTTG
>DATJTB010000241.1:0-4518 GCA_035503795.1 Methylocella sp.
GGAATGTCAGCTCGATCTCTGCGCTGATCGCACCTCGGCGGCGAAGATGCGGACCAATCAACTGCGGCTTTACTTTGCTTCAAGGGCCTATGTCCTCGTCGGCGCACGGCGTCGGATCGGCCTCAAACATACCCAATTTGCCAAAGCGAGCTGCGCTACATGGCAAGCTTTGATTAGCAGATCAAACGGTGTCAAAAGACATCCGGTTTCGTCAATCCCACTTCTTTGAGAGCAATGCTCGTCCCTGGCCTTGTAAGATTTTCGAGCCCAATCGGACCAAAATGTTTCACGTGAAACATTTTGGTAAGGTCGCGGCCCGCCATCGGACAAAAGGCCGGGTCCATAGCCTAGGCGAGACCAGCAGTGCCATCGGCAGGGTGGTTTTCCCGTCCTTCGCCGGCCTCCCACAGCGCCTCGAGCCCAAGCCGATAGGTCGGATAGGCGAGCCGGACGCCCAGCTCGTCCTTGATCCTGCGGTTCGAAGCGCGCTTGTTCTCATCGTAGAAGCTGCGGGTGAGGGGGCTCAGATTGGCGGCGGCGACATCCTGCTCGGGCGGCGGCTCGATCCCCATCAGGTTGGCCGCGTAGGTGATCACATCCTGCGGCGGCGAGGGCGCGTCATCGCTGACGTTGAAGATCGCGCCGTCGCCCTCATGCGCGATCACGGCATCGATCACCCGCTTGATGTCCTCGACATGGATCCGGTTGAAGATCTGGCCGCGCTTCACGACGCGCTTCGCCGTGCCGGCCTTGAGGCTCAAGAGCATGTTGCGCCCTGGCCCATAGATTCCAGCGAGCCGCAAGATAAAGACGCGCTTGCCCGGCACCTTGCCGATGGCTGTCCAGGATTTTTCGGCCCTGAGCCTTGCGAGGGAGCGATCGGTCCGCGGCGCCGGGGTGGCCGTTTCATCGACCCATTCGCCCTGGCGGTCGCCATAGACGCCGAGGGTTGAAAGATAGACGATGGTCTGCGGCCGCCGCAGCGAGGCGAGGCGGTGGCCGAATTTCGCCAGCACCGGATCGGCGGAAAGATCCGGCGGGATCGAGACGAGAATGACATCGGCTTCGGCCAGTTTCGCGGCAATGGCCGCTTCATCGACCACCGGCGTGAAGAGAAGGGTCTCGATGGCCTCGCTCGCCAACTCGTGGCGTTGCGCGAGGTCGCGCAGGGTGCCCGCCGCCGTGAGGGAATGGCTGGTGTGCGCGATGAAATAGCGGGCGCTATAGCCGAGGCCGAACGCGAAGAGATTCATCAAGGCCGGCCTTTCCAAAACCATCCATGCATGCCGCCCATTCCGCTTCGACCTCGGCGTCGCGTTCGCCCGGTCGAAACCGCTCGGCGATCCGGGCAAGCTTTTCAGATGGCAAGAGCTGCGACAGCGCCCACACGGCCATGCCCCGGACAAGAGCAGAAGGGCTCTTGAGCTTTTCTTCAACCAGCTCGGCAAGCCGCGGATCGCCGCTGTTGCCGGCCGCAATCAGCACATTGCGGGTGAAGCGGTCAAAGCCGATCCGCTTCACGGGGCTGCCGGAAAAGAACGCCCGGAATTGGGCTTCGTCAAGGCAAAGCAGATCGGCGATATTCGGCGCCATGAGATCCGGGCGGGCCTTGAGCTTGGCCTCCCGCGAGGCGACCGCGAATTTGTTCCATGGGCAGACCGCGAGACAATCATCGCATCCATAAATCCGGTTGCCGATGAGCGGACGGAACTCGTGCCCGATCTGGCCTTTGTGCTCGATCGTGAGATAGGAGATGCAGCGGCGCGCGTCGAGCACGAAAGGTCGCGGAAAGGCGTTGGTCGGGCAGACATCGAGGCAGGCCGTGCAGCTTCCGCAATGATTGGCCTCGGGCCGATCGGGCGGAATCTCGAGAGTGGTGAAGATGGCGCCGAGAAACAGCCAGGAGCCGAAGTCGCGCGAGACGAGATTGGTGTGCTTGCCGGCAAAGCCGAGGCCGGCAGCCTGTGCCAGCGGCTTTTCCATCACCGGCGCCGTATCGACGAAGACCTTGACATCGCCTCCCTGCGCTTCCTTCAGGATCCAAGTGGCAAGAAGCTTGAGCTTTCCTTTGATGAGATCATGATAATCCCGATGGCGGGCGTAGACCGAGATGGCGCCGCGGGATTTGAATGCCAGCGGCGCGAGAGGATCGAAATCCGGCCCGTAATTCATGCCGAGCATGAGAATGCTTTGGGTTTCGGGCCATAATTTTTTGGGGTCGGCACGGCGATCCTGGGTGGTGGCGAGCCAAACCATGGTGCCGGCCGCGCCGCTTTCGAGCCACGCCGAAAGCCGGCCGGGGGCTTCCGGGATGCTGTCTGGATGGGTGATCCGGCACAGATCGAAGCCGAGGTGGCGGGCTTTGGCCCGCAAGCGGGCTTTGAAACCCGGCGCCAGTCCTGTGGTCCCGCCACCCCGTTTTGGGCGCGCGGCCTCTAAAAGTCGAGATCCGCATAGACCGGATGCGGACTGAGGCCCGGCAGACGGTCGGCGAGCAGGGTGCGGAACCCTGGCCGTGATTTGATCCGTGCATACCAGTTCTTGGCCGGCTCGTTCTCGTCCCATGGCACGTCGCCGAGAAAATCCACGCTGGAGAGCTGCGCCGCCGCGGCAAGGTCGGCATGCGAGAGGCGGTCTCCGGCCAGCCAGTTCCTGTGGCTCGCCAAATAGCCAATATAGCGCAAATGCGTGCGGATATTGACCCTTGCCGAATGGACGAGATCCATGTCCGGACCACCGCCGCCCTGCTCACGCGACATGTAGCGCTTATAGACCTTTTCCGTGATCAGCCAATGGCTGACCTCCTGGTAGAATTTCTGGGTAAACCAGTCAAACAGGCGGCGGACCTCGGCGCGCGAGACCGGATCCTCGGCCAGGAGCCTGTGACGGCCCAAGGCGAAACCGCGCGTCTCGTCGAAATATTCGGCGATCGGCCCGGGTCCCGAGAGCACGAGGCCCGATTGCTCGACGAGCACTGGGGTCTGTCCGGCCGGATTGAGCAGCAGGAAATCCCGGCGCCGCTCAAAAGGCTTTTCCTCAATGAGCTCCGGCTTGATCGCATATTCGGCGAGGAGCAATCGAACGAAGCGGGAGTGCGGGCATAGCGGATGATGGAAAAGCGTGATCATTCGGCTTCATTGTTTGCCGCGGTCGCCGCAATCAGAAGCGGTCCTTGGAGGCGGGCGCGCGGTAGGTCCGAGAAAACATCCCAATTCAAGGTAAACAATCTGTAAAAGCCGATTGCCGGGAAGATGAAGGAAGGGCTTGCTCCACCGGCAAAACCCTGCTAGCGCCGCAAGACATGGCAAGGGGAGCGAGGTGTTCCCGCTTGCCCGTCGGCTTGCCGGCCTTGCGAGGCTCATCTCTCTTAATGGTGACGGCTGCCTATGGAAGAACCGGCGTTCAGGCCCCAAGCGAAATTGGTGAAGTGAAATTCCTTCTTGCCCACCTCTCGGACCCGCATCTTGGTCCATTGCCGCGCCCGCGCCGGCGCGAGCTCCTCGGCAAGCGGATGACCGGCTATTTGAACTGGACGCGCGGACGCTGTCGCATCCATGACATGGAGGTTCTCGCGCAAATCGTCGCGGATATGAAAACCCGTCACCCAAGCCATATCGTCGTGACGGGCGACATTTCCAACCTCGGCCTGCCGAGCGAGTTCCAGTTGGCGCGCAACTGGCTCGAAACGCTGGGTCCATCCGAGGATGTGAGCTTCGTGCCGGGCAATCATGATGCCTATGTGCGCGGCTCCCTGCCGGAGCTGGCCCGCCTTTTCACGCCTTGGACACATGGCGAGACGAGAGGCGATGGTCCTTATCCCTATTTGCGGGTGCGCGGCCATGTCGCCATCATCGGCCTCTCCTCCGCCGTTCCGACGCCTCCCTTCATCGCCGCCGGGCATCTCGGTCGAACCCAATTGGCCTGGGCGGAAGAGCTTCTCGGCCTCGCGCGGCTAGCGGGCCTTATCCGCGTGGTGCTCTTGCACCATCCGCCGGAAACAGGGCCTGCGTCCCGGCTAAGCCGGGGTCTTGTCGATGGCCAGGCGTTCATCCGGCTGATCCGACGTGCCGGCGCCGAGCTGATCCTGCACGGCCACGATCACCAGTTGCGCCTGACGCGCCTTGAGGGTCCCCGCGGCCTTGTGCCGGTCGTCGGCGTGCCGTCCGCTTCAGCTCTCTGTGGCCGGCCGCATCATCGCGCCAGCTACCATCTCTTCGAGATTGCCGGCAACGGCGAAGACTATAAGATCACGGCGCGGGCGCGCGGGCTATTGCCCGGAAGCCTTGCGGTCGGCGATCTCGGTGTGCTCGCTCTTTAATAAGTCGATATTTTGTGACCTCCAAGACCTACCGAATGAACTTGCAAAATTTCAGCTAAACTGAACTTCCAATTGTTTGGAACGATAAACTATTGATCTCGCTTTGGATTATTTCGGGCGAGGGGAGGTTACTGGCTACGTTCGGGGTTGACGCCGAGGAGTTGGAAGGCGCGTTGCTGGGCTGGGGTTGGCCTTGTGTA
>DATJTB010000242.1:0-6611 GCA_035503795.1 Methylocella sp.
CCGGTCGAGCGTGCTCACTGGTTTAGTCCCCTTGAGTTGAGGTTTGATGAAATTAAGACAGCGCATGAGGCCCAGCTCTACGAACTGGCGGTATCAGGAGCATTTACCCTCATTGAGCGGGCGGCAAGGCTTGCGCGGTCCGGTTCACAATTGAGAAATACTAAAGAATGGCTCGTAAATGGGCTTAATGAGATGGAGGTATTTTATTTTCCGTCCAATTTCCATCGAGGTTTGATCAAAATCTTGGAGGTGCTTGACGAACAATAGTCTCAACGCAATTTTGCTGGCCCATTTTGTAATTATTGCTGCGTCGGCATTTGCTAGAAACACAAATGAGGAATGAACTCTGTTTGTTTCTTGAGGCGTAATGACTACTGTAAAATTTTGGCCGTACTTGATTCGGCCCATGTTGGCGGCATCGCCAAGCCCCCAAAATTCGGCGTAAAGAAAATATTCAACGCCAAGGCGGCGAAACCGACAGGCAAGTACCCTTCTGCCTCGCGGATCTGAGCGAGGTCCACTGGGCAGTTTCCGAGTGCGCCGGTCGCACCATGCCGCGACCAGATTTTCCGTCAGGGAGTTGCCGTCGATTGACCGGATTTTAGCCGATGTCGGTGTGCTGCTTGCTTCGCTCGATTCCCGCATATCGCCATGCTGCACCATCGCCGCGCACGACCTCGCGTGAGATCAACAAAAAGAAGTGTGCAGGCCAGTCCTTCGCAGGCTTTCACATCGGAAAAATCTTCCGTGCAGACGAACCGCGCGAGCGCTTCCCCAATTGGAAGAAGCAGAGTCTCAGGCGAACGCCACCGCCGCATGGATTGAAGTTCGAAGGGCACCTGGCCGTCTTTATGCAGTCCGATTCGGCTGAAAGCCTCGTCGCGTTCCAGCAAACGGTTTAGCGGCTCCAGCGCGCCGAAATCCTTGGCCATCAGAGGACGCCCCTTGCGCGGCTGCACGAAGCCTCTGAACCATTCACGCAAATTTCTCGCCTGATCCGCAACCTTGTCGAGTTCCCCGGGAAGCGCCTTTGCGCGAATAATCTTGAGCTCATCGGCGGGCACGAGCTGAGCCTGCTCCAGCCAGCTCAGCAATCCTTCGCCGTCGCCGATCCAATCGACGGGCGTGTCGATCGGTGTCGCGATGGAATTCAGGAAATCCAACCCGACAGCATCCCCGATAAAAATCGCAGGCGGACGTTTGCTCATCACAGCCCTTGTTTTCTGTTGCGGAGAGGCGATCTGCCTGCGCGCTCATTCGTGAAGCCCCCTTTAAATAACCTTTCAATAGCTACTTGACAAGTTACTGCCGGTTGAGTAACCATACCATTGTCAACTGAGCGGTTATGCACAAGGTAAGGAGAGCCGTGATGTCCGGAAAGGACGTGAGTGTCGTGCTCGTCCATGGGGCTTGGGCCGACGGATCAAGCTGGGCAAAGATCATCAGCCCCCTGGCGTCTCGTGGGTTGAAAGTGGCAGCCGCACCATTACCGCTGACCTCGTTCCAAGAGGATGTGATGGCGCTTGATCGAACGATCGAGCGTATGACGGATCGCGTCATCCTCGTCGGTCATGCTTACGCCGGGGCCGTGATCGGCGCGGCGCGCAGCGAGAAGGTGAGCGCACTCGTCTATGTAGCAGCCCTGGCCCCGGACGAAGGCGAAACGGTTGCGGATGTCTTCTATCGTGGCGAACCGCATCCGCGGGCGCCCAAGCGCGCGCCCGACGGTCACGGGCTGATCTATCTTCCCGAGCAGGCCTTCGCTGACGCCTTTGCGCAAAATGCGTCGGCAGACGAACTCGCTCTATTGGCAGCGGTTCAGCGGCCGATCTCGCCTGCATGCATCACGGTGGCCATGGAGCGGCCGCTATGGAAGGACCGGCCGGCCTGGTATCTCGTCGCGGAGCAGGACCGGATGATCATTCATGAAAACCAGCGCTTCATGGCCGAGCGTATGAAGGCCCGCGTGCATTCGCACCCCGCCGATCACGCGCCAATGGTGACGGTACCGTCCGCCGTCATCGATATCATCCACGAGGCAATCGAAGCGGTCGACGTGGGCTAAACCCGACCCTCCGCAAAACCGGCAAGGGGTCTCGGCACCCGGCAACCCAGCGAGGTTGAGTTGGCGCCGCCTCCTCAATAGTAACCTCTTAAGCAGCGTAATTACAGTTATCATATCAAGGAGAAGCGTCATGACCGCTATCGCATACCAAACCGCCGATGTGGACGGTTTCAAGATTTTCTATCGCGAGGCCGGCGCCCCCGGCGCTCCAAAACTGCTCCTGCTCCACGGGTTCCCGAGCGCGAGCCATATGTTTCGCGACCTGATTCCCCTCCTCGCCGATCGATATCACATCGTTGCTCCCGACCTGCCGGGCTTCGGAAAGTCCGATCTGCCGCTTCGTGGCTTCACTTTCGACCGCATCGCGGACACAATCGATCGTTTCACCGAAGTCATCGGCTTCGAACGCTATGCCATCTACGTCTTCGATTACGGTGCGCCGACCGGCTTCCGGCTGGCCCTGAAACATCCGGACCGGATCACGGGGATCATCTCTCAGAACGGCAACGCTTATGAGGAAGGGCTGAGTGACGGTTGGAATCCGATCCGAGCTTATTGGCAGGATCCGTCGCAAGCAAACCGCGCGGCACTGCGCGACTTCCTCAAACCTGAGGCGACTGTTTGGCAGTACACGCATGGGGTCGCCGATCCCACGTCGGTTTCTCCAGACGGCTATTCGCTCGACAACTTTTATCTCGCGCGCCCCGGCGCCGACGAACTGCAACTTGATCTCTTTGGCGACTACAAGAGCAACGTCGCGCTCTACCCAGCCTTCCAGAATTATTTCAGGACCGCCAAACCACCATTGCTTGCGACGTGGGGCAAGAACGATCCGTTCTTCCTGCCCGTGGGCGCCGAGGCCTTCCGGCGAGACATCCCGGGCGCAACCGTGCGCTTTTTCGACACCGGACATTTCGCGCTGGAAACGCACGCCACGGAGATCGCGGCGGCCATCCGCGACTTCCTCCCCAACTAAGGCGGCTCGCAATTGCGGACGTTTCGCATTCACGCGGTATTACAGGTCGCAGTGTTAGGCCGCCATCGTTATTGCAGCGCAATGGCTAGGCCGCTCAGGTCAAGATTTGCAATCAAGCCGATTTGTCGGCCTTCCAATTGCAATACGGCGCCCTTGTCGTTGGTAAGTTCGATCAGCCGTGCACCAATCCCAAGGGCAGCGCCAGCCCCGGCGGCGACATAGACTCCGGCGACGTCCGACGGTCTCTGAATGTGGATGACGCGGCCAGTGAATGTCGTCTGCGAGAGACCGAAGACCAAGCCAGCGTCTACGCCGCCGACCGACAAAGGGTAGCGGCGTCCGTGAAAGATGAGCGTGCCCGATCCTCCGTTCGCGCCGATGAACCAACCGCCCTTCACCACCGAAATGTGGATTATGCCGCTGTCGGCAGAAACCGCGGACGAAACAGTCGCGCCAATCATAGCGACCAATGCAATAAGGCCGATACGAGCACGCTGAGAAATTTGCATTCTGGAGTTCTCCCGGCAACCCTCGGGGTATCGATCGGCAGCCTTAATCGAAATCACCAGGGATTAGAACGCACCAAATGAATTCGGATGCAAATATCCACTGATACACTCCAGGGTCTTGGCATCGACGATCGCTTTTAGCCACGATGGAACTCCGGAAAACGCGTGCCCACCACAGAATGGGATCCACCCGCTCCCCGCCGATAAAGCGTGGCAAACTTCAGTACCGGTGCAGCCGACCTTTGCTCTCCGCCTGAATTGCCCCATATTAACCCCATGGCCAAGGCTCCGAAAACCTCCAGCACAAAAAAAACCTCTCGCGCCAAAGCGTCGAAGCCTGAGGTGCAGCCGCTCGGCGAGCACCTTGCGGCCCTGCTCAATCCGGCGCTGAACCAACGTCCATCCGGCGTGTCCGAGGCGCCGGTCGCGCCCTATGAGGCCGGGCCTCGCGGAAATTTCGGTGAGACCGGCGCGACGGCCACGATCGAATCGCTGAAAGAGCTTCTGGAACGCGGCGACCCAAATCTGCGGGAGAAAAAGCCCTGGACACCGCACCGGCCGCCACGCCCGGAGAAATCCGAGGGTGGCCTGAAATTCCGCATCGTCTCGGACTATGAGCCGAAAGGCGACCAGCCGGGGGCCATCGATGAGCTGGTCCAAGGTATTCAGGCTTTGGAGCGCGACCAGGTGCTGCTCGGCGTCACCGGGTCCGGCAAGACCTTCACCATGGCCCAGGTCATCGCGCGCACCAGCCGCCCGGCGCTCATTCTGGCGCCCAACAAGACGCTCGCCGCGCAGCTCTACGGCGAGTTCAGGAGCTTCTTTCCCGACAATGCGGTCGAATATTTCGTCTCTTATTACGACTACTATCAGCCGGAAGCCTATGTGCCGCGCACCGACACCTATATCGAGAAGGAAAGCTCGATCAATGAGCAGATCGACCGGATGCGCCATGCCGCGACCCGCGCCCTGCTCGAGCGCGATGATGTGATTATCGTCGCCTCCGTCTCCTGCATTTATGGCATCGGCTCGGTCGAGACCTATACGGCGATGACCTTCACCTTGAAGCTCGGCGAAAAGATCGACCAGCGCCAGCTCATCGCCGACCTTGTTGCGCTTCAATACAAACGCTCGGCCGGCGATTTTTCGCGCGGTGTTTTCCGGGTGCGCGGCGACACGATCGAGCTCTTTCCCGCCCATTATGAGGACCGCGCCTGGCGGATCAATTTCTTTGGCGATTCGATCGAAACGCTGGTGGAATTCGATCCTCTGACCGGCAAGAAAACACAGGATCTCGAATTCATCAAGGTCTACGCCAATTCCCATTATGTGACGCCCCGCCCCACCCTCCTGCAATCGATCAAAGGCATCAAGGCGGAATTGAAGCAGCGTCTTGCCGAGCTCAACGCGAGCGGCCGTTTGCTCGAGGCGCAACGGCTCGAACAGCGCACTCTCTTCGATCTTGAAATGCTGGAGGCGACCGGCTCCTGCGCGGGGATCGAGAACTACTCGCGCTATCTGACCGGTCGCCTGCCGGGCGAGCCGCCGCCGACCCTGTTCGAATATCTGCCCGACGATGCCCTGGTCTTCACCGATGAGTCGCATGTCACCATTCCGCAAATCGGCGGCATGTATCGGGGCGATTTCCGTCGCAAGGCGACGCTCGCCGAATATGGTTTCCGCCTGCCTTCCTGCATGGACAACCGGCCCTTGCGGTTCGAGGAATGGGATGCAATGCGGCCGCAATCGATCCACGTCTCGGCGACGCCCGCTCATTGGGAGCTCGAACGAACGGGAGGTGTCTTCATCGAGCAGGTGATCCGCCCGACCGGCCTCATCGATCCGCCGGTCGAGATCCGCCCGGCGCGTGCCCAGGTCGATGATCTTCTGGGCGAAGCGCGGGAGGTCGCCGCCAAGGGCTACCGGGCGCTCGTCACTGTCCTCACCAAGCGGATGGCGGAAGATCTCACCGAATATCTGCATGAGCGTGGCGTTCGCGTGCGCTATATGCATTCTGACATCGATACGATCGAGCGGATCGAGATCATCCGCGATTTGCGGCTCGGCGCCTTCGATGTGCTGGTCGGCATCAATCTGCTGCGCGAGGGGCTCGACATCCCCGAATGCGCCCTCGTCGCGATTCTCGATGCGGACAAGGAAGGGTTCTTGCGCAGCGAGACCTCGCTCGTCCAGACGATCGGCCGCGCCGCGCGCAATGTCGACGGCAAGGTGATCCTTTATGCCGATCAGGAGACCGGCTCGATCCGCCGCGCCATGGCCGAGACGAACCGACGGCGCGAGAAACAGCAAGCTTATAACCTCGCTAACAACATCACGCCCGTTTCGATCAAGCGCGGCATCGCCGATATTCTGGGCTCAGTCTATGAGCAGGATCACGTCACGATAGACGCCGGGCTCACCGCGCCGGAGATGCTGACCGGCCATAATTTCAGGGCGGCTGTCGAGGATCTCGAAAAGCGCATGAAGGAGGCCGCCGCCAATCTCGAATTCGAAGAGGCGGCCCGCTATCGCGACGAGTTGAAACGGCTGCAGGCGGTCGAACTCGCCGTGGCGGAGGATCCGCTGGCGAGCCAAAGCGAAATCGAAGTGCGGGCCGGCTCATTTAACGGAGCGCAGAAATATGGGCCGGCGGCCAATCTGCCGGCGCATCGCCCGCATAAGCCCATAGATTCCGAAATGGGGCCGCATAATTTCGGCGGCGGCGAGGCCAAGCCGCGGGCCTTTGCTGGTCGGAGCGCAAAACGGGGGTCGAAAGGAAAACGATAGACGCGGCTTTCAGGGCCCGGGTATAAGGCGGCTTTCGTGGATTAGAAAAGAAGAACGAGATGGGGCAGGCGAAGGCCAAGGCCAAACGAAAAGCCGATTTTTTAGCTAAACACCAGATCTGTTGCTGCTGCGGGATAGCCCCAGCGATAGAGCTGGATCACTGCCCTGCCCGGGTTTTCTTCACAGCCAGGGTGGCTCCGCAAGGATATGAGTTTCCAGCTTGCCACGGTTGCAATCAGACCGTCAGAAACGTCGAGCAGGTCGTCGCCTGCTT